>CBDTUM010000139.1:0-11234 GCA_965363495.1 uncultured Desulfopila sp.
ACGGCATCCGTGCCGTTGAAAAAAAAGGTTTTATCAATATGCTGTCAGAGTTTGACGCCGATGTCGTCTGCCTGCAAGAAACCAAAGCACAACCAGATCAATTATCCGAAGAGCTGAAAAATATTTCCGGCTATACCTCCTATTGGCACAGCGCTGAACGAAAAGGCTATTCCAGCGTCGCTTGTTACAGCCGAATAGAGCCAACAGCGGTACATTATGGAATTGGCGATCCCGAATTTGACTGCGAAGGCAGAGTGCTGACTCTCGAATTCGAGACCTATTATTTGATAAATATCTATTTCCCGAATAGCGGCGAAAAACTCGTCCGACTGGATTACAAGCTCCGTTTCAATGAAAAGATGGTAAATTTTGTCAAGGATCTGGAAAAGAAAAAGGCAGTTATATTGTGCGGAGACTTCAATGTAGCCCATAAAGAAATCGATCTGAAAAACCCTAAAAATAATATTAAGAATGCCGGTTTCACCCCGGAAGAAAGAGCCTGGATGGACAGCTTTATCGAAGCAGGTTATGTCGACACCTTTCGAATATTCAACCAGGAACCAGAGCAATATACTTGGTGGAGCTATCGGTTTAGCGCCCGGACCAAGAATATCGGGTGGCGTATTGATTATTTTTGTGTCAGTGAAGCGGCCAAGACCAGAGTCAAAAGTGCTGCCATTCTCAATGAGATATTAGGTTCGGATCACTGCCCCGTCGAACTTGTTTATCTTCCCGGATAATGGGTACAAGAAATGCCTAACAGCTCAGGTTGCTTTTTCCTCAGATACTCGAGAAGTTTTCTCGGGCCTGCCGGAAAGGCATACTGGTCAAGTTCCTGTGGATGAATCCACCGATAATTGCAGGCCGAATTGAGAACAGGCTGACAATTTTCACCCGTCAGCCTGCACAAAAAACAGTCAAGATTTATTTTATGGTGAGTGTATTGATGCCTCACCCTGGTGATATACTGAACCGAAGTTACAGGCAAACCGGTATCCTGTAAAATAGTGGCAGCAATCCTGTCAAAAGCCGCACCTGTTTCCACCTCCCCGCCGGGAAATTCCCAGAGTCCGCCCCAGACATCATCGGCTTGACGCTGTTGAATGTAGATTTTCCCGTTAAAGAATATGATGCCAGCCACTTTGTTGATGGTGATACTGTTTTTTCCTGGTCCGATCACTGGGCGTTCCGCGACCGTTCCCGCAGCGAGAGCAGCACAAGCTGCAGCAACGGGACATTCACCACAAGAAGGGTTTTTCGGGGTACAGACCAGGCCACCTAAATCCATCAAAGCCTGGTTATAGGCTCTTGCCTGCCCTTGGGGTAAAAGCTTTTTAGCAATCTCAGCGAGGCGATTCTGCACTGCTCTCTCCTTGACCGGCTCACCAATGTCAAACAGCCGTGCATAGACCCGCGCGACATTGGCGTCTATCACCGGCACATCATAATTGCCGGCCACACTGGCAATGGCGGCCGCAGTGTAGGGTCCAATCCCCGGTAAACGCAGCAGTTGCTCATACTCGCAGGGGACCTCTCCGCCATGATCCAGCACGATAACCTTGGCGGCCTTATGCAGATTTCTCGCCCTGGCATAATAGCCGAGCCCTTCCCAGTATTTAAGAATCTCCTGTTCTTCTGCTGCCGCCACGGCCTGAACATCGGCAAACCTCTCAATCCAGCGCAAAAAATAGGCCACGCCGCGATCCATCTGGGTCTGCTGAAGCATGATCTCGGATATCCAGACATGATAAGGATCATATGTGCGACGCCAGGGAAGATCTCGCATGGTCTTCCGAAACCAGTGCAACAGCGGCTCTACAATATGAATCGGTTCAGGAGCGTAGAAAACGTTATTCATGGGGAGTTACATGCCCATCCCGAAGTAGCGACCAAGAGCGACCAGTCCCATCCCGACAATCACTGTCGCACAAAGGCTGTTCCATTTCCATGCCACAAGAAAAGCTATGAGTGCGGCCCAGAAAAAAAGATTGTCAAACCCAAGGTTAACACTATCTTGCCGGACAAGAAGCGAAGGAACAAGCATCGCCGCCAGAACGGCGGGAGGTACCAGCCCTAACCAGGATGCGATAATAGGTCGTAAATTCCGACCGCTTAAAAAAAGCGTCGGCAACAACCGGGGCAGATAGGTAACAACTGCCATCCCGACAATTGTCCAGAAAATCAGCGTCTGGTCCACAGTTCAACCCCCAGACCCAGGGTAGCCCCGGCAATAGTTGCAACGATGATATGAAACTGATGCCAGCCCACCAGATACAATAGGGTGGCAATTGCACCGGAAAGAATCGCCGTAATGATCCGTACGGGGGATTGACACTGGCCGACAAGTAGTCCTATAAACATCGCCGCCAAAGCATAATCCAGACCGAGCGGTTTGATATCGCCAATCAAACCGGAAGCCATAAGGCCAAGTGCTGTCCCAACCACCCAGGAACACTGAGCGGTCACATTAAGCGACAAGGCCTCCAGCCTGCATTCATTTAATTTCCCAGCAGTCGATGAATGAAGAGCAAAAGTTTCATCGGTCAGTTCAAAGGAGAAAAAGGCCAGATAACGCTTTTTCCAACCGGAAAGATAGGGAGCAAGTGACGCCGCCATCAGCATATGACGCAGGTTGACCACAAAAGTGGTAAGGATCACCGCCGCAGGCCCGGTTCCGGAGGCGAACAGACCAACGGCAATAAATTGAGCGGAGCCGGCGAAAACAATGAGCGACATCAACAGGGCATTGGCCTCGGACAAACCGCTTTTCCCGGCCAGTACCCCGTAGGCAAAACCGATAGGTACATAACCGAGAACAATAGGCAAAGCCCGTTTGACACCTCGCCAGCAAGGACTTCCTGAATCAGCCAAAATCACATCCGCTTATAGAGTGCCAGACACCGTTCGCGAGTCATCTGCTTCTGCCAATCCGGCCCCAGACAGTTTTCCCACAGCGGCACCAGGTTAAGGGCAGTTGTCACCATCAGTTCGAGGGCTTCCTTGTCCATATTCGCAGTGAGGTTTCTCGGCAGGGTTATCTGATGCTTTTCCATCATCTTCCTAAATTCCTGCACACCTTCAGGATAGATCTCCTCCAGATAATCAAAGGCGATGCAGCAACCAATACCGTGATGGATACCAAGGACATAAGAAAGCCCGTAGGAAAGAGCATGACAGGCGCCAACCTGGGAATAGGCGATACTCATTCCACCAAAATAGGAAGCCATCATCAGCTTATCGTCTTTATCGGGGTGCTCTTCAAGGAAAACCTGGCGACACAGCTCGATCGATTTCTCGCCATAAGCCCTGCTGAACTCATTGATGAAAGTGCCGTGCAGGGATTCAACGTCGTGAATATAACAATCCATACCGGTATAAAACCACTGCTCTTTGGGCACTCCGGCCAACAGCTCGGGATCGAGAACAATCTGGTGGTACACAGTGTAGTCGGAATTAATGCCGAGTTTTTTAACCGGCCCGGTCAGAATGGCTGTTCGGGAAATCTCCGCTCCGGTACCGGCCAGTGTGGGAACAGCAACATGGTAGACAGATGGATTTTTAATCAAATCCCAGCCTTGATAATCAGCGGATGATCCTGGATTATTCAACATGAGCGAAAGAGCCTTGGCAATATCCATAGTCGCCCCGCCGCCGATGCCGATAATACCGTCAGGTATACTCTCTTTGTATGCGCGAATCTGCTGGACAAGAGCATCGATATAGCTCGTTTTTGGTTCATCATCGACATTTACCAGCAATTTCAAATCATCACCCTGAACAGGCAGCCTGCCTTCAAGCTGTTTGTCCTTAAAAACATCGTCCAAAACAAACACAAAATACGAATCAGGATGCAATCGATGCGGCGCGATAATATCGGCCAGTTGATTAAATGAACCTCTGCCAAACATTATGTTTGGTACAATACTAAAATTTCTATACATGCTTATGTCCACCTATAGAGTTAAAAAAAATAATAACCGCAGCTACTTGGCAGTGCGGATAAATGTCTTGCCTTCCCGTAACAAAAAAATGATTATAACTCAAGTATGATTTCTCTTCATCTTTTTGTCTGGTTATTCCCCGCTTCAGGCTATTTTTCACCTGCTTATATTTTCAATAGCCGGTAGAATGCGCGGCAAATTGTAAGACAGAAAAGCACAGTTTCAAGGTTAATGGCATCGTAAAAACTTTATATTTACGATGCCATCAAAGTTTAAACAGGAAGATTAAATGTCCGTTATAAGTGAAGACAGCGTTTTTACCTCACTGCAGCAGCAGGGACCGCTTGCAGTTGAGGAAAGTGTCTATGTAACCAAACCGTTCTCCCCCCATACCAGACAGTGGGTCAAAAATCTCTGCCGGGACCGGACCAATTCCACCAAATATCGAGCTCTGCGCGGCCAGATCTTCGAATTTCTGGAGATTTCCAGCTTTTCTCAACTCAATGAACTTCTCAAACAGCCAGACAAGCAGGTGCATCGCAGTAAACGCGCTTGCGTACTACTCGGCAATATGTTTGGTCTGAATGGTTCGCCAAGAGAAATTGAAGCCAGGGTAAGTGATTATGCCCGCACCGCCGATGCAGTGGTGAATTCGCTCAAGGCAAAGATACTCAAACCTTATACCTCCTTTGTCGAAACCACCAACGAAATTGAAGTGGCCAACGATCCGGTCACCCTGCTGCTTATCATGTTCAATGATAGATATCACCAAAAAGCCCGTTTTGAAGCGCGTCGCAAACTAGTGCTGATGAATCTGGCTGGCAGCATTGATCAGCGGGAAAGGGAGACAGGAATTGAAGAAAAGTTTTCCACTTTTTTACATTTTCTCAATGATTATGTGTGGAGCAAAAATCTAAAGATAGGCGAACATGATATAGTCTACCTTTACTCGCAACACTCCGAGGATACGTTTTGCTGTAACAGTGTCAAGGTCCTCAGCAGTGAACAAGGTCAGCAGGTCCAACTGGCTAAAGGATCAAAACTCACCTTACTGAAACGTCGTCGTTTTACAGCTGGAAATCGAGACTTCCCCATCTATGTCTCGATTCGCAAGAAACCACCTGAAGCTAAAGTTCTAAAATTATTGCGTAAAAACGAAAAAAATCCGGCCGTAGCTGTCGATGACGAACTCGGTCTGATGGCTGTTCTCGATTCCGTGGCCGACATCAAAACTTTTCAGAATCATCTGACGCGATCCGCTTCAAAAGCCGACAGTTTCATGGTATTAGAAGATATTTCTGATACCCTTTCCGGTTCCACTGCCTATAGAGTCACGGCGATCGGCTCCAGTCCAAAAACGGAGATGATGAAATTTTTTGCCCGCCTGGGCGGTATGCGTGTGGAATTTATCATTCACACCAACCGTTCATGGCTTAACTATATGTATCAAAGAGATGTGGCTCACGACGAATATGAGGTTAAGCGGATCTTTGATTCTGGGGTAATGGAACTGCTATTCCCTAAGGATATTTTCAAGCTGGACCACCATATCATCCGTAACGACATGCTCCGAAGGTTCAGGAGAAATATCGAGGAATAAAATATATCAACAGTTCGCTTTCCTGTATCACTGCAAACAGCAGGGATCAGCAAAAAGATATTGCTTGTTGGTAGGAGGCATAGACATCGTCCAGTCCTTCGCGCAAACTGAAGCGGGGTTGCCAACCAAGCGTATTAATCCTTGTGGTGTCGAGCAACTTACGGGAAGTCCCATCCGGCTGCGCTGCATTATACACGGTCTCGCCAGTGAAACCGACCAGCTCGGCAATGAGCTCCGCTGTCTGCCGAATAGTGATATCCTCGCCGGTACCAATATTGAGAAAAGACGGATTATCACCTGTGAAATGTGCCTGGTCCAGATTCATTACATGGATGCAGGCGATCGCCATATCATCAACATGCATAAACTCCCGACGCGGAGAACCCGTTCCCCAGAGTACGACTTTTGGTTCATGATCTTTGCTTAGACACTTTTTTTCGGCACTATAACCGAGAGCCTGACATATATTCTGTGGGATTGGACCGTAATGTCTTTCATCGGCTATGATAGCTTCAATATCGCCATCCATAGCCAATTTAGCCAGATGATATTTGCGCAGCATAGCTGGAATAACATGGCTGTTTTCCAGATGATAATTGTCTTCCGGACCAAAGAGATTGGTTGGCATAACTGAGCGATAGCTGGTGTTGTACTGCCGGTTATAAGATTCGCACATTTTAATGCCGGCAATTTTAGCAATAGCATACGGCTCGTTGGTCGGTTCCAGCGACCCGGTTAAGAGATAGCTCTCGGTCATCGGTTGTGGCGCCAATTGTGGATAGATACAGGAACTACCGAGAAACAGCAGATTTTGCACCCCGGTTTGAAACGCCTGATGAATCACATTGGCCTGAATCATCAGGTTGACATAGATAAAATCTGCTCGATAAACATTATTAGCGTGGATACCACCCACTTTGGCCGCAGCAAGCACCACCCGGTCAACTTTCTCGTTTTGAAAGAACCGACGCACTGCCGTTTGCTCGGTCAGATCCAGCTCAGCATGCGTCCGGGTGACGACATTTTTGCAGCCAAGCCCCTGCAACTGCCGAACAATAGCTGAACCGACCATGCCACGATGCCCGGCGACAAAGATTTTTTCCTGAGGATTCATATATTCCTGAATTTATTCGTGATGGTTGAGAACGGTAAAGCCTTCGCTCTTGCAGAGTTCATCTCTTCTGGCTTCCACCAAATCAGAACGCATCATTTCCGTGACCAGCTCAGAAAAAGTTGTTTTAGGCACCCAGCCTAGTTTCTCCTTGGCCTTGCTTGGATCACCAAGCAGCGTTTCTACCTCGGTTGGCCTAAAATATCTCGGGTCAACCCGGACGATTTCATCGCCAACCTTCATTGCGTTTATAGCATTGCCAGCAGAAACTTGGTCTATTATGCCGATTTCTTCAACACCCTGACCTTTCCAGCATAATACTATGCCGATTTCTTTCGCAGCAGCATCGACAAAATCCCGGACAGAGTGCTGTTCCCCGGTGGCGATAACATAATCTTCCGGGCTATCCTGTTGCAACATCAGCCACTGCATCTGAACATAGTCACGGGCATGGCCCCAGTCGCGTTTGGCATCAAGATTTCCTAAATGCACACAATCCTGCAGCCCCAGATAAATCCTGGCCAGCGCCCGGGTAATCTTGCGGGTGACAAACGTCTCCCCTCTAAGCGGCGATTCGTGGTTAAAGAGAATCCCGTTACAGGCGTACATATCGTAAGCTTCCCGATAGTTGACAACAATCCAGTAAGCATACATTTTGGCCACCGCATAGGGCGAGCGGGGATAAAACGGCGTTTTCTCGGTTTGTGGGATCTCCTGCACTTTGCCAAATAACTCAGAAGTTGAGGCCTGGTAAAATCTGGTTTTTTTAGTCAAGCCGAGGATACGAATTGCTTCAAGGACCCTGAGAGTTCCCAGAGCATCTGAGTTGGCTGTGTATTCCGGCTCCTCAAAAGAGACAGCGACATGGGACTGGGCGGCAAGATTATAGATCTCGTCCGGCATCACCTTGCCGATGATATGGATGAGACTGGAGGAATCGGTGAGATCTCCATGATGGAGAATAAATTTGCGATTGCCAACATGCGGATCCTGATATAGATGATCAATACGATCTGTATTAAAAAGCGATGCGCGTCTTTTTATACCATGTACTTCGTAGCCTTTTTTGAGAAGAAACTCGGCGAGATACGCTCCATCTTGGCCTGTTACCCCAGTAATTAATGCTTTTTTAGTCATTTTATCTCACACTGTGTAGTGCAGTCCCTATAATCAAACGAATTTTTTAACTGAACGACCGCGGCCAATGCCGTAATAGGCCAGTCCCATAGCTTCCATGCGGGCAGGATCATAGAGATTCCGGCCATCAAAAACAACCTTGTCGCTGAGTTCTTCAAGCATCTTTTTAAAATCGGGAACTCGAAAACTCTTCCATTCAGTAACAATAGCCAAGGCATCGGCACCATGTATGGCCGCTTCTTTCGTGCCCATCAGTGTAAAGTCGTCTCGAGTCCCATAAATACGTTGGGCCTCTTCCATTGCTTCCGGGTCATAGGCCTGTACCTTTGCACCTTTTTGCCAAAGTGCTTCAATAAGGATCCGGCTGGACGCTTCACGCATATCATCGGTATTCGGTTTGAAAGAAAGCCCCCAAACTGCGATTATTTTACCTTTAATATCATTGCCATAAAAAGACGAAACATGCTCAAAAAGCTTTTCTTTCTGCTTATAATTCACACTTTCAACAGCCCGGAGAATCTGGGCATCGTAGCCGATCTCTTTGGCGGATCGTTCAAGTGCCTGGACATCCTTGGGAAAGCATGACCCCCCGTAGCCGCAACCTGGATAAATAAACTGATAACCTATTCGGGAGTCTGAACCGATTCCACGTCGGACCTGTTCAATGTCTACCCCTAACCGTTCCGCCAGATTGGACATCTCGTTCATAAAAGAAATCTTCGTTGCCAACATGCAGTTGGCCGCGTATTTGGTGAACTCGGCACTGCGCACATCCATGATCATTATTTTGTCGCGATTACGGCTAAATGGCTCATACAGTTCATGCATTTTCTCTTCTACCAGCTCACTATCGGTACCAACAATTATCCGCTCTGGTCGCATACAATCCTCAAGCGCGGATCCTTCTTTCAAAAACTCAGGATTGGATGCCACATGAAAGGGAAGATCAAGTTTTCTTTTTTTGAGAATAGACGATATATGGGCTTTGACTTTATCAGCTGTACCAACAGGTACAGTCGATTTATCGATGATGATTTTCCCTTCGCACATATGGCTGGCAATCACTTCAGCCACTGCCAGTACGTACTGAAGATCAGCGCTGCCATCGTCGTCAGGTGGAGTCCCGACGGCAATAAAGAGGAGTTCGGCATGATTTATGCCTTTTACAGCATCCGTCGTGAACTCAATCCTTTTTCTACTGTGATTACTAAGAACCAACTCTGCCAAACCCGGCTCAAAAATTGGAATTTCGCCACGCTCCAAAGCTTCGATCTTTTTCTCATCCACATCCACACAACATACTTTATGGCCGACATCTGCCAGCACTACTGCCTGCACCAAGCCGACATATCCGACTCCAAAAACCGTTACGTTCATACTTTCCTCAGCTTAAATAAATAACAACAAGAACACCCTAAATAAACAGCCGACATACTATCATGAAATAAAAACTAATCAACCCTATCGCCACATCAACCGGTGCCAAAAGCTGTTTGCTTGGAGATATGCAGGTATTGACAAATATGGAAATTCAGACAACATACCCCTGCTCTTCAAGATAAAGCAAAATTTCCTGAACCGCTTCCATAGGCGTAATATTGGTTGTATCAATAGTCAACTCTGGATTCAATGGTGGAATATACGGATCGGTCACCCCAGTAACTCCTTTCACCTTGCCTGCTCTTGCCTTGGCATACAGTCCTTTTCGATCCCGTTGTTCACAGACCTCAAGAGGCGTGGCTACATGTACTTCAATATAGCCACCGTAGCGAGAGATAAGTTCCCGGTTTACCTGACGAGATTCCTCATAAGGCGCGATTGGAGCGCAGAGAGCTATTCCACCATTTTTGGTTATTTCGCTGGCAACAAATCCAATGCGGGTGATATTCAGATTTCGATGCTGGCGCGAATAGTCGAGTTCGGATGAAAGATTTTTTCTAACAATATCACCATCAAGAAGAGTCACCGGCCGATCGCACATCTCCATGAATTTCACCAACAGGACCTTGGCAATCGTCGATTTTCCCGAACCGGAAAAACCGGTCATAAAAATAGTCAGGCCCTGTTTTGATCGAGGTGGAAATGAAGTTCGCAGTTGGTCGACTACTTCCGGGTAAGAAAACCAGGTTGGAATATCCTCACCTCGTATCATTCTGCGGCGCAGCTCCTGAGAGGAAATCGTGGCAACTTCTTCGTTTGGAACCTGGTCAAGCAAGACATATTTTTTCAAGTTCTGATGGTAGCCCATTTCCCGCTGAGGCACCATGGCAATACCTGTTTCTGCGCAAAATTCATCAACCATCTGTTGCGCAGCACCTCGGGGATAAAATCTTTTTGGTAAGTCATTTCCCGCCAGTGGATCCGCATGGTCGCTGGCAACCATAAAATGGCTGCAGCCAAAATTTTTTCGGATAATCGCCTGCCATAGCGCTTCCTTCGGCCCTGCCTTACGACTAGCAAAGGGAGTGAGCCCCAGTTTAATCATGTTGGGTGGAAATTTATCTGTAAACGCCTGATAACAACGAATCTGAGTGTAATAATCTAGATTGCCGGGATGGGTGAGATCAGCGACAGGATGCAAGAATATTGCCGCTCCCGCCTCCCGTGCTGCGGCAATGACCATTTCTCGATGAGCGCAATGCAGGTATTCATCAGTATGAAAACCAAGGACCCGTCGCCAGCCATTCATGGTAAACGCCCGCACGGTCTCTGAAGGACTTAACCTTAGGTGATTGAAATCGTAATGAATCGGCAGACTAACCCCTTCCAACGTACCGCCTACATACCAATCTTGAACTCTATCATAGAGGTGGATAACACCAGGATGCGCTGTCCGATCATCAGTACCATACAGAGAGAGGACCTCCTTTTTCTTATCAGGCTGCCAAATATCCTGCACAGTTAAAATTGCCAGCAAGAAGCCCTCTCCATCGTTTATAGCAACCCTGGCACCAACTTTTAACTTGTCAGCCGTTTTGTCATCCACATCAAGGCATATGGGAATTGGCCAGACTGTGCCATCAGCCAGGCGCATTGTCTCGATCACTGCGTTATAATCTTTGCTACCCAGATACCCATTTAGTGGGAAAAAACCACGATTTAGCAATAATTCTAGATCACACAACTGTCGCGAAGACAGGTCTATTGATTGATAATCCTGTGCTTCTTCTCTTAATTTTTCAACTCGTCTGAAATGAACCAACAAGCTTTCAGAATAATCCATAGATCTCCTTCCATATCCTTTTATAACGCCAGCCACCAATGCAGCTATCATGAGATTGGTAAATTTTACAGTGAAATTTTTTGTTCATTGATCCTATATAATACATGGAAACGAAGAGTAAAAAAAAGAATTTAATTTGCTCGTGTTTTGTTTAAAATTCACCCATCGACCACTTTCTCCTTGACGGCATTCAGTCAATCAAGTAGTTTGCCGCGGTCCTTG
>CBDTUM010000140.1:0-11188 GCA_965363495.1 uncultured Desulfopila sp.
AGTCAATAATTTTTCACTTTTCGAGCATTTTTTTGAATGACCATTCAGTCATTTCCAATGCCTTTTCGAGGTCTTTTTCACTCTGCGCAGCAGAGATAAAGCCCACTTCGAATTGTGAGGGTGCAAGATAAATTCCCTTGGCTAACATCTGCCGATAATGTTGCCCATATCTGGTTGCATCTGCTAGCATGGCTGACACAAAATCGGTCACCGGTTCTGCAGTAAAAAATCCAGTCATCATACTGCCGACACGGTTGAGCTGCACAGCAATCCCAGTAGCACCGGCAATACGTTCAAGCTCTTGAGCATATCCCGCCGCTTTTTCTTCAAGCTGCTCATAGAAACGGGGTTGTTGCAACAGTTTCAGCGTGGCGATTCCTGCAGTCATAGCCAGAGGATTACCCGACAATGTTCCTGCCTGATACACAGGACCATCCGGGGCAACACAGTTCATAATTTCCGCCTTGCCGCCATAGGCACCAACAGGCAGGCCACCACCGATAATTTTGCCAAGACAGGTGAGATCCGGCACAATATTATAATATTGCTGTGCCCCGCCGTAACTAAGCCTGAAGCCGGTAATAACCTCGTCAAATATAAGTACTATGCCCAGCTCCCGGGTGAGCTCTCTCAGCGTTTCAAGGAAACCAGGATTTGGCGGCACACAGCCCATATTGCCGGCAACCGGCTCCACGATAACACAGGCGATCTGCAGATCCTGATCACGCAGTGTCCGCTCCAGAGTATCTACATCATTGTAGGGTATAGACACAGTATTTTTGACAACTTCTTCAGGTACGCCAGGGCTTCCGGGGATCCCCAGAGTTATAAGTCCGGAACCTGCTTTTACCAGAAATGAGTCGGCATGACCATGATAGCAGCCATCAAATTTAACGACAACTTTTTTACCGGTGTAGCCCCTGGCAAGCCGCACAGCACTCATGGTCGCCTCGGTTCCGGAGTTGACGAATCTGACTTTTTCGACAGAGGGCAGCGCCTCGACCACCATGCGGGCCAAGTCGATCTCCGTAGGTGTCGGTGCTCCAAAGCTGGTCCCTGAGGCGGCGGCTTTCTGCACAGCATCCACAATATGAGGATGAGCGTGCCCAACAATCATTGGCCCCCAGGAACAGACAAAGTCAACATACTCATTGCCATCTGCATCGGTAAGAGTTGCACCGGACGCTCTAGTAATGAACACAGGGTCGCATCCTACGGAGCGACAGGCCCTTACCGGACTGTTTACTCCACCAGGAATATATTTTTTGGCCTGTTCAAATAAATGTGCCGAAGCTGTATAACTCATGAGTAATTCCTTTTTTGTATTGATGGCTCAAACTGTTTGTAATGCTAAAAGTCGATAATAAATTATTTTCTTTTGTTTGCAAGAAAATGATTTTCCTTGCAATATTTTTCCCAACTTTTAGTCGTTTAATAGAGTCAGGCAGAAAACTGAACCGGAAAAATCGTTCAGTTTTACAGTTCGATTTTCATGGACGCACTATACAACATGGTGGATATTTTTCTGTCAATTTTCTACCCCTTGATTTTTTATTATTGATGCGCAAAGTAAAAACTTCTTATCATCCACCTCTTTGCTCCAAAAAGAGAGCAATGGCAGGTTTTTTTTCTACTTGTCAGCCATTGAAGCAAAAGGTAAAGTAGCAGAAGGTGCGTTCCTTGTTCAGGGATCCTTCTTATCCGTTCATTCAGAATTAAATTATATCGTTTTTAGTAAAGGAGATAATAATGGCAAGTGATAAAGTCCAGGAACTAACCGATGCTGAGTTTGATGCGGTAGTTAAATCAGAGCAGCCCACCTTGGTTGACTTCTGGGCCCCGTGGTGCGGACCTTGTAAAGCTATTGGGCCGGTCGTTGAAGATCTTGCAGTGGAGTATGATGGCAAAGTGACCATTGCTAAAATGAATGTTGACGACAATCCTGCCACACCTGGCAAGTTTGGCATTCGCGCCATACCAACACTTATCCTGTTCAAGAGTGGTCAAGTTGTCGATCAGATTACCGGTTCAGTTGGTAAAACACAGCTCATTGCCCTTATAGATAAAGCCAAGTGACCATGGGTTTTCAAGCTGTCTTACTTGTCGGATAGATATCTCTGCAAGAAAGACAGCTTTTTTATTATACCAGAGACCAACTGAAAACAATGAAAGATCACTACGAACTGGTCATATTAGGCGGCGGTCCGGCTGGCTTGTCCGCAGGGCTTTATGCGGCCCGGGCTCGACTCGACCATGTACTTATCGAAAAAGGAGCACCGGGCGGACAAGTCTTGCTCACTGACTGGGTCGATAATTATCCTGGCTTTCCAGAAGGATTAACGGGTTTTGATCTTGTAGAAAAAATGACCCAACATGCCATGAGGTTTGACCTGAACATCGAGTTGGGTAATGTGATCAAAGTAGACCCGAACGATGGAAGGCAAAAGAATCTTCATCTCGAAGGCGGCGGACAGCTCACTTGCGACACCCTGATACTCTGTAACGGTGCAAGTGCCAACACTCTTGACATACCGGGTGAAATGCAGCTGCGGGGCAAGGGGGTTTCCTACTGTGGAACGTGTGACGCGCCTTTCTATCGCAACATGCATGTAGCCGTTATCGGCGGTGGGAATACGGCTATTCAGGAGGCCGAGTATCTCACTAAATTTGCCAGCAAGGTGACGGTCATTCATCGGCGGGAAGAACTCCGGGCAACGAAGATCATCCAGGAAATAGCCTTTGCCAATGAGAAGATAGAGTTTATCTGGAACAGCAGAGTGACCTCCATTGAGGGCGAAAATGAGGTGGAACACCTCAACCTCCTGAAAAACGATGGCACAACCGCCACTCTTGCCATTCAAGGCGTTTTCATCCTCATCGGTGTCACACCCAATAGTGATGGATTACCTCTGAAACTTTTGAATGCAGACAAATGGGGGTTTATTCCCATTGACGGAGAATCGCAAACGACCATACCTGGAGTTATGGCTGCAGGCGATATCGTGAGCAAAGAGGTACGGCAGATTGTCAATGCCGCCGGCGAAGGAGCCGTAGCTGTACTCGCTGCGGAAAGATACTTACAAAACATTAAAAAATCCAAATAATAAAACCGATAATGATGCCGCGTACACACCACCTCTCTTGTAATCTTGTGCCACTTCTGCTGGCGCTCGTACTGCTCCTTTCTTTCAGCGGCTGTGCCGATTTGAAAAAGACGTTTGATTTTACTTCTATAGACGAAGAAGGAAATGAGGTAGTCCCTGCCGATCTCAATCTACCGGCCAGGGATCTGCTGGTTAAAGGAATGGACGATTACAATGTCGGCAAATATTACACGGCCGTTGAGTTTTTCAATGATATACTGAACCGCTTTCCGTTCAGTCCTGAAGCAACTCTCGCTGAACTTAAAGCAGCCGATTGCAGCTATTACCTGGAACGCTATGTGGAGGCATTGCTCCTGTATGAGGAATTTGAAAATCGTCACCCCACTAATGAGAGTATCCCCTACGTCATGTACCAGAAGGCAATGTGCAATTACAAGCAGATTGATCGTGTTGACCGGGATAGTGCTGGGGCGATCAAGTCTATAGAGTTGTTCAATCAATTAGTAAAAGCGTATCCGAGCTCACCCTATACCAGTGAGGCAAAAACACGAATTAAATTGGCAACCGAGTTTTTAGCCAATCATGAATATTTTGTGGTCGAATACTATGTCCGAACGGAAAAATACGACCAAGCTATAGTTCGCCTGAAATATTTACTGGTGATGTATCCGGAAAGCAGTATTGCCGGGAAAGCTCAACAGCTCCTGACTCGTATTGAAGCGGGAGATCCTCCGAAGTCGCGTCTTGCATCCTGGTTTCCTAAGCTGAGCCTGCCCAGCTGGACGCTTATGGGGCGGGGTGACAAGGAAGATAACACGATTGACCCAACCCAGTATTAACCTCTGCAACGACAAACAGATAAGGGGAGCAGGACTATACCATATATTTTTCGGACAAAATCCAGTCATCATCGAGTGAAACTTCCATGGCCCGAACGGGACAAATAGGCACACAAAGGCTACATCCGGTACATTTTTCAGCATCAAAAATTATCGACATTTCCGGACGATGAATATAGAGTGCACCAGGAGAACAGACACTGGTGCATGCCCCGCACTGGAAACAGTTTTTTTCGTCCCGGCGAATTCTTGCAGCCATCCTCTCAATTTTCACGCCCAAGTTTCGTAAATAGTCAAGTCCGGCCTTCACATTTGTTTTGCTACTCCCTTTGAGCTCAATAATCATCAGTCCTTCACGCTGCAAAAGAATGTCTGCCTTGAGAATATTGAATTCTATGTCATATTCTTTCACCAGCCGATAAATAAATGGTTGATCGCTGGTCTCTTTCGGAAATCGCAAAATATAAATCTGGGTGTACACCTTTTGGCCCTCTCTGTTAAAATTACCTTCTAGTTGCTCTCTGAAAAAAACGATCATAACGTAGACTCGTGTAAAAAACAATTTTTCCAGGATGTTTTCGAAAAATGCACCTGAGACAATATTTTTTTGCTAAAAAAGGACGCAAACATTCCACCCACACCTTATTTTCCTCCCCTGAAGCTTGCAAGATTCATTCATTGGGGTATAATCGACGGGTTCATGTCAATGCATCATGCAGTACATACATGAATAAGCGCAACTCTACATAATAATTTAAGGATATTCATGAATACAACACTTAAGTTAAAACTTGCCTTCCTGGTATCGATCATCCTCCTGTCAATTATCACCGTTGTCCCTTCTTTTTACAAAAACACCCCGAAATGGTGGAAAACCTACATGGCCCCGGAAGGACTGCGCCTTGGCCTTGACCTACAAGGCGGAATGCATCTGATTTTAAAAGTGAATCTGCAAAAAGCCGAAGAAAATTCACTGGAACTGGCTGCCAACGACCTGAAAGACACCCTCTCAGAGGAGTCGATCAGTGCGGTCAGAAGTTCCTCTCCGTCTGCCGATACTATTATCTTCACGTTGCCTAACACCAGCGCTATTGACCAGGTTAAAAATCTTATCAGTGAAGATTTCCCAGATATAGATGCCAGGATCGAAACGAAAGAAGGCAGTTTTCCCCGCATCTTCCTTACCTTAAAAGCTGAAAAAATTGCTTATATCAGGACGCATGCCGTCGATCAATCTCTCGAGATACTGCGCAACAGGATCGATCAATTCGGTGTTGCCGAGCCAGTAATCATCCGTCAAGGCGATGACGAAATCGTCATCCAGCTTCCTGGCATTAAAGATCCTAAACGAGCCCTGAAACTGCTTGGCGATACCGCCCAGCTGGAATTCAAGATTGTCGCCGAATCCGCAGGACTCAACGTCCATGAGCTTGTCGCGCAGGCCAAGGCCGCCAAAGAGTGGCACGACGGGGAGAGTATAAGCAAACTAAACCGTGCCCTGCAGAGCAGACTGCCGGACAACACCTCCGTCTACTTTGAAAAAGAGGTCAATACACAGACGAAGAAAGAGACCTTAATCCCCCTGCTCCTTGAGAACAAGATCCTCATGACCGGCGATATGATTAAAGACGCCCAGGTACGTATCGGCGGTAACTTCAACGAGCCATATGTCAGCCTCGATCTGACCGGTCGTGGCGGCAAAGTTTTTGCGCACATAACTGAAAAGAATGTTGGCCGGCGGATGGCTATTGTGCTGGATAGTGTTGTTCGCTCTGCCCCAGTTATCCGCGAACGAATTCTTGGCGGATCCGCCCAGATCAGCGGCAGCTTTACCCACGAGGACGCAGCTGACCTGGCCATCGTCCTGAGAGTCGGTGCCCTGCCCGCACCGGTGGATATCGTCCAGAATGTGACGGTCGGCTCAACACTTGGCCAGGATTCCATCAACAAAGGTATCAACGCTGGTGCCTTCGGGGCTATCATGGTGGTGGCCTTTATGCTTATCTACTACCGGCTCTCCGGCGTCATTGCCAACAGTGCGTTGATTCTCAATATACTCCTGTTATTCTCCGGCCTGGCCATTCTCAACGCAACCCTGACCTTGCCGGGTATTGCCGGCATCATCCTATCCATCGGCATGGCGGTGGATGCCAATGTTCTTATCTTTGAGAGGATGCGCGAAGAGTACGCTCTTGGGAAATCAGTCAGATCGAGCATCGATGGCGGGTTCAGTAATGCCTTTTCCACTATCGTCGACTCCCAGGTAACCACACTCATCACCGCCGTAGCACTTTTCATGTTTGGGACCGGCCCAATCAAAGGTTTTGCCGTCACCCTCTCTTTGGGTATTATTTTCAACCTCTTTGCTTCCCTGTTCTTTTCCCGGTTCATTTTTGATACGATCAATGCGGTCCGTCCTATGCAGCGGCTTAATTTTATGCTCATCGCCAAAAAACCCAAGCTTGATTATCTGAAGATAAAAAACATCACCTACTCTCTTTCCGCCGTCGTGGTGGTCATCGGTTTTATCGCCTTTATCCAGATAGCCCGAGGCCATGCCAATATGGGGGTCGATTTTTCCGGCGGCTCGATGCTGCAGTACAAAGCCACCGAGGATTTCACCATGGCTGAAGTAAGGGATGCCTTCAGTAAAAACGACATGCAGGATATCAACCTGCAGGAGGTTGAAAACGAACATCGACTGATGATCAAGGTTAAAAAGTCGGAGGCAGTGGTAGCGAACCTCAGTGATAAGGTCGGCAGCATCCTCGCAAGCGAATTGCCCGACAAGCACTTCTATCTCGAAAGCCAGTCCGAAATCGGTTCATCAGTCAGCTCGGTTCTTCGTAACAAGGCTATCCAGGCCATCTTCATTTCCCTGGCTGGTGTTATTATCTACCTGGCCATACGTTTCGACATACGCTTTGGACTTGCCGGGGCCATGGCTACCTTTCATGATGTCATGGTCGTTCTGGGGATATGCTGGCTGATGGATATCGAAATTACCCTTCTCCTGGTGACGGCACTACTTACCCTTGCGGGTTATTCACTCAACGATTCGGTTATTGTTTTTGATCGAATCAGAGAGAATATGAACAAATCGGACGACCGCTCCCTAACCCGGGTTATTAACGACAGTATCAATCAGACACTCAGTCGGACCATCGTCACCTCAGGGACAACGATCATTGTGTTGCTTGCTCTGTTTCTCGGTGGCGGCGCAGTTATTCACGACTTTGCCTTTGTTCTGCTCATCGGCATCATTGTTGGTACCTATTCGTCTATCTTTATCGCCAGCCCGCTTCTCACTTTATTGCAGAAAAAGACGGTTTAAGGCATAAGGAGAAAGAGATGAGAGACAACAGATGACTCAGCCAACTACGCTCCCACAACATGTTACCCAACTTGACCGATCGGAAGCTTTCACTTTTTCCTGTCACCAGAATGTCAAGTGCTTCACTGAATGCTGCCGCATGCTTGAACTCGCCCTGACACCATACGATGTCCTGCGGTTAAGATTGGCAACCGGTCTCACCTCCGGGCAGCTGCTCGATGGATATATTATTATCGAACAGGATCCCGGGGAACCATTCCCCCGGTTGTATCTGACGATGGTCGATGACGGTAGAGCCAGCTGTGTCTTCGTGGGTAAACAGGGTTGCACTGTGTACGCCCATCGGCCATCGGCCTGTCGAGCCTATCCCCTTGGCCGGGCGCTGAAACGCTGCGAAAACGGGACCATGGAAGAACATTTTGTCCTCATGAAAGAAGCGCACTGCCAGGGTTTTGCCGAACCAGTACCGCAAAATGCAGTGCAATACAGCATCGAGCAGGAACTTGTGGTATACAACAGGTTCAACGATGCTATAGCGACGATTCTCCAGCATGATTCGATTCGCAGGGGGCTCATCCTCTCGGCCAAACAAATCGATCTTTTTATCCTGACACTATATAATATCGATTCATTCAGGGAAATGGTATTCAGTGACCGCCGAGGTGACATTATGCTCACTCCATCGGAAAAAAATGATCTGAAGAGCGATGATGAGAAACTGTTGCTCTTTGGCATTAACTGGCTCAAGAAACAGCTCTTTGGCTCTTTTTAATTCCACCACTCTTTTCTCAACACTTTCTGAGTTATTCTTGCTATGCTGAAACTGATAGTTTTTGACTGTGACGGAGTCATGTTCGATTCCAAAAAAGCCAATTGCATGTATTACAATCACTTGCTCGCTCACTTCGGCTTAGCCCTGATGAGTAAAAGTGAAGAAGATTTTGCCCACATGAGCAGTGTCACTGATTCTATACAGCATATATTCCGCCACTATTCACGACCGACCCTCGAAGAAGTCTATGCATTCAGAAAGTCGTGTAGTTACACGCCATTTCTGGAATATATGGAGATCGAGGCTGACCTTGTCGATTTTCTCAAGATAACCAGCAGGTCCTTCCATCTGGCCATATCAACCAATCGGACGGATACCATGATACCGCTGCTCAAGAGTTTTCAATTGGAAGGGTATTTTAGCAAGGTAGTAACAGCAGCGACCGCCCAAAAGCCAAAACCAGCACCTGATGGGCTTCTTGAAATCCTGGCCCACTACCAGTGTTCCCACGAAGAAGCTCTTTTCATTGGTGACTCGGTTATTGACGAAGAACACGCGGGAAGTTGCAAGGTCCCGTTAATCGCCTTCAAGAACCCGATCCTTCGGGCGGCTTACCACGTCAACAGTTTCACCGAGATCCTTCGACTACCGCCTTTTCAGACAACAACAGGTTAACGTTCCTGCTCCTCGTCAACCCTCTTTACACCCTCCATGAGCAGCATCATAAAATCGCCGATCTCAGCAGCCTTCATCTCCCTGGGGGTAAGACCTGAGGT
The DNA here is from genome assembly GCA_965363495.1 of uncultured Desulfopila sp. GTDB lineage: Bacteria > Desulfobacterota > Desulfobulbia > Desulfobulbales > Desulfocapsaceae > Desulforhopalus_A. The sequence goes on from CBDTUM010000140.1 coordinate 8,826, forward strand.
AAAACGGTAGAAACCTTTTTTTTCTGCGAGAATTCTAAAGATTGCCTCTTCATTGGCTATTTCGCTGTAGCTGGCATTGATAATGCAACCCTCCCTGAAAGAAACTTTTGCCTGCCCATCCGGCAGCTCCAGAGAGAGCACCCCTGTTTTCTGGTGCATATGGAAAATCTGAAAAAGTTCAGCAGGAACGATCTCATCAATTCTGCCACTCATGCAGGATTCGAAATCACGTGCCCGAGCTGCATTGGTCTTTCTCAGCCTTGCTGCGAGCAGTTGTGCCATAAATGCCTGAACCTCGTTGTTATTTCCGACCAGGCTGCCAAGGAGATCTCCGGCTATAGCCCAAACCTTGGTGTTCTTTTTTGCTTTAACCGTTGAAACGGCAACATCCGCACCAAGGTAACTCATTTCACCACAGATGTCTCCCTGCATAAGAGTGGCTAAATGCACCCCGCCACTCTCGACAATAAGCTCCCCTTCAAAAACTATATACAGATTGTAATTCTTTTGTCCTTTCCGAATGAGGATTGCCCCCTCGCTGAGCACGATTTCCTGACAAAGACCGAGTACACTCTCGAGTTGGTCGGGTGGAAGAGCTTGTAACAAGGGGCAATTGATAATGTTGCCGTATGTCTTCAGAAGAGATGATTCAAGCCGGGCAACAGCTCCTGCCTCTTTATTATTGACAATGTGAGTTTCTCCCGGGGCACCAGGCTGTACCAGAGAAAATTTGATCAAGCCCTTGCATCCACTGCAATTAAATATTTTACCAGCATAATTCCCCTCCTCAAAGGGTTGCTCTTGTAAAAATTTAAATAACAGTTCAGTCAGATCACGAACGAGGATGAGACACATCTCCTTGCCTTTCGGACAGGAGAGGGATTTATCGGAAAGATACAACCGTTCTTCCACTTTATATAAAGAACAATTATTTTCTTTGACGATTGAGAAAATTACGCTAATATTTTTCATTCATAAATGCATAGTGGACAAACCCTGCCGACTACATGCCCTCACCCCGAAACGCCCTCTTTCGAGTGCAAATCACAACCCTATCAAAGTTTCTTTTGGTGTTGCGTAAATAAATTGCTATACTAAAAAAAAATGTAATCAATTTAACCACTATTACAATATATATTCATGTCTGCTTCTTCCAGCCAGTTAGATGAAATCTCTAGACAGATAAGGGAACATTTCGTTTCTCATCCGGCAATTTCAGTTCAACCGACGAAAGGCGCCCCCCCGGATCAATACGAAATCACCTATACGATCACCGGCATGTCTAAGAAGGATGGGGGGGAAATCGTCGAATCGATCAATCACCTGATTGAACTGGCAATTCCATTTGGTTTTCCACATTTTCCACCAAGTTGCAAGCCGAAAAGTGATATTTTTCACCCAGATTTCGATCCAGCAGCTATATGTCTTGGCGATTTTTGGGAACAAGATCGTAGCCTCCCTGATCTTATCATCCATATCGGGCAAATGATCAATGGAGAATTCTATTCGACAACAAACGCCTTTAATGAAGAAGCGGCAGAGTGGTACCTGGATAATGCAGTTAAGTTCCCGCTTGCTCATATCAATTGGGGAAGTGGCAGTGGTTCTATCTCCTCAGATCATAGTCGGCGCCACGAAATCGACACCCTTGACGATTCTGATTTAGCACCCGAGTTTAACTTTCTGGCCCTGGAAGAAGGAATCGATGATGAAGACATTACCCTGAACACATCTTTTCCGGAAGTAGATTTCGCCCAAAAAATTGACCTTCAACCTTTCACCCTATTAGAGAGGCAGAAAAAATATTACACCCTGCTAAAAACGGCTGAAGGCATCAGGAAGCCATCCCATGAACTGACCGCCTTATGCGAAAAGGCCGAAGAACAGATAGAAAAGGTAGAAAAACTGCACCGTGATGGAAAAAAGTTCGAAAATAAGGGTGAAGCCCAGATTGCTCTTGAAAAATATCAACAAATTACCGACATTGTCGCCGATTTTCCAACTATTGCTGTCGATATTCACCGAATTAAACAGACTCTTGCTCTTCTCGCCGATATCAACCCAGCCAAAAGTTTTAATTTTCCCGAATCAGTACCTTCTAAAGGAGCTAAAGATCGCACGAAGAAAGGAACGACCCCAAACAAGCACAGCTCTTCGAAAATTAGCGAAAAGACTGCAGGAACCAAACCACCAACGCCACAAGATCTTTTTTTACCCAAAGACCACAAAAAAAGCAGAATGCTCCTGTACTTGTTCCTTGGTTTGACAGGTCTTCTTATAGCTTCCGGTGGCTACCTCTGGTATTCCTATACCAACAAACTCAGCAATGCTGAGGCAGCATATGCCGAATGTTCTACAGCCAT
>CBDTUM010000141.1:0-11157 GCA_965363495.1 uncultured Desulfopila sp.
GTTAGAGTCCGTGGTATTATCAGGTTTTCAGCACCTACCTGAATAGTTACAAATAAAGTTAACGAGATGAGTAAGCAATGAGTAAAGGCAAAAGTAAATTTACCTGGAGTAATCCAGCAGCGACTTCCAATACCGTTACCGTTTATTTCGAGGAGGAGCCCTGTGAGGTTCCTGCCGGGGTGACTGTTGCTGCTGCTTTGTTGGGACACGATGATGATCACTTCTGCCAATCCGCTGCCGATCATGAAAAACGTGCACCCTACTGTCTGATGGGCGTCTGTTTTGAGTGTCTGGTGGAAATTAATGGTATTAAAAATCGTCAAGCATGTCTGGAGCCTGTAGTGGAAGGCATGCATATTAAACGACAGTATGAACGAGTTGAAGAGAACAAATGAAAAATAGATACGATGCCATAGTGATTGGCGCTGGGCCGGCGGGTCTTGCATGCGGTACTGAGCTTGCGATAAAAGGGTTGGATGTTGCTCTGCTTGATGAACAGGCGAGCCCCGGTGGCCAGATATATCGGAATATTACCAAAGCCACGTCCGGGCAGCACGCCATTCTCGGTGATGATTATAGTGCGGGACTGAAGGTTGTGGAAGCTTTTAACATGGCCCCGGTGGACTATCTGCCCCAGGCCCGGGTCTGGCAGGCGGAACCAAATGGGGATGTCTTTTTGTCCCATGATGGGGCATCCATGAAGCTCAGTGCGGAGTATCTTGTGCTCTGCACCGGGGCAATGGAACGTCCGGTCCCTTTTCCCGGTTGGACTTTGCCAGGGGTCATGACCTGTGGGGGCATGTCTAATCTGTTTAAAGATTCCAGCCTGTCCCCGAGTGAGCCTGTTGTCGTGGCCGGTAGCGGACCGCTGATGTGGCTTATTGCCGACCATCTTTTTGCACTCGGTGCACCGATTGCAGCGATTCTTGATACCACTCCTCTGGGACAGGTGATCCCGGCCATGAAACATCTGCCCAGGGCCTTAAGGCGTTTTGGTTTTATGATGAAGGGCGTCAAGATGATCGCTGAAGTCCATCGCAGCGCCATGAAGAAAAAGGTGCCGATCCATCGTAACGTGAAAAATGTGCGGGCCGAGGGCGGCGATCGACTGGAATTGGTGAAAGCGAGCTGCGGCAGCAAGGAACTCAGTTTTAATGCCACAACCCTGCTGGTCAATGAAGGCATCATTCCTAATACTTCACTGCTTCGCCAGGTGGGTTGTAGCCATAGCTGGGACCCTGTCCAGCGTTTTTGGTATCCTACGGTGACACCTGAGGGTCGCAGTAGTAATCTGGCCAATGTCTTTATAGCGGGTGACGGCAATTTTGTTCACGGGGCAAAGTCGGCCGAATTGAAGGGAAGATTAGCCGGTATGGCCATTGCCCACGAACTGCACAGGATGAGCAAGGCGGAATATGCCAGCCAGTCAAAGACTGTACGAAAAGAGCTGGCGGAGGATATCCTGCCCCGACCCTTTATCGATGCTCTTTATACTCCCCGAAAAGACCTTTTTTCCCTCACTGATGAGACCACTGTCTGTCGTTGTGAGGGTGTCACCGCCGGTCGTATCCGGGAGCTGGTAAAAGAAGGCTACACCGATCACAACGAGATCAAGGCTATTATTCGTTGCGGGATGGGTCCCTGTCAGGGACGTATGTGTGGCTCGGCTGTCCTGGAACTGATAGCAGAAGGCTCCGGGCTTCCGGCAAAAGAATTACGGCAGCACCGCCTGCGACCGCCTATTAAACCGGTGAGTCTGCAGGAACTGGCCAATGCAAAACTTGGAGAGACCGATGAAAGCTGATGTACTGATTGTAGGTGGCGGCATTATGGGTTGCGCTACTGCTATTGAACTGGCGCGCAAGGGGAAATCGGTCATCATCTTTGAAAAAGATGTCCCCGGACGACATGCCTCGGGGAATAACTCCGGCGGAGTGCGGGCCCAGGGGCGTGACCTCCGTGAAGTTCCCCATGCTCTTGAATCCCGTAAGATGTGGGATCACCATGAAAAAACGGTGGGTTCCGATTGCGGATTTTTCGTATCTCCCCGACTGCGACTAGCGGAAAGCAGCGCCGATATGGAGGTGCTTGTCAAACGGGAAGCAACCATGAGGGGGCTTGGCTATACGCATGAAGTGGTGGTGGACCGTGAAGAAGTGATGCGCATGTCCCCCAATGTCTCCGAACACGTTGTCGGCGGACTGGCCTGTTATTCTGATGGTCTTGCCAATCCCATGCTCACGTCAAAGGCCTATGCCGCCACCGCTGAAAGAGAAGGGGTGAGGATATATAGTCATACCCGTGTGGTGGAGGCCAAGGCAACCGCCAGTGGTTTTAAGGTGCGGACCAGTGCCGGCAGGGAATATGAGGGCGAAATGCTGTTTAACGGCACCGGGGCCTGGGCGGGAAGATTCTCGGCAATGCTGGGTGACCCCCTGCCGGTTTTCGCCGCAGCGCCTACCATGATGGTTACCGACCGTATGCCCGGTATGATGAACGGCACCTCCCTTGGACTCACCGGCCGTCTGTTGGGTCTTATGGCCGCGAAGAATGGCACCATTGTTGTTGGCGGTGGTTACCGTTCTCCCCTTGATCTTGAAAAGGAAAAAATCTGGATAGATCCCATGCAGATGGCCAAGGCCTCAAAAATCATGATCGAAATTCTGCCTGGTCTGCGCAACGCCCAGATGATGCGCTGCTGGACTGCCTTTGAGGGCTGCATCAAAGACAAGGTGCCTGTAGTTGGCGAATCCACCAAGGTACCCGGTCTTTTTCACTGTTGCGGCTTTTCTGCCCATGGCTTTCAGCTGGCCCCTATGATGGGACGGCTTATGTCGCAGATTATGCTGGGCCACAAGCCGGAACAGTCGCTCCAGGATTTTCGCCCGGATCGTTTTGAGGAAGTAAAATAGTCACGTGTCTCAGATATGTTGCTTGCATTGCTTCAGATCTAAAGAGCCGACATGGACAATATAAAAAAATTGCATTGAGGAGAATATAACCAATGTCCGAAGGAAAAGTTGTTACCCTTACCAAATCAAAAGTTCTGTCCCACACCGCTGCCAAAAAGGCGAACCCTCAATCCGGTGAGCCTTTTGCCAATAACTGGACCTACTATAACCACAGTTCAGGTAATTTTAAGGCCGGTATCTGGGATTGTACCGCCGGCAGCTGGGAGCACAATCACCCAAAACTCGAGTTCTGCTACATCGTCGAGGGCAGTGTCAAGGTCATTGAAGAGGGCGGGCCGACCCACGAGTATGTGGCAGGAGATTCCTTCGTGGTTCCAAGAGGTACCCGGGTTACCTGGGTTGTGGAAAAGTACGCCAAGAAAATCTTTGTTTCAGCGGCCAGCCTCGACCTCGAATAGAGTGGTCGCCGGAATCTTTCATTACATTACCGCACGAAGGCCATCACTGTTGCATGAGTTATCGCGAATGCCATACGATAACCAATGCAACAGAGATGGCCGTGTTACGTGCCAGCATTGCCAATAAAACGACATCTTCCCTGGGATGTTGCAGGCATCTTGCCCCCCACAGATAACGCAAACTGAATCTTGATCAGAAAGATACTCCGCTAATATTACTGATCAATTTAGCCATAACCTCGTCTCCTTATTACTCCGTTTCTTCCATTGATTTGTCTTGTTTATGTATTGCGCCAGGGGAAACTGCACTCACTGCAGCCCAACTATCTTGAGTGATCATTCAAAAAGACATTGACAAGTGCACTGCTGCCTCTTATTTTGAATGGACGTTCAATTTGAGCGTATTTGTCGAAATCAAGCAATACCAGTGCATGGTGCATTTTATCTAACAGGAGGACGTCATGTCCCTTACTGAACAATTAGCAGAACAAAAAAAACAAAGTCTTCTTAAGACACCCGAAAACATCCAAGCCATTATGCAGGATGCAACGAAAAGGTTGAGCGAGTCCGAACTGGAAGGGAAGGCACCAAAGACAGGTGAAAAATTACGCAACTTCACCTTATCAAACCAGCTTGGAAAAGAGCGAAAGCTGGACAAGATGAGAGAAAAAGGCCCTGTTGTCGTGACATTCTACCGGGGTGGCTGGTGCCCGTATTGTAACCTTGAACTGCGTGCCTACCAGGCGGTTCTGCAAGATATAAAGGCTGCGGGTGCAACACTGGTAGCAATCACGCCGGAACTTCCTGATGCATCTCTGTCAACCTCTGAGAAAAATGAGCTGGAATTTGAAGTACTCTCAGATAGCAACTCCGATTATGCAAGGGAGTTGGGCCTCATCTTTACCCTGCCTGAAGAATTGCGGTCAATATATGCAAGCTTTGGAATAGATGTGGAGAAACATAATGGCAAAGGCCAATTCGATCTGCCTCTGGCGGCAACCTTCATTGTGGGTGTCGACGGCATTATTACCAGTGCTTTTGTTAACGCAGATTATACTTTGCGTAAAGAACCGGCAGAAATCGTGAAAGAGCTTCTGTCTCACGTAAGTTGAAAAATACTAACCTGGCCACCAAGCTGCCCTGGTCGAGTTAAGCCCTGTTGCATCAATAAAAAATTTTTCTGATCTTTCTACTTATTCAGCATCGAAAGCAGCGTCTTATTCTTTAACACAAGGGCTGGGAGAAAAACTGGGAGAAAAAGGGGTAAGCGTTCTCAGTGTTCACCCGGGCGACAGGACTCCTTACTTTCCTGCGACCCCTACTGCATCCTTGCCACGCGACTTGATTCGAAACATTGCTTCATCGGCAAGTGCGAGAAGGCCCTTGCTATCTTCGGCGTTATCAGGATAGGTGGCTACACCAAAACTGGCAGACATATGCACTTGGAGTCCTTGTTTGGTAAGATAGACTGTCTTCTTCATTAGAAGGCGAATGTTCTCTACATGCAGAAGGGCAGCATCTTTTCCGGTTTTGGGCAGTACCAGGACGAACTCATCGCCGCCATAAGCTACACCGAAGGATGCTCCTCTCAAGCTGGCTTTCAAGGTGCCGGCCACCTCTTTTAAAGCCTGGCTGCCATTGAGGTGTCCATATGTGTCGACAATGTGCTTGAAGTTGTCCATATCAAGGAAAACCAGAGAGAATGGCTCCTTGCTCGCACTGCTTTCAGTTATCAGCTTATCGAGTGCCTTGTGGAGATATCGAGTGTTGAAGAGACCGGTGAGGCTGTTATGGTTTGCCAGATCTCGAAAACGTTCCCTGCTGCGACGAAGCTTGTCTTCAGCCAAGCGTTTTTTCGTGTTGTCGATGAGAATACCATCAATCCGGGTTTTCCCATTTGCATTTCGTGTCAATCTGGCATTGAGCATTACCCATACCGGTTGGCCATCCCTGTTTTGCATTTCTGCTTCATAATTGGTGACTACCGTATGCTCTTTTAAACAAGAGAGAAAGTGTTGCCGGCTCTCCGGGTCTTTATACAGGCTTGTTACGCCCCCGGCTTGATTGAGGAGCTGTGCTGTCTGCTCATAGCCGAATATTTTTGCAAAAGCCGGGTTGATTCTTATTAAACTGCCATCCAAAGTGCATTGATACATCCCCTGAACTGCATTGTTGTAGATATCACGATATCGGGTTTCTGCCTGGAGCAGTTCTTTCTCGGCTTTTTTAAGCTCGGTGAGGTCCGTGAAAAAAACGAAATAGCCGTTAGGGGTACCATCAATGTCACGTAAAATACTTCGCTTGAAAAGCAGGTCAAACTTGTGGCCAAATCTGGTGTTGAGAGTCGCTTCGAAACTCAAGTGGTCCTTGCTGGCAAAATGGACAAAAACACTGTGTTTGTCATAAAGGCTTTCAACAGGGCAGTTTATGAGATCAGCGGCACTAATGCCTGTTAGTTCTACTATTGTGGCATTGTAATCAACAACCCTGAAGTTGAGATCCAGCTCAAGAAAGCCCTCAGAGGTGGCATCTATCACACGTCTGTACTTAGCCAGACTCTTCTTTATTTTTTCTGCACACTGGTACTGGAGTGTTTCATTTTCTTCCTCAAGTTCACGAATTCTGGCTATGAGGTCCTTTGGTAAAGGCTGATCCATTTTTCAATTCTCTCCGAATTTGATCACTGTAAAACATAATGCGCAGTTGGATGCCCACGATTTATGCAATTTTTCAAAATTCTTACCTGTGGCTCCAGTACATTAGTACTAAAGTTACTAAGAGACAAGTTGCTCTCCTCCCTTTCCAATAAGCGTAGACCTTTGTCGCAGTTGAGGGCCTTACGCCTTAACACCCGGGATTATTTCCCGCTTATCGGGGTAAGATTCCACGATTCCAACGGAGCTGTTTGGATCCATAAACCAAGTAAAATTGAGTTCTTGTGATGGATATAGTTTTTTATGTCTTGAGGTTCCGGACAGTATCCATACGCGACGTACCGAGTAACTTGAACAAATATTCAAAAAGAGATTGACAAGGAGTTGACGACCACCTATTTTGAACGAACGATCAAGTAGATCGTCTGTGTCGATATCAAGAGTAACCCCAAAATGATGGACAGCATCGAGCAGGTACCGGTCAGATGATCAAACAGAAGAGGAGTTCGAAATTGAAACAGCCATGGCAAAATGCCTTGGAAACGCTCTCGCGTCAGGAATTTTCGGCTGCGTTTAAGGGGATTCGCCGAGGGATAGAGAGAGAAGCTTTACGGGTCAATGGTGATTCCCGCCTGGCTTCAACTGCGCACCCGACCTCCCTCGGTTCACCACTAACCCATTCCTGGATAACCACCGACTATGCCGAGGCTCTGATGGAATTTATTACACCGGTAGGTACCGAGGCGGAACAAACTCTCGGCATCCTTACCGACATCCATCGGCATGTCTATCGCCATCTTGGGGAGGAAATACTCTGGTCTGTCAGCATGCCCTGCACGATTGAAACAGAGGATGATATTGAGCTGGCGCGTTATGGCAACTCCAATGTCGGCAAAATGAAAACCATTTATCGCCGGGGACTGAAAAATCGCTACGGCAGCATGATGCAGGCTATCGCCGGGGTGCATTACAACTTTTCCATGCCGGACAGTTTCTGGCCGGTGTGGCAACAGCTTAAGGGCGACCGGCAGCCGCTTCAGGACTTTATCTCGGAGAGTTACCTGGGGCTCGTTCGCAATTTTTTACGCCTTGGCTGGTTGGTCCCCTATCTTTTTGGTGCCTCCCCGGCCGTGGACTCTTCCTTTCTGAAACATGGCCGCAGTACCTTGCCTTTGGAAACGCTGGGGCGGGCAAGTCATTATCTGCCAAAAGCCACTTCCTTAAGGATGAGCGAGCTGGGCTATAACGCGCAGGAGCAGGAAAAATTGGCTCTCAGCTACAACAGCCTTATAGAATTTGTCAGCGGTTTACGCCAGGCAGCAAGCCAGCCCAATCCGATGTTTGAGAAAATCGGCGTGAAGCGGCACGGGGAATATCAGCAACTGAATGTCAATACGCTGCAGGAGGAGGGCGAACTCTATGCATCGATTCGCCCTAAGCGTGTCACCAAAACCGGGGAGAAGCTGTCCGATGCCTTGCAGTCCAGAGGTGTCGAATATGTTGAAGTTCGCTCTTTGGATGTGAATCCTTATGCTGCAACGGGGATCGACCTGGAGCAGGTGCACTTTCTGGATGTTTTCCTCACCTATTGCCTGCTGCAAGACAGCCCTGGCTTGTCCCGGCTAGAGCAGCGCACCGCTCAGTACAACATGAACAGGGTGGCAACCCGTGGACGGGAGGTATCCCTGACACTGGTGGATGGTGAAAACCCCAGATCGCTTGAGAGCTGGGCCGAAGCTATATTTTGTGACTTGGCAAAGGTAGCAAGTCTGCTCGATAAAGCGGACCAGGGGGAAAAGTTCCAGGCGGCGCTCTACTGCCAGCATCAGAAACTGACACATCCCTCGCTGACACCATCTGCGATGATGGTAGAGGATATGGCCGAGCAGAAAATGGAGGTCAACGAGTTGGCCTTGAGTCTGGCCAGAAAACATCGCCATAAACTGCTCGGAACTGACTATGAACAGTTGCAGGGAGATGCGTTTGCCCTTGAAACTGTGGCTTCCCGGCAGAAGCAGAGGATACTTGAAGAGGCGGATACAGTAAGTTTTGACGACTTCTTTTGCTTCAAAGGTGACAGCTTTCCTCCTGCTCTCGAACCACCAGGCAATGCTGGAAGAGAGCGTTGCCAAAGGCCGGTTTTGCCGGGGCAGCGCAACACTTTGTGCGAAGTTGTTTGTAGCGTTTCATTAACGTAATGCGGTGAATCTGTTACACAGGTTTTCGAATCAATTACTTATCCTTCACCTTCTGCCCTGACCGGACCCCGAGGAGCGTGAAGGTGCCGGAATGATAATTGTCGAGCTTCTGGCATGGGGGATTGTTCTCATTGTTGCGGCTGTACTATTTTCTTGAATGTAGGATTGCCCCTAACATTTTTCCGATGGCCCTGGCTTTCTGTTGCGCTGTGCTGCCATATTCTACCGGGCGATTTTTTTCAGCAAGTTCAGCAGTGGTGAGACCCATGTGGGCGTATACATTACCGACAACACAACCATGGCCACAGCCGCAATCATAGCATTGTTGCTGCCCAGGATCAGTGAATGTCTCAATCAGGGCCATTTTATTGTGAAGCATCATTTTTTCAATAAAGGCAGTTGCTTCTTTTTTGTCTTTATCCCGGTCAAGTCCAACGGCGATTCCTAATTTTCCAGCAAATGGAAATACGCCGCGGTGTCTTAATGCAAATGTTCTTTCCCAGAATGCATGTCCGATAGCATTCAACGTGCCATAGTAATTTCCACCTCCGAAAACAAGCGCATCAGCATCGATTATTTTATCTATGACGCCTTGAAAATCATCTTTTTGAATGCACTTATTCGTCTCTGCACATTGAAGACACCCTAAACACCCTTTGATATTCAATGCAGCAAGATGAATCATTTCATATTCCACACCAGATTCCTCAAGTATATCTTTCACAATGATTTTAGAATATGCCTCTTTTCTGCCGCTGCTGCTGATGCCGATTGCTTTCATTTACTTTCCTCCTCATTTATATTGCGTCGTTAGAACGCTTTAAACGATGAATTTTGCTTCTGACTATTTGTGGCACAGTATACTCACTTTTTGAATGACTATTCAAGGTAATGCTGTATAGTGTCTGTGTAATGTGTAGATCTTCAATATGCGTGAAGTCTCCGTTCACCGAAAAACAGCCAAATTCTGAATAACCTCCGAACTGTAAGCATTCACCCGTGGGGTGAATGCTTAGAAACGTATAAGGTACATCCATGGCAAGAGCGCAATTTGATCGAGACGATGTTATTGATAAATCGATAGCACTTTTCTGGAATAATGGTTTTAGCGCCTCATCTATGAAGCAAGTCGTGCAGGTCACCGGTCTTAAACCCGGCTCACTCTATCTTGCTTTTGGCAATAAAGAAGCCCTGTTCCGTGAAGCGTTGCAGAGTTATGCCGATAAATCCATAACCAAAATTCGCAACACCCTGGAGAGTGCACCAAGTGTCGGGGAGGGGATCTGTGCGATTCTTGAGAAGATGGTTCAGGAATCGACCAGGAAAAATTATTGCAGTTGCTTTCTCGTTAAGACCCAGCTTGAGTTGGCAGCGGCGGGCAACGAACTGTATGATTTTGCCTCCGTTAAGCTCGGAGAAATAGAAGAACTTTACCAGAGCTATCTTGAAAAAGAGTTCAGCGCTACTGTGAGTCAACACCGTGCCGTAAGCCTCATGTTGCATATTTTTGGGATAAGGGTTTACGGCTACCAGCGAGATTCCGCCGATCTTGTACGTGAGGGATTGCGAGAAGGTTTACCCTGGCTTCCCTGGACTCAGGATGTTTGATCCCGTTGTTAGCAGCGAGCAAAACGCGGGCACACACTATTTTGGGTGATTCCACCTCGTCGTTCTAGACATCAATGCCCCCTACGTATATCCGTTGGGAAAACGCATAGAGACGAAAGCCGCCTGTCTGCAACTGAACCAGCCCTTTTTTGACATCGCTAAATGCGGGAAGTACACGGTAAATTCCCGAAAGATCAGACTTCTGGGCATCAGCAAGTGGTACTTTGTGAAAGGCACAGGTGTAGTCAAGTGCCTGACTTGTGCAAAGCATTGCGTCACCAGGAGAACCTTTTGCAAGGTAAGCTGTGTGCACCTGTCCTCACCGGTGTGCATCCTGGGGCACTCGCCGTCGTCAATCAATCACTGGCAGCTGAGTTCCGTGATTATGAAAATATGGAGATAATCGGGCAATTAACGATTCAGGGAAATATTCCCTGTGTGTCCTGTGGTAAGGAAGATGAAACGGATGAGCACGATGAAGAAAAAAATACTTGCCTGCCAAATTTTCACCGATGAACTCTTGGCTGTGTTACCGGAAGAGTATAAAGATATCGACATTACCTGGCTTGATGCCGGGCTGCACGCGAATTTAGATAAACTCGAAATCGCCTTGAAACAGGCCTTAAACGATGCCGCGGCAGAAAACGGAGAGACAAGAGTTCTTTTCGGCAATGGCTGCCACCCTGATATGTGCCATATTGTCAATAACCAAGGCGGAAAAATTCTTGCTGCCAAAAACTGTGTCCAAGCTTTCTGTCATGAAAACATAGAAGAATTAGAACAAAATCGCACAATGGTTATAACGCCCGGTTGGATCCGTTATTTTCCCAATCTAGTGGCGGCGCTGGGCTGGGACGAAGTGGATGTTCGTCAGAATTTCGGCCGATATGATCGAATTGTGCTGCTGGATACTGGCATCAACCCTCTATCCGAAGAAGAAATACTTGGGTTTTACGATCTGACACAAGTACCAATTGAGGTACAGCAGATAAGCCTTAATTATTTTCGAGCAAAATTGCTGGAACTGCTTGAGTAGCGAGATTTTAAAAAAGGACAATAAAATGCCAGAGTAAGTGGGCAATGTAGCCTTTGAAATAATGCATGAAGGCAAACGGCTCACCTTATCTGCCCTGAAAACACCGTAGTTTGCAGGCTTTCTTACAATAGCAGAATTAAAATGTTAACACGGGGTGGAATGCACCACTTCAACCTGGACTGCTGCACTCCCAATAAAAACTGCGCGAACAAATTGTTTTGATACTCGAGGTCTTATTTATGCTGTTTTTTCGCTTGGTAGATGGTCGTTTGTTGAGGCTCGAAAACCTGA
>CBDTUM010000142.1:0-11064 GCA_965363495.1 uncultured Desulfopila sp.
ATTGGCCACTAACCCCGCCTAAGAGATTCGCGGGGTAAGTTCCTTCACGAAATAATTCTCTTGTAAACAGCACAAGATAACTGATAATTGGCCACTAACCCCGCCTAAGAGATTCGCGGGGTAAGTTCCTTCACGAAATAAGTATCTTGTAAACAGCACAAGATACTTATTTCTAAGTCACTAAAAATCAAAAACATAGAAATTAACTGCAATTTTGTGATTTTGTCAAGTTTACCGCCCGGCGATTCACAGCAAACCGACAACCGGCTGCAGGTGAAAGGGTTGTTTTCAGGGCACCTTGGACAAAATTTACGTTGCGATTGACTGTGATACTACTCTTGACAAAATCAGGCAAGAGGTGCATTATCTGATTTCTCAGATATGTTGTTTTGGAAGCCCCCGATAAAACTGGACTGGGGCGTTTCAAAAATTATTTTTTGTTAAAATACTAAAAATAATTTTTCAGGTACTAACAAGGAATCCTTTCTGCATGAAGTTACCTTCTCTTAATATTGCCGACCTTACAGCTTCATTTCCATTAATTCAGGGTGGAATGTCCATTCGGGTATCGACCTCAGCGCTCGCCATCCCGGTTGCCAATTGCGGTGGAATAGGCGTTATCGGCGGGTCCGGCATCCCTCCCGCAGAGCTTTTCGCGGATATCAAAAAAGCCAAGGCGGCTACAAGCGGTATAGTCGCCGTCAATATCATGTACGCTATGAAGGATTTCTACCAGCTTGTCATGAGCTCGATAGACGCCGGAATCGATATGATAATCACCGGTGCTGGCTTTTCCCGGGATATCTTTAAAATCGGCCGCGAGCATAACACGCCCATCGTCATGATCGTCAGTTCTGCTGCACTTGCCAAACTGTCCGAAAAACTTGGCGCGTCTGCGGTTATCGTTGAAGCAAAGGAAGCCGGAGGCCATCTCGGTACGGACAAACCGCTCCGCGAAATATTTCCCGCCATCCGAGATGTCGTTAAAAACATCCCTCTTATAGCCGCCGGCGGTATAACCAACGGCTATGAAATGGCCGAAATGATGGACCAGTACGGTGCAGACGGGGTGCAGATTGCCTCGCGCTTCGTGTTGAGCAAAGAATGCGATATCGCCGATGAATTCAAACAGGCGTATCTCAATGCTAAAAAAGAAGACATCGTCCTTACTTCCTCGCCGGTAGGCATGCCCGGTCGTGCCATTAATAATCCTTTTGTCCAGGCTTTAAATGCAGGCGAAGATGTGAGTAGCAAAAAATGCGCGCAGGTATGCCTGAAAAAATGCGATCACCATTACTGCATCAACGAAAGGTTGATGATGGCCAAATCGGGTAATATCCGGGACGGCTTAATTTTCTCTGGTGAAAACAGCTACAAAATGGATACAATTCTCTCTGTCGCTGAAATTTTCCAACAATTCAAGGAGCAAGCTGAATCAGTGTACAAAGAGGGGAGAGGATTCAGTCCGGCAATTTGACAACTACCTCTTCTAAGATGAATTCCTCAACAGAAACCGATATTTTGCAGGATACGACGCCATCGTGTTCCTGCCGCATTATTCCCCCTGAAAAACACCCGATCAGGACTGAGATGATTGACAGTGACGCCCTGTACGTCCTCAAAAAACTCAGTGATGCCGGATTTGCCGGCTACCTTGTCGGCGGCGGAGTTCGCGACTTATATCTCGGCAAGACTCCGAAAGATTTTGATATCAGCACCGATGCCCACCCTGGCCAGCTGCGGCGACTCTTCCCCAACAGCAACACCATAGGCCGGCGATTCAGGCTGGTACAGATTTTTTTCAGGGGCGGCAAGACCATCGAGATAAGTACCCTCCGATCCCTCAGCGAGCATGACATTGACGGTCCAGAAACCGTTCTTGCCCCCAACAACACTTTCGGTACGCTGAGCGAAGACGCCCAGCGTCGAGACTTGACTATCAACTCGCTTTTTTACGAGATACAAACAAGCACCATCATCGACTATGTCGACGGCAGTCTCGACCTTGACCGGGGCATTATTCGGATAGTCGGCGAACCGACCAAAAGGATAAGCCGGGACCCTGTCCGAATGTTGCGGGCGATTCGCCATGCAGCCCGAATTAACTTCACCATCGAAGAAAAAACCTGGCAGGCGGTGTGCGACAACAGCCACAAACTGTTGCTCTGCCCTCCATCCCGGTTACGAGATGAATTTTTAAAAGATCTATACAATGGGGCAACTGAATCCTGGTTTGAGCTTGCTGTTGACTCGGGACTCTTATTCTCTCTCTTTCCCTTCTATCGAAAAATATTTTCCAGTAACTTTGCGCCCTCGCAAAATCCCCGGGAACTCCTCACGGGGATCTGCCGCATCATTGACCAAATAAACACTCTGTCAGGGGAGCTGAAAATCCATCGTCAGCCCGATTTTTTCCTGATCGCCCTCTTTCTTATTCCCTGGGCTGAGGCTCGTTATCAACTGATCAGTCAAGTTCGCAAAGGTGCCCCTCTTTACCAAGTTGGCAAACAGATCCGGGAGGAAGTCGACCGGACAATCGGTATCGATCTCAACCTGCGACGCTCCTTACGCCAGGAAATGATCAGCCTGTTAATCAATCTGTCGCAACTTATTCACAACAAGCAGCAAAACAGCTGGCCAAAATGGCTGAAGAAGAAAAGCTATTTCAAGAAATCCTGCCTCTTTTATAACTGTTATATAGCTGCAACCACAGGTGCATCTATTGACCACTTGCTCTCAGGAGAACCACCAATCCAGCAGGAGAAAGAAGAGCCCAAAAGATCCGGAAAGAAATCTTCACCGCCAAAAGGCAAGCCGGCATTTACTTCACATGGCAAAGGAGGCATTTTCGGTTTTAAAAAATAATCTTCTCCTTTTTACTCGATTTATCAATGCTATTTTGCAACTCGCAGCACTACGAACAATAGCCACAGTCTTCCGTTGGCGAATTCGCACAACACGAACAACTGGCCAATAAAGAGCCCTGCAGCACAATTGATATATTTTTCCTTAGTATCGGATGAATAATCTACCTACTACAAAATACTGTTGATTTCGGCACAGCGTGGTGTTAGTTATAAGTACTTTTTCTAACGGAGGCACGGTTTGCACGACAGTTCCAGTGCCAATACCCAACATCCCGGCGCACTCTTTGCACAATGGCGATAAGAAAAATTCCCAATATAGTCTTGAGCCCCCCTGCATCGCTCTCAGCAAAGCAATGCAACACGCCTGTCTCGCCTATGCAGTTCAGTTCGATGCAGCACTTTGCTGCCAAATATCCCCCATGCGACACTGTGCATATCACAACCATCTGGTCTTCTTGCTCACCGACCAGCACTTCCAGCAGTCTGTTTCAATCACAAAATGACGATTTTCATCATATATTTAACTATATTGAATCACCAACAGATATTCAGGCCAACCAGTCTGACTTGATAAACCGAGGTTTTGTAGACTTTACTTTTCGGCTCCCCTTACTACCGACCAATCGCGCGCTTGCGCACATTTGATGTCACACAGCTACAGGAGGTTGACATGGCAGACACAGTAGACAAAATGCTTGACCCGCAGCTTGATCGACGCGGATTCCTCAAAGGGTGCACAATGGCAGCAGCAGCCCTGGGGTTGTCCGAGACTATGATACCCAAACTCGTCGAAGCGGCTGCAACCGCAGAGCGCCCACGGGTTATATGGCTCCATTTTCAGGAATGTACTGGCTGCACTGAAAGTTTATTGCGTTCTTCTCACCCAGATCTTGCCCGGTTGCTACTCGATATTATCTCCCTTGATTATCATGAAACCATCATGGCTGCTGCAGGACATCAGGCAGAAAAAAATCTCCACGATACTGTTGACAACCATCCGTTTATTCTGGTCGTTGAAGGGGCAATCCCCACCAAGGACGGGGGCATCTACTGTAAGATTGGCGGCAAAACCGCCATGGATATCCTGGCCGAGGTTGCTCCAAAAGCTACAGCAATCATTGCTATCGGCAGCTGTGCAACTTTTGGCGGTGTACAGGCTGCAGCCCCTAACCCTACCGGTTCCGTAGGAGTACAGAATCTGGTGAGCGGAGTACCTCTTGTCAATATTCCAGGATGTCCACCAAATCCGATTTCTTTTCTCGGGACCATTCTTCATTATCTGACCTTCAAAAGACTGCCTGCTCTTGATAACCTAAACCGACCACTCTTCGCCTATGGACGCAGGATTCACGACCATTGTGAACGTAGGGCGCACTTTGACGAGGGTCGTTTTGTCGAACAATACGGTGACCAGTTCCATAAACTCGGCTACTGCCTCTATAAGGTAGGCTGCAAAGGCCCGGAGACGTTCTCCAACTGTCCTACCGCACGTTTCAACGACGTAGGCGTTTGGCCGGTAAGCGTCGGCCACGGCTGTATTGGTTGCACTGAACCAAATTTCTGGGATACCATGACCCCATTCTACGAAAGACTGCCGATGGTAAAAATCCCCTATACCGGTATCGTAACAAGTGCCGATAAGATTGGTAAAACCGTTTTAGGCGTTACTGCCGCCGCAGTAGGTATCCATGCTGCAGTAGGCATTGGTAAACGACTCATTAAAGGTAAGAAGGACAACAACGAGTAAAAAAGCAGCTCACCCGCGAGAGTATTTTTTACCGGCGCCTGAAAGCACAAACTTTTCGGCGGCTGGTTGTTCTATCTTACATGGAGGTTATACACATGGCTCAGCGAATCACCATTGATCCTATCACCCGGATTGAGGGTCACCTAAGAGTAGATGTCGAAGTTGATGGAGGACTTGTCACCAAAGCATGGTCCTCCGGCCAGATGTATCGTGGTCTTGAGAACATTCTTAAAGGCCGAGATCCTCGCGATGCATGGCTCTTTGTCCAGCGTATTTGCGGGGTATGTACCACGGTTCACGCCCTGGCTTCTGTTCGTGCAGTAGAGAACGCCCTTGGCCTGGAAATTCCCCTCAATGCCCAGTTGATTCGCAACATGGTCCAGTCAATTCACTGTCTGCACGACCATATTGTCCATTTTTACGCTTTATCCGCCCTTGACTGGGTTGATGTTGTCTCCGCCCTTGACGCTGACCCTGTCGCCACCGCTAAACTGGCCGACAGCCTGTCGGACTGGCCCGGCAACAGCCCCAAGCGTTTTGCTGCAGTGAAAGACAAGCTCAAAACCCTGGTAGCCAGTGGCCAGCTCGGACCTTTCGCCAATGCATACTGGGGTCATTCCGCAATGACACTGCCGCCAGAGGCCAATCTCATGGCGGTCTCCCATTACCTCGAAGCCCTTGATTATCAGCGTAAAGCCACCCAGGCTCTGGCTATTCTCGGCGGCAAAAACCCGCATATCCAAAATTTCTCGGTTGGTGGTGTAACCACTAATATCAATCAGGAGAACGAGACCGCGGTGACCATGGAACGCCTCTACTACATCAAACAGCTGGTAGAAGAAGTACAAGGATTTATCCAGATGGTCTACATCACCGACGTTGTTGCAATTGGCGCTCACTATAAAGACTGGCTCCCCTACGGCGCAGGCGTTACCAACTATCTTGCCGCACCGGATATGTTTCTTGACGCGGCCGGAACCCAATCCGATCTGCCCGGAGGAACCGTTTTTGGCGGCGACCTCGCCACTGTCAAACCGATCACCGGCCTGGCGGATCCATACTTCAAGGAAAATGTCGAAGAATCAATCGCCAGAGCATGGTATGACGGCGACTGGTCCAAGCATCCGTGGGAATCGTCAACGGATCCCAAATACACCGATTTCCAGGACGACGGACGGTACACCTGGCTCAAAGCCCCACGCTTCCAAAATAAACCAATGCAGGTTGGTCCTCTGGCCCAGATGATTGTCGGCTATGCGCAAGGACATGAACTGACGGTAAAGAGCGTCGATGCCTGTCTCAGTCGCATCAGTGCAGTTGCTGGAGTGACCGTAGGACCAGCTATCCTGCACAGTACCATCGGCCGCCATGCCGCCCGCGCAGTCCGTGCCGGGATGATGGCAGATCTTGCGCTCAAGCATTGGGATTTGCTGGTCAATAACATTGCCACCGGCGATTACGAG
Source organism: uncultured Desulfopila sp. (assembly GCA_965363495.1). GTDB lineage: Bacteria > Desulfobacterota > Desulfobulbia > Desulfobulbales > Desulfocapsaceae > Desulforhopalus_A. The sequence continues at coordinate 6,078 of CBDTUM010000142.1, forward strand.
ATCTTCAATCCGCCGGTATTCCCCAAAGGAGAACAGCGCGGTGTCGGTGTCCATGAAGCACCACGCGGGCTCCTGTCGCATTGGATTGTCATCCAGGACGGCAGGATCAAAAATTACCAGTGTGTCGTTCCTTCTACCTGGAATGCAGGTCCGCGTGACGCGGAAGGCCAGCTTGGCCCCTACGAGGCATCTCTTATGGGCAATCCAATTGCTGATCCTGAAAGACCTCTCGAGGTTCTGCGCACTGTGCATTCTTTTGATCCATGCATTGCCTGCGCCGTCCACATGCTCGACCCAGAAGGTAAGGAAGTTATGAAAGTGAAAGCACTGTAAGCCTGGTTTCACATTACTCAAAACTCTTCTTTCCGGCAAAAGCCTCAGGAGGATACAAGAATGGCAACTTATGAAAGACATTACTGCTGGAGCGTGCTATTCCGGCTGTCCCACTGGATGTTTGCCCTGCCTATCGTTGTTCTGGTAGTCACAGGTTTTTACATCAACAGTCCGTGGACAAACACCATGATCGAGGGAAGCGCTAGCTTCCCGATGGCGACGATGCGTTATATCCATTTTATCGCCGCGTACATCCTGACATCGGCTCTATTGATCAGGCTCTTTCTGTATATTTTCGGCAATGCACAGGAGAGAATCTGGAGTTTCCTGTCAATAAGCAAGCGGAATATCATCAACCTGAAAATGACCCTGCTGCGCTACAGCTATCTCAGTAACCGGCCTAAAGAGCGGCTCGGCCATAATGTCCTGGCCGAACTAACCTATCTGATCACTTTTTTCATCGCTCTTTTCATGGGTTGCAGCGGATTTTACATGCTTTTTCCGGAAGTGGCCTTCTTGGCAAAATGGGGTGGGATTCTTTTCGGCAGCCAACAAGCCGCTCGTTATCTCCACCATCTTTTTATGTGGTGGTTTATAATCTTCACCGTCATCCATCTCTACTTATTAACATGGAACGACTGCCAGGAGCCGGAGGGATTAGTTTCCTCCATCTTTAACGGTGAAAAATTTAAACGCAAAGCATAAACAGCAAAGGGTCGAAATTCACGTTCGGGGTACTGTCCAGGGCGTTGGTTTTCGCCCCTTTGTCTATAATTTAGCCTGTCGTTTTGCAATTGCCGGGACGGTAACAAATACCAGCACTGGTGTGGTCATCACTGCCGCCGCGCCAAGCGATACGCTCCAATTGTTTATGCAGGCCATAGTGGACGAAGCGCCACCGCTGGCCAGGATAATCTCTCTTGAAAGTCGCTACCTGCCTTATGCCGAGCGCACTACTGATGGTGACAAGGCAGCCGCGTTTTCAATTCTGCCAAGTATCCCCGGCAGCTCAGTCAGCACAGCAATTCCACCGGATATCGCCCTGTGCCGTGACTGCTTGAACGAACTGCTCGACCCCGGCGACAGACGCTTTCATTACCCTTTCATCAACTGCACCAACTGCGGGCCGCGCTTTACCATCGTCGAAACAATTCCCTACGACAGGCCAAAGACCTCCATGAAAGTTTTTCCGATGTGCAAAGCCTGCACGGCGGAATACCATGATCCGGGCAACAGGAGGTTCCACGCCCAGCCAAATGCCTGCCCTGACTGCGGTCCCAATGTCGCATTGCACGATAATAATGGTATCCGGCTACAGACCGATTCGGCCCTGGCCCAGACGGCGACTTCGTTAAAAAACGGCCTGGTCCTGGCAATCCGTGGCCTCGGTGGTTTTCATCTTGCGGTCAACGCATGTTCCTCACAAGCTGTGTCCTTGCTCCGCAGAAGAAAAGGCCGCCCTGATAAACCCTTGGCCATTATGGTGCCTGATAGAGCAGCAATAGAAAAATTCTGTCATCTTGACGCAATCGCCGAGAAAATCCTTAGCTCACCGGAACAGCCCATTGTGTTGCTCAAAAAAAGAAACGACACCAGACTAGCCGACAATCTTGCCCCGGGGATTGATGAAATCGGCGTGATGCTCCCCTACACCCCACTGCATCACCTTCTTTTTCAACAAAGCGATTGCCCCGAAGCGCTGGTCATGACCTCCGGCAATATCAGCGGCAGTCCAATCTGCACCGCCAATGACGACGCCCTTTTCCGACTCAAAGCCATTGCTGATCTTTTTCTGCTGCACAACCGTGAGATTGTCACCCGCATCGATGACTCGGTGGTCAAAATCATAGCCAGGAAACCGGTTATCCTGCGCCGTGCCCGGGGTTTTGCCCCGACACCGATTGAGATCCCCTGGCAAATTCCCGATATCCTGGCCTGCGGTCCCGGCCTGAAAAACACCTTCGGGCTTGGTCGCGACCGGAGCGTCCTGCTGAGTCAACATATTGGCGATCTCGATAATCTGGCCTCCTACGAGTTCTATCAGGAAGCAATCGAGCATTGCAAGAAAGTCTTTCAGCATGAACCGGAGGTGGTCGCCTGCGATCTCCACCCTGACTATATGAGCAGCAGATATGCGCTAGAGAGCAAACTACCGCTCTACCCGGTCCAGCATCATCATGCCCATGCCGTTGCGGTCATGGCCGAACATTGTCTTGAAGAACCGGTACTAGCAGTCATACTCGATGGCACAGGCCTTGGCGACGATGGCACAATCTGGGGTGGCGAAATTCTGCAAGCCGAATTAACTGCCTATAAACGCCTGGGCCACCTCAGCCAACTCCAACTTCCGGGTGGCGATGCAGCAGCAACCGAACCCTGGCGGATGGGCCTCTCCGCTTTATTCCATAGCTTTGGCGTCAACGGCATTACCCTTGACCGCCTGCCGGAAACTCTCCGGCAAGAGGACGAGGGGAATCTGCTGGTTCTTACAGCTATGCTCACGAGCGGCTTCAATACACCACGTACTTCGAGCTGCGGTCGGCTTTTCGACGCAGTAGCCTCGCTGCTCGGCATCCGCCAACGAATCAGTTTTGAAGGCCAGGCCGCCATGGAGCTGGAGACATTAGCCAAAAAGGCACAGACAAGTACCTGGCTCAAAGATATTTGGCCCAATTCGCACACAAACACATCTGCTTTATTGACAGAAAGAGATGGAAAATGGGAGATTTGTTCAGCGCTATTTGTTAAAAGAATACTGGATGGATTAAAGAGAGGTGCATCTCGATCCGCACTTGCTCTGCAGTTCCATGCGATGCTCATCGACAGCATCACCAGGCTTATAGCAATTTTATCTCTTCAGACCGGTATCCGAAAGGTTGTGCTTTCTGGAGGATGTATGCAAAACAGCTTGCTCCTCGGAGGTCTTCTGCATACATTACACAATATACATTTAAACGTTTACACCGGCAAATCGCTGCCACTCAATGACGGCGCGATTGCTTTCGGTCAGACAATAATAGGAGGTCTGCGCCATGTGTCTCGCAATTCCCATGCGGGTGACCAGCGTCCAGGGAGATCCTGACGATTTCACCAGCAACCAGATAGCCACGGTCGATACCGATGGCATAAGCAAAGAGATCCGACTGGATATTGTCGACCACTGGCCGACCGTTGGTGATTATGTGATTATTCATGCCGGTTTTGCCATCCATTCTCTTATTGAGGAAGAGGCCCTGAAAAACATCGCCCTTCTGCAGGAACTCGCCGACAACACACCGGAAGAGTTCCTTTCCTGACCCGAGCCCGCCATGAAACACCTTGATGAATACCGTGACCTCAATCTCGTCAAACCGCTGGTTGAAGAACTGAAAAAATCCGTCACACGGCCACTGCGAGTGATGGAGGTGTGCGGCTCTCACACCATGGCCATCTTTCGCAATGGGCTGCGGAGCATTCTACCGGAAGGAATGGAACTGGTTTCCGGCCCCGGCTGCCCGGTCTGCGTCACCTCGGCCTCGCATATGGATGCTTTTATTGCCATGGCCGACCATCCGGGAGTGCGGGTGGCGATTTTTGGTGATCTTTTTCGGGTACCCGGTACCCACACTTCACTTGCCCAGGCCAGTGCATGCGGGGCCCAAATCGACATAGTGTACTCGCCGATGGACGCCCTGGAACTGGCAGTACAGCATCCCGAACAGCTGATGGTTTTTCTAGGGGTGGGTTTTGAAACAACCACTCCGGGAATCGCTGCGACGATCCTCGCGGCCAAGACCAGAAATATTGACAACTTCATGGTTTTTTCTACCCAGAAAACCATGCCGCCACCAATGGAAGCCCTGCTCAGTGATCCAAACCTGAAGATTGACGGTCTGCTCTGTCCGGGCCATGTCTCTTCAATCATCGGTGCCGCGGCCTGGGAACCGTTAGCGACAAAATACCGCCTGGCCTGTGTAGTCGGAGGTTTCGAAACTGCCGATCTGCTAAAAAGTCTCATCCTCCTGGCCCATCAGGTAGGGAGAAACGACATAAAAGTGGAAAACGCCTATCCCCGCGCCGTCTCCTGGGAAGGCAACCTGAGAGCTCAGAGAATGGTCGAAGAAATTTTTGAACCAGTCGACATGGACTGGCGCGGTCTCGGCCACATACCAGCAAGTGGCCTGAAAATTCGAGAAAAATATGCAGCCTTTGACGCTGAAGTACGACTCGACATTACCCTGCCGCAGGCAGAGGAACCCAAAGGGTGCATGTGCGGCAGTATCCTGAAAGGAATGAATAGCCCGACAGACTGTCCACTTTTTGATACCAGGTGTACTCCAGCCCATCCGATTGGCCCCTGCATGGTATCCAGTGAGGGGACCTGCGCGGCTTATCATAAATATGGACGTGATTATTAGTGACTTAGAAAGGATTTTCTTGGTCTTTTTCAAGAAAATCCTTTCGTGAAGGAACTTACCCCGCAAAGCTTTTGGGCGGGGTTAGTGGCCAATTATCAATTTCTTGGTCTTTTTCAAGAAAATCCTTTCGTGAAGGAACTTACCCCGCAAAGCTTTTGGGCGGGGTTAGTGGCCAATTATCAATTTCTTGGTCTTTTTAACAAAAATCCTTTCGTGAAGGAACTTACCCCGCAAAGCTTTTGGGCGGGGTTAGTGGC
>CBDTUM010000143.1:0-11008 GCA_965363495.1 uncultured Desulfopila sp.
CTGGAAAGAAACTGAAAGAGCTGACTGTGCATCACAAAGACCATAATTATAAAAATAATCCGCCGGATGGGAGTAATTGGGAGTTGCTGTGCATTTACTGCCACGACAACGAGCATTCCAGATTATTAGATGCCGAGTGGCTGCCGACAGAGAATTCGGATGCAGACAAAGGGGCATCAGCTACCCATACGCCTTTTGCCGCCCTGAAAAATCTATTGCCAAAGACTGGTGATTGATGAGTAGTGGAAAATAACCATCAAGTGGAAAATATCAGGCACTGTGATTCACTTGGATTTGTCTTTCAGAATCCAGTCTATAACTGCACCAGGATCGATTGGTTTCAAGGGACTTTTGTCTAAAACTTCTTGCGTTTTTTGATGAGGCTCTTTGGCAATTGTTAGATCCACCTGGGGCTCATTCTTCCTACCGAGGAGATCTTCACTCTCCATACTGTTTTCTGTTACAGCGGGAGTATTGGGTGCGCCGCTTTGCTCTTTTTCCGCATGAGGAATATTGGGGGACGGAACCTCGTTGTCAGGTGTCACATCTTTTATGATTGTGCCAATCGGGTCAATGACGGGCAGATTATCCGTCTGACTCAGTATTTTCCCTGCAGTTTCAGGCGGAGCCTCTGCCACAATATCTTGCTGCTGCAACTTGCCCGCAGGGGGAATATTTACGTCTGCTAGCTTTTGTACAGATGGCGTATCTACCTGATTATTTTTAGTTACTAAGGTTTTCGGAATCGTGGTGATATCGCTGGTAGTAGCATCTTCATTTGCTATTTTCTGTATGTCATCGTCAGCATTGAGAATGCGACTCTCAGTGTTTGGCTCGTGGGGATTGATAAAAAACTGCACGATTTTGTTATATAGAGGGTGCAATACCTCGAGGTAAGTCGTTGGGGCAGTGAAATAAGTGATTAAAAACACCGGTATTATGACTAGGATAACCATGCTGAAGGTTTTTCCTTGCCGATGGGCAACCATCTTTTGTTGTGCTTCAGGAGGTCTTTTCTCTATTTTTATTGAACCACTCCTGGTAATAGCCCCTGGATGGTCGTTCTCTGCCAAATGTAAAAAATTGGGTGTACGAAGGTCCAACGCAGAAGCCCTGATTAATTCACCATTGATAGTTTGCCTTCCTTGTTCGAATCCTAATAGCAAGGCGTGATCGCATAAAATATTTATCCTGCGAGGAATTCCGCCTGAAAATTCGTGAATTTTGCTGATTGCACCGGGACTGAAGATATCTCTTTCTGCGCCGGCAAGCTTCAGACGGTGCCTTATAAATTCACCTGTCTCTTCTAGGTCCAGAGATGTGATAGCATAGTTGATGGTAATGAATTGTTGCAGAGACTTGCTTTTGTTTGTTTGCAGCACGTCGTTAAACGCGTCCTGGCCGATCAATAATATCTTGAGTGATTTCTTCTCTTCTTTTTCGATATTCGCAAGCTTTATGATCTCGTCAAGGAGCTGTGAACTCAAGCGCTGACACTCATCAATGACGAGTATGACTTTTTTGCCGAGAGTAGAAGACGTTTCCAGAAAATGGTTGAAATCGGTCAGGAAGTTTTCTTCGCTGGAAAACTTTTTTTTAAAATCGAGTGCCTCGGCAATATGATTAATGAAGTCGATCTCTTCTAAACCAGGATCTAGAACTTTAACGACGAGAAATTGGTCACTAAGGCTGTTGAGCAGCACATTGATCAAGGTGGTTTTGCCGGTCCCAACATCCCCGGTAAGTAGAAGGATGCCGGGCAGTTTAGAAATTCCGTACTTAAAGATGGCCAGCGCTTCTCGCTGCTTTTCTCCGAACCAGAAAAAGCTCGAATTCGTACTGTTCTGAAATGGCTTTATTTTGAGCCCATAAAAGGAAAGATACATTTTGTGATCCTGCCTTTAAAAATTTTTCGCGCACAAAACGTGCCAGCCATGGAGTGCAGGAAAAAGATTCGTTGCCGGTCATTCTCCTTCTCAGGTCAGTCTGAAAAAGTCGGGATAAAAATTTTTACGAAATTCTTTTTTAGCAAAAGTGAAAAAAGAATATCTAAGATTTTAAAGTATTTCTTTGATCGCCTCAAGGATAGGATTTATTTCTTCGGTCTTGTTGTTCTTCGTTGATTTTTTTGTTTTCCCTTGAAATCTTTTCACACATTCGTATTGTTCCCAACCCTTTAAGGGATATTCAAGGTCGACGGAATTCCACTTCGGATGGCCATTTTCTTTGAGCCAATCGATATTGCTGGCCAGTATATCAGCAAATTTTCCTACATTCTGACAATGCCCCATCTTAAAATCATAGGAGATAAGAACCGCCTTGACCGCGACAGTTTCAACGGCCTTTGTCTGCCATGTGTATGTGTTTGGTGGGATTACTGTCTTCGGATAAAATTCGACAATATTTTTGTTGAGAATTGGAATGAGAGCCAGGCTATCCTCTCCAGTAACCTGTTCACTGAAAAGTTTGACAGGATATCCTGCGACATAAAACAAAGCATCGATTTCTCCTGCTTTTAATTTTGGGAGAGCCTCGTCGGCTCCAATTGTGACAATTTCAGCGGGCTTGATTTTGGAAACCTCGAATAAAAGCTTGGCAGTCAGATAGGTGCCGCTGCCTTCCTGGCCGATTGCGACTCTTTTCCCTTCGAGTTGGTCGAAATCTGCAATAGAGTTTGACCCCAGCAGGTGCACTTCTTCGTTATAGAGCGGATATACCATTTTGATTTTCTTGGCGATATTCTTGAGTACCGGGTCGGTCTGCACCTTGGCGACAAAGGCCAGTACATCTGATTGGACAATTCCCAGCTGCGTGTTGGGTTTTTTGTATACCGAAAAAACATTTTCCACCGAACCATTCGAGTTCGCGACTTTTAACTCTATGTCTTTGGATGCTACTAATTCTGCCAGGTTTAAGCCAAATTGGTAATAGGTTCCTTTGGGGCTGCCGGTAACAATGCCCATTTTCACCGGTCCGGTTTTTGCTGCGAGAGACATACCAGTAAACAAAAAGACTAAAAAGAATGAAAAAGAAAACCTGATGAGGGATTTATTCATTGAATGCTCTCCATTTACGGTCATTAAAATTGAGGTTATAGTAAATAATCTATTGATGGAAATGTTTCTTTCATAATATTATTAAAATAATAATCTACCTGATTTCATGTAAACTTTCAATTCTTTGATCTTGTTTCAGCTGGTAAAATGTATGAGCCTGTGAAGAGATGGGGAATCCTCACGAAAAAAATCTCAATCGAGTAGTATGATTGTTAGTGCATTACTGATTTTCGTCGCACCAACTTATTTTCGGTTCATTGTGTGTAATCCTGGTGAAAAATGAAGTACGTATTTCTTCTTAGGAAAAATATCAGGCTCTGTGTTGGAACTTCACTCATGATGGAGGGCAAAATGACAGAAGAAAAAAGTAAATTTGAAGGACTGAAGGCTACTCTCGAACAACTGGGTGATGAGATCAATGGCAAGGCTCATCTTGGCAAGCGTAGCGACTCGGAATTGTTCCACTGCAAGAGGCTTAAGAGAAGTACCTTTCTTGCAGCCGGATTAAATGTGTAGTACAGGAATTATAGCGAGAATGTGTGAAAGGTAAACAAAATCTTACTGCAGCATTGCACATCTTTTTAGAGATGAAAATGATTTCCGGTCAGGAGGATGCATGGTCAAAATTATCGCAATTTATGGAAGTCCCAGACGAGATGGAAATAGTTCTACCCTGCTGAAGCAGGCAGTGGCTGGCGCTCGACAGGAAGGAGCGGAAGTGGAAGAAGTGGTTCTACGGGACTATAAAATTTCACCGTGTATGGAAATTTACGCCTGTATAAAAAACGGGGAATGTGCCATCCGCGATGATTTTCCAAAAATTCTGGCGAAACTTGAAACCTGTACCGGTATTATGCTTGCCTCACCAATCTTTTTTTATTCGGTGAGTGCCCACACAAAAATATTTATGGACAGGTGTCAATCTCTTTGGGTGCGGAAATACTGGATTGAGAAACAGCCTTTTGGCAAGGCACCTAAAACGCGTAAAGGACTATTTATTTCTGTCGGAGCCACAAAAGGCAAAAAGCTATTCGACGGTGCGCTGCTCACTGTCAAATATTTCTTTGATGTTTTGAGTGCAGGATTATGGAAAACGGTCCTCTGTCGGGGGGTCGATCGCAAGGGTGAAATTGACGGTCGGAAAGATTCCCTTAAAGAAGCTTTTGAGGCAGGCAGGGCGCTGGCTCAAGCACTGCAGAAAGATACTGTATGAAACTAAGAGGAAAAAGGGGAAAGAGCCTTGCAAAATTCTTTTCACGTTAAAGTGAGATGAGAATTGCTTCGGTTTTAATCCCGCCCAAAAGATTTGCGGGATAAGTTCCTTCACGAAATAATTCTCCTGTAAAAAGCACAGGAGAATTATTTCTAAGTCACTAAAGGGCAAACCGGCTCTTTATAGCGGCCTTATGGGTGTACATATTGCGATCGGCTATGATCAGCAGGTCTGTAGCGTTGTTCGCATCATCGGGGTAGTGAGCTTCGCCGATTGCCCCGCCAAGGGTGAGTGGTGAGGCATCGAATGTTTCTAACGGTGCAGCCAGGGCCTGTTCAATGTTTTTTCTGATTGGAGCTATATCTTTTTTTGACTGAACATCGTTGAGTGCGATGATAAATTCATCTCCAGCATAGCGGGCAACAAAATCATTTTTTCGGATATTGTTTCGCAAGCGCAGCGATATCTCAACCAATGCCTGGTCTCCTGCATCATGACCAAAACGATCGTTAATTAATTTAAAATCATTGAGATCAATGAACAGGAGAGCAAAAGGAGTACCTTTATCCTGTTCCTGATGCTGCTCTACTGCCGCCTGGAGATATTGTTCAAGTGCATATCTGTTTGGCAGTCCGGTTAGATAGTCTGTGTGGAGACGCCGCTGCATGGCAGAAAAACTCTTGGCCAGGTCGCCGATCTCATCCTTTCTCTGAATGTCGATGGGTTTTTCGACAAAGCCACTGTCAACGCGGTTAACAGCAACGGATAGAACTTTCAGATCTGTGGTAACCCATTGCAGAATACGCAGACCAACGAGGATAACGAGGATGGTGGCAGCGATGCTGAGTAGCAAGGTACGAAGGACATTCTTTTCGATACCTTCCATGAAATCTTCGCTGGGAAGAGCCACAACATTTATCCACTTCAGTCCCGCATTGTCTTCGAATTTATTAAAAGCCACATGGATCTTCTTTTTTTCATTGTTGTGGAAGAAAAAAGTTCTGGGTTGAGCGATTTCTGCTTCCTGTGCAAGATACGGCAGAATGTGCTGGTAAATTTCTGTCAAAAGAGCATGTCCGCTGTCGCCTGCATTGACTCTGATATTTTCGCCTGCATCGTTCTGCCTGATATTGGGGCTGCAAGACGATGCAATAAGGTTGCCGTCCGGTTCAATAATGAAAGCGACACCATTAGGCGATATTCTCAGGCTGCTCACAAAATCGTTCAACGCCCGCAAGGGCATATCTGTCGCCACAACTCCTTCAGTTTCCTGCCTGTTATTTAAAACCTTCCGGGATCTTGTTGCTACCAGGTCATGGGTGCCAAAATCAATGTATACAGATGTCCAGGTATCATGATCGGCTGTTTGTGCGGCCTTATACCACGGACGTTGCCTGGGATCGAAGTTTTTTTTCTCTATCGTTCGGGAATGCAATTCACCATTGATGCCGTTGATCTGATAGATACTGCGATGTTCCTCCGCTGTATACTTTATGCGTAATTCTCCTTCGTCAAGTGAATGACGAAAGAGGCCCATGGCCTGGCCGGATCTGTTGCCATAGTAAACATAGTTGTTTGGATCAAGGTGTAAGGAGGTGGCAATCCAGAAGCGGGTGCGCATATTTTTAGAATCGGAATCAATAGACAGAGGAGCGAGCATGCCATTGGGAAAAGCTGCTTCCAATGTGGCCATAGAACCGACGACATGACGGTCAACTGCCTGGCTTATACGACCGACTGTCTCTGTCAGGAGGTGCTCGGAGACTGTCAAAACGGCATGTTCGCCGGCAAGATAGGAGAGGGTGCCGATTGCGACAGCTAAGGCAATAACGAGTGCTACATAGGGAAAAATAAGGACGGAGCGTAGGGTAAACTTTACCATCAGACCTGTTCGAATCTCAGGTTAATAAGGTATCTCCGCCGTAGAGGTAGTTGCAAAAATAGCGAGGTGGCGAAAATGAATATCAGCAGCTTGTCAATGGAGTTTCAGTGATAGACTCGCTCCACCAGGTTAAGTTGTTCCAGGGCATGAAGATCGTCAACCCAGGAGTTATTTTTGTTTTTGGTAATGATAAAACGAATCTTATTGGCGGATTTTAGACGTGGCGGTTGTTTTATATCGACAACGTTTTCCGCTGTCGGTAAAAGCTTTTTCTTAGGTTTTCCAAGGGGTTTAAAGTCATCTTCCATGCCACACTCTCCTCACTGCAAGAAATAAATAATGAAATATTTTTTTATCGTACTTCAGTATAAAGGAAATTTGGAAAGAGTAAATGGGAAAGAATGCGGGAAAGTGGGATGTTGATTCGAACCTATCGGCAAAACAATGATGCAAGTATCGGGGAACCGACATAATGCAGCAAAGTCTCTCAATTTAATTCATTCGCAACAGGTTGATAAGCTCAGAAAAATAGTTCAATGTCACATTTCCTGCAGTCTCGATATTTTCTCCCAGAGCAACAAATCCGTGCTCTTTTAATATGAAAAAGGAGGTCGTCTGGCCGTTGACAAGGTCAAGGGCAGATTGGGCAAGCTCCGGTGTTCCATAAGCATGAAACTCTTTGGTTACGGGGATATGCAGGGCTTCTGCATGGAGGTTGAGCAGGGTGCAATGACCATGCAGGATGGCATTGATATGGGGGAGCTTACGATACAGTACGTAATGAAGGAAAGTTTCTGATGAAGGTGCAGAGAGTCCTTCGGTAACAAAGGTTGTTGTGGATTCGTCCAAACCGGTGACGTGGCAAAAATCATTGGGCTGCAGAACCTCCGCCGGTATCATAGCCGATTTAGTGATGACAAAAGATACATCCCCGGTTCTATATGAATGATTGCCGAAAGCGCCTTCGGCGTGTACGGGAGCCAGACCAAGCTGAGAAAACAGATACGCCCATCGATTGAGATCCTCTAGACGTCGGTCATAGGAAAACGTGGTTTTGTTCCGGTGATACTGAAATTTCACCCCCTGGTATGTTTCCATAAGCGGCCTGTATGATAAAGTAATTTTTGATCAATCAGTTGTTGTAATAGTAGCAATGCAATACCTGCTTTTCATCGCATCGCATTGCGTGCCCATATTGCAATCTTTAACTTAACTGGAAAACGTTTGCAAGAGACCTTGTAATTGTTGAGGTAGAATTCGTTCGTGCCTCATGGCCCGGGCGGGGCATTTTCTACCTTTCGCTACCAGACGGGGCGAATTGTGGTATCTCAAGCCCCAGCGGTTGTAAGACCTGACGGTTAAAAAGGTCCCGAACATGATCGTCGGATGCATGGCCAATATGCTGGGAAATGGTTTGGATCTTTTCGGCATAGTGCAGGGTATTCTCTCTGCATTTTTTCCTCGCCTGTTCGATTCCTTGCCAATCCCGGTCATTGTGAAATTTTTGCTCGGCATCAATGATCTCAGGGAAAAGCTTTTTGCGCAACCCATCAAGGAAGCCGACATAGAAGCTCAGCGAAGACTCGATTTTCTCACTGATGAGATGAGAGAGTAACCCTCCAGGGTGGGTATCGGCCAGGATGTCTTTAATGGAGCGACTGACCAACTCATACACCGAACCCGGGAATCGGGATATGATTTTCTGCAGTGTCAAACTGGTGAATGTCGTTTGCAGTACTTCACCAACTTCGTGATAAATAAAAAGATCAAGCTCCGTATCAACAATGGTGTCGAGAGTATCCTTGAATCTTTGCTGATGTAACTGGCCATCCTGTAATAACCCATAGAGTTCAAGGGCGTGACGAAAGCTGCTCCGAGAGGAGGAGCGTAACTCCTGAATAGAGTCCCATAAAAAAAACCGGAGTGATTCTTTCCTGATAAAGATCACGCCATCCTGGGCCATAGCAAAGGGACTGGCCATTTCCTTTGCTCTTTCTTTTCCCAAAATAATTACAGGAATTCCTGTTACACTGCGTTGCTCTAGTTTATCAGCAAGGAAAAATACAGCCTTCATCGATCTGCCGTATCCGGCACCGTATACCATCTGTTTATCGTTGAAGTATGCATTTATCGATGGAGAATCATCCGGTAAGTAGGTGCAGCCGTTCATATTGAGAGGACGGTATGATTCTTCCGCTATTGTTTGCCAGTAATTTTCTTTAGCCTCGATCCAATCCAGCAGATCAGCCGTTTCTGGTTCCTGCCATGGTTCTAACTGGTTTTCCCACTTATAGAGATTGCGAAGCTTCAGCACCATAGTACACATGGTATAAATACCATGGTCCCTGGCGTCGGAAATAGAACAGTTGTGTTGTATATCTTTAATTATTGAGTTGCCCTGCTTTGAACCAGTCATACTCCCCTCTGTGGCTGTGAACTTCTTTTTTTTCATGTATCTGGGCTAAGGTGAGATACCCTGCGATTCTCCTGTAAGTGTAACCACTCGGAGGAGATATGTCCCTTTGCCACAGAAAAGAGACTTATGCCGCCGGGCTATAAAAAAGGAAAGTCAGCGCCACAATGTTTATAATGATAATAGTTTTTGCGTTCGCTGGTATTGAGCCTTAGCGACCCTCTCCATATGACGTAACACTTTAGACCTTACTCCTGAAAGTCTTTGATAAAAAACAAAAAAATTGGAGAGGATATTGAAAATTAGAGACTTAAAGTGATCAGCAAGGTACGTATCCCGACTTTTTTTTCAAAAAGACAATGGAGGTTGATATGATTGACCAGCAGATTGCCATTAAACAACTTGCAGAAATCACCGTTTACAATGAGTTTGAAAAACCTGTGCGACTGGCAGATTTATGGCATGAACACACTGCGGTTCTGGTTTTTGTTCGCCATTTTGGTTGAGTTTTTTGTCGTCAGCAGGTTGCTGAACTGGCACAACATTACAACGATTTTTCCGACAATAAGGCCAAACTTGTCATCATCGGCTCAGGTGAACCCTCTCATCTGCAGGAACTGCGTAAGACAACCGAATATCGCGGAGAATTACTGACCGATCCTTCCCGGGAATCCTACAAAACATTGGGTTTTACAAGTGGAATCGGGAAGGTAATGGGCTTGAAGGTTCTCACGCGGGGATTTTCAGCCTTGCTTGCAGGTAATATGCCAGGCGCAATTCAGGGGAACGCCCTGCAGTTAGGAGGTGCGGTCATTGTCAAACCCGACGCAACTGTTGCCTATTATTTTGCAAGTGCGGAAGCTGGTGATCATCCCCCGGTTGCTGATTTGTTGGGTGCCCTTCCCGCGAAACAACCATAGGAAATCCCCTTACTTTTGATAAGCAGCACAGAGAGAACAGTGCAGGGGCAAACAACAAAACCGGAGTACACATTCAGTTTGCACGGCGATTAGAACTCGGATTGATTACTGCGGAGGTTGGTCCATCTTTTTGCCTTTTTCCGATCCGTATCTTTTTTTCATCGTTGCTGTTGTAAACACAAGGGCGGAGGATGCTGTAAAGACAGCAACGCCTATAAGAATGATTGCCATACGTGTCCATGATACACCTGCCGCCTGGTACTGTTCAATGAAAACGAACAGTGTTCGAAGCCATTCAGTTGCTGCGAGGAACAAAGATGCCGTGACTATTTTCGGGACCCAGTGATTTTTACTAAAAAGCAAAAACGGCACCAAGATACTTATTGCAGTGCATACCATTGCGTCTGCCCGATAGAAGTGGGCAGCGCTCAACAGGGCACTTAAAAGTATAGGAAGGATGATAATAATAGTAGTAGTCAAGCATACTCTCCGCTGAAGACTTTTGAATTTACAGCTGTTTACCGGATTTAGTTCATTCAACTTCTTGGATGCCACTGTAGTCCTGCTCTATAATCAGAGCAGCTCTGACCAGCCAGGTGACGACGGTAATTCCTAAGGCGAAGATGCCAAGCGTCACGCAGAGTTCAACCCAGGTCGGCAGGTAATCGACAACCTCTCCCAATGGGCTTGGAATGAGGCCCGGCACAATGAGTCCTATACCTTTTTCCATCCAGATCGCTACAAACAGGAAAAAACATGCCGGCAGCAGAACTTTTGGATTGTTCTTTCCTGGATTGAATGCAAGCACAAGGGTTGCTGTAAGATTGACACAAACTGAGGTCCAGATCCATGGGACCAGGGAGTTGTGGCCATCCATGCCAAAAAAAAGATACACAGCTGAGCTGGAGTGATGGGTGGGAAAATAGAACTCTTTAAAAATTTCAGAAAAGAGCATGAGCAGGTTGATGATTGCCGAGATAACTATAATCAGCCGCAGCTTATTAAATACGTTTCTCTCAATTTTGTAGGTTGTTGAACTATGAATGACTGCAAGAATAAGGGTGATCAATGCCGGTCCGGCGGCAAAAGCTGAGGCTAAAAAGCGTGGGCCCATTAGTGGATTATTCCAGAATGGCCGGGCGGGGAGGCCCTGGTATAAAAATGCGGTAACCATGTGGATTGAAAAAGCCCAGAAGATCGACAGAAAGACAAAAGGTCGATATTTCCGTTCATCTGCTTTACGCCCCATATAGTGACTGTACAATATATACGCTGGAACAAGGCCATTAAGCAGCAGATAACCGTTGAGCACCAGTACGTCCCAGGCGAGAATTGACGAGGGGAAGTTGAAGAGCCCGATGCCGGGAATCAAATGCCATGCCTGAAGCGGCCCGCCAAGGTCTGCCATTATAAATGACAGACACATGATGATTGCCCCGACAGCGACTCCTTCGCCGATAATGACAACCCGGTGGAAACCAGGGTCATGGAAGATGTAGGCCGGGAGAATGAGCATAACTGCTG
>CBDTUM010000144.1:0-10878 GCA_965363495.1 uncultured Desulfopila sp.
CTGGCCTGGGACACCTTCAAGCGCAATGGACTATTAGAAGAAATTATTGATCTTGGCCTCGATTTTATTGTCGGCAGCCAGGGAAGTCACCTTTCTGGTGGCCAGAAACAAAAAATAGCCATCGCCCGTGCCCTGCTCACTGATACGCCTCTTCTTATAATGGATGAAGCAACAGCAAGTTTGGATAACATCTCGCAATCGATGTTTCAGGAGTATATTTCAACATCCCTCAGGGGAAAAACCATCATCTCCATCATTCATCGCCTTGATCTCGCGCATTTCTATGACCGTATAATCGTGATGGATAACGGTGCTGTTGTTGAAGACGGAACATATGATGAACTTATGCGGCAAGAAGGTGCTTTTTACCGGCTCTATCATCATGATACTCCCCCGAAAGCTCATTAAACCCGCCTCGCATTGTACTTCTTTGCAGCGCGGGGCGAGAGAAGATGTTACCAAGTAACGGTTCACTTCGGACAGTAACGTTACCACAGCCTGATAGAGAAACATAGAGGGGGCCTCCGTCAGCTCTCTTTTATAATTACGCCTACCTAATCGTTTGATAACAAAGAACATTAGACAGCATGCGCTGAGGCACGGATTGCCGGGATGAATCTGTTTAAATTATCAACGGCTCGTTCCTTTAACGGCACCATCTCTGTATTTTGTACGGCCATAGGTGAAGATGCATTTGGGGCTGCCGGACACCCATAAATAAATTATTGCCTGCCCTTTCTTCATCAATGCAAATGATAAAACTTTCTGCTATACATAATAATACAGCAGAAAGAGAGCAGGGAGCTGGCTGCAATTTCGCCCAATACAGAAGGATACAGAACCATGCCGACTTGTGTCAATCATCCTGATCGAGAAACCAGCTACATTTGCTTAAAACACAATGTCGCCCTCTGTGAAGAATGCCTCGCCTGTAGCGATCCACAACTTTTTTGTAAGTTCCGACCAGCCTGCATAATCTGGTTTATGACCAAAAAGATCGATGGAATGGATGCTGGTACTAAAAAGATCAAAACCTAATCTTCTCCGTTTCACGCAGGAGACAACGGCCTGGCCATGGAAGCTGCCTTATCTGCAACTTTCAGTTCTTCAAAGAGCTCCTGCAGTAAGGAGACACCGCCTTTGCGACAACGAAGTGTCCTACAAAACATGTAGCCATTCTTCTTTTTTGTAGGATTTAGCTCAAACAGTTCCCCCTTATTTCCAGCAGAAAAAAAATCACTCTCTTTAATAACCAATTGTTTTAATTCGTTTAACACGACAACAAACCATCTGGCACATCCTTTGCTCAAGAAGAAGTAAGAAACGATCAACCTTACCTTGACAACAAAGGATGACAATATGAGCACAGCACATCTCTTACAGGACCGATCAAAACAGATCCACCGGAAAAGCTCAGCCCCGTTTGAAATTGACTGCAACAAGGAAAGCCTTGCCGGAGCGGTAAGCCAGAGAGCCTGCGTCTTTTGCGGTTCCCGGGTAGTCCTCTATCCCATCGCCGATGCGATCCATCTGGTCCATGGCCCGATAGGCTGTGCCGTCTACACCTGGGACATCCGTGGCGCGCTGTCGTCGGGGCCTGAACTGCACCGATTATCTTTTTCTACCGATCTGCAGGAACTCGATGTCATCTTTGGCGGTGAGAAAAAACTTGCCAAAGCCCTCGAGGAACTGATCGACCTGCATAAGCCCAAGGCTGCTTTTGTCTATTCAACCTGCATAGTCGGGATTATCGGCGACGACCTGGAAGCCGTATGCAAAAAGGCTTCTGAAGAAAAAGGCATCCCCGTGTTGCCAGTTGAATCGGCCGGTTTTAAAAAAGGCAACAAACGAGGCGGCTATGAAGCCGCCTGCCATGCCATGTCGCGGCTGGTCGGCATGGGGGATATCAGTAATATCTCCAAACATTCCATTAACATTTTAGGCGACTTCAATCTCGCTGGCGAAATATGGCTGATCCGCGAATATTTCCAGCGTATCGGCATTGAGGTGGTGGCCAATATTACCGGTGACGGCCGGGTTGCCGACATTCAGCGCTGCCATGGGGCGGCACTTAATGTGGTCCAGTGTTCCGGAGCGACTATGGATCTGGCCAATATGCTGAAAGACGGCTATGGCATTCCCTCCATCCGAGTCTCCTATTTCGGCATCGAAGATATGGCCGAAGCGCTCTACTCCGTCGCCCGGCATTTTGGTGAACCGGAGATGCTCGCCAAAGCCCGGCAGGTTGTCAAAGATGAACTCGTCACCCTGCTGCCCGAACTGGCCAAATATAAAGAAGCTCTTACCGGTAAAAAAGCGGCCATCTATGTCGGCGGCGCATTCAAGGCCTTTTCGCTGGTCAAGGCCTTCCGGCTTATTGGCATGGACGTGGTCATGGTTGGCTCCCAGACCGGCACCAAAGAAGATTATATCGAACTCGCCGAGATAACCGACGAAGGGTGCATCATCGTCGACGATGCAAACACTCTCGAGCTCTCCTCTTTCTTAAAAGAAAAGGAGGTCGATGTCTTTGTTGGTGGCGTCAAGGAACGCCCCATAGCCTATAAACTCGGAGTAGCTTTCTGCGACCACAACCACGAACGAAAAGAGATGCTGGCAGGTTTCCAGGGCATGATTAATTTTGCCCGCGAAGTATACGGCTCGGTAATGAGCCCTGTCTGGAAGTTTGTTCCCCGTAGATCCAAGGAGGGTTAATCATGACCACAATGCCAAGTTATACCGCAACCACCAACGCCTGCAAACTCTGCAAACCCCTCGGCGCGTCACTTGCATTCCGGGGTATCGAAAGCTGCGTCCCCTTCCTGCATGGTTCCCAGGGATGCGCTACGTATATGCGGCGTTATATCATTAGTCATTTTAACGAACCTATCGATATCGCCTCGTCCTCACTGGGCGAAAAACAGGCGATTTATGGTGGCGGAGCAAACCTCAAACTCGGCCTGAAAAATGTCACAACCAAATATGCGCCAAAGATCATCGGGGTGGCTACAACCTGCCTGACCGAAACCATTGGCGACAATGTCCCGATGATTCTGGCCGAATACCATAAAGAGTTCGGCATTGCCGACTCACCTCTGGTGGTCCATGTCTCGACCCCGAGCTTTGCCGGCACCCATATGGAAGGATTTAATGCGGCCGTAAAGGAAATTGTCGACCAGCTGACCATCGAATCGAAACCAAATAGCACCATTAATCTGTTCAGCGGGTTTATCTCCCCAGCCGACATCCGCTATCTCCGGGAAGTATGCAGTGACTTTGGTCTCGATGCGACTCTTCTCCCTGACTATTCGGACACTCTCGACGGTCAGGCACTGAACGATTACCCTCTCATTCCTGAAGGCGGCACTCCCCTTGCCGCGATCAGGGCAATGAGCGGGGCGAAAGCCAGCATAGAGCTCGGCTCAACACTGCCTGCTGAAACCGGTGGCAAAGTACTTGAACGAAAGTTCGGCACCAAACTTTATCAGACCGGACTGCCGATTGGCATCCGGGCAACCGATGCACTCTTTGCCCGGCTCACAGAACTGAGCGGCAACGAGATTCCGGCAAAACACGCAGCGGCCAGGGGACGATTGATCGACAGCATGGTCGATGGCCATAAATATATCTTCGGCAAACGGGCGGTGGTCTACGGGGAAGAGGATCTGGTTGTCGGCATGACCTCCTTTCTCGCTGAAATCGGTATTCATGTCGTGCTGTGCGCCTCCGGCGGTAAAAGCGGGAAAATGGTATCCTGTGTTGCCGCAGCCCTTGAAGGGATGGATTGTGAGCTTCCGGTGGTAAAAGAAGATGTCGATTTTTTTGATATCGAGACCATGGCTAAAGAGCTGAAGGTCGACTTAGTCATCGGCCATTCAAAGGGGTACGCCTTTGCCAGAAAAGAAAATCTGCCACTCATTCGAGTGGGCTTTCCCATCCATGACCGCATCGGCGGGCAGCGGATTCTGCACCTCGGGTATCACGGAGCACAAGCACTGTTTGATCTTATCACCAATACCGTAATTGCAAAAAAACAAGGCGATTCCCCCGTCGGCTATAGCTATATGTAGCATGTTTATTTTTTTCAATTTTTGTATCCGTTCATCGGAAAATCACCACAACCTGAATAACCTCGGAACTGTAAGCATTCACCAGTGACTGAGATGCGCGAAAGAAGTCATTCAACTGTACTATTGGTACGTTTAATGGCTGATGACAAAACAGATTCGGTGCTGGTGGACGCTTACCAATTTTCTACTGCAAGGACATATCATGAAGAATTCAGAGCCAAGAGATTTCCGCAGCCACCCCTGCTTTAATGCTGACGCTAAAGGTAAATTCGGCAGAGTGCATCTTCCCGTGGCGCCAAAATGCAATATTAAGTGCAACTTCTGCGATCGTAAATATGACTGTGTCAATGAATCACGACCAGGAGTCACCAGCACACTCCTTTCTCCGGAGCAAGCCGGTGTCTATATGCAGCGGGTACTGGAAAAGGAACCTCGTATTAGCGTGGCTGGAATTGCCGGGCCCGGCGATCCTTTTGCCAATGGTCCGGAAACCATCGCCACCATGCGTACGATCAGGAAAAATCACCCGGAGACCCTTCTCTGCGTTTCTTCAAACGGCATGGCAATCGGGCCTTATATTGAGGCCTTAGCGGAGATAGAAGTCTCCCATGTAACGATTACCGTCTGTGCCGTTGATCCGGAGGTTGGCCAAAAAATTTACTCCTGGGTGGAAGACGGCAAGGTCATCTACCGGGGACTACCGGCGGCGGAACTGCTGCTCTCCCGGCAGCTCGCGGCGATCAAAAAATTGAAAGCCCATAATATAACGGTAAAGGTCAACTGCATTGTCGTCCCGGGAATCAATGACCACCATATTGAAGATGTTGCCCGAACCATGAAGGAACTGGGTGTCGATCTGCTCAACTGCATGGCCATGTTTCCCAACGTCAACACCCCCTTTGGCCACATTGCTCAGCCGGATAAGGAGATGATGGAACAGCTTCGTGCCAAGGCCGAGGAGTATTTGCCGCAGATGCGTCACTGTACTCGCTGTCGGGCCGATGCGGTAGGTCTGCTGGACGATGATCGTACTGAAGAATTCAGAAGCTGCCTCACTGCCTGTTCGTCACTCAAACCAATGCCTGCCGAGAAGCGTCCGTATGTGGCAGTTGCGACAGAAGAAGGAATACTCATTAACCAACACCTCGGAGAGGCTCGCACTTTCCAGATCTGGGAGCAGATCGACGGTTCCTATCGCAAGATTGAGGACCGTCCTGGTCCGTCTGTCGGAGGTGGAATCAAGCGCTGGCATCAGTTGGCCAAAATACTCGGGGACTGCCGCGCCGTATTGATAAGTGGTGTTGGCTCGACCCCCTTCGATATTCTTTCCAAATCCGGTGTAAAACCTATCGAAGCAGCTGGATTTATCGAAGAAGGGTTGCAGGCGGTTTACGAAAACAGAAAGATCTCATCGCTCAAAGGAAGAAAAGTCTCCTGTGCCGACGGCAGCTGCAGTGGATCGGGTGGTGGATGTGGTTAATTTTCTCTTTTGCATTTGTGTCAGGCAGAAAGGTGCTTATTTATATCAGTAAGCTTTTTTCCTGTCCGCGTACGAAATCCGGAATCAAATTCTGATAACCGAATGTCTGACACCCTCACTCAAAGGAGAAATTCATGAAAGATGCTGGAAGCTTACACCAAAAAGTCCAAGGTCTTTGCGACTGCTTTGCCACCAACGACCCACTGCAAGAAATGTCCAAGATACAAAGCGAATCCGATACCGATGAAGCGGCATTAAAATGGATCGCTCTGGCTATTCTGCACGGGATTAACAGTAATGCTAAGGAAATAACCATTGCCAACACCAAAAAAGAGGGCGTAAAAGTAACCGCCGAATACAGAAAAGCCGACCTCCCCTCTCCCGGTGGTCCCATTGGCGAAAAAATCATTAACGCCGTGCGGGAAATCTCCCATCTCGAAGGCGGCAAAGCGGAGACAACTCTCGCCTTTGGCATCCGCAATAACAGCATGGATCTGAAAATTAAATCCAAGCATGAAGGTGGTGACGAAAAAATTACCATAAAATTCCCCTGATTTTAGTAATATCTTCACTCTGTACAGATTACCCAACCCAGTATATTCACTGCTCAACGGGGGCTTCCTGCTGGAGAAAATCGGCAGGAAGCCACAGCATAATTCAATCATCACCTGCAAGAAAAAATATTATGTCTAATGAGCGCCTGACGACCTGCTACAGTAAATAGCCTCCGCGACGGTCTGATCTGCCCAACCTGAACTGCATCTCTGTAATATTTATTGCCTTTTTTCTGATCAGATATTAATTTTCCGTGTACGAGTGACTTAGAAATAATTTTTTTTGTGTTTTTAACCAGAAATTTATTTCGTAAAGGAACTTACCCGCAAAGCTTTTTGGCGGGGTACGTAGTATATTTACCAACAATGCTCATTTCAGGTAGTCCCCCTGAAACAATATGTTTTCATTCATCTCTATTGTCTTACTCACCCCGCTAAACAGAGTGGGATACGTTCATTCACGAAATAATTTTCTAATTCACTCAATGAAGAGGAGATATAGTATGCGAATAGGTGTACCAAAAGAAGTACACAAAGGTGAGAAGCGGGTTGCAACGACACCTGAAGCAGCCGAACTTCTGAAAAAACTCGGTTTTGAAATCAGCATCGAAGCAGGTGCCGGCTCTGCAGCAAGATTTTCCGATGATGCATATCGTGCGGTTGGCGTAGGAGTAGAAAAAGATGTCCAGACACTGTACCGTGAAGCAGACATTATCCTCAAGATCCGGCCACCTGAAATTGATCCTGATCGTTCTCTAGACGAAGTGGAGTTACTCCGGGAAGGACAGACCCTCATCTGTTTTATCCAGCCTGCTCAAAACCAAGAGCTTTTGCAGAACCTTGCCCAGAAAAAAATCTCTGTGCTGGCAATGGACTCTATCCCGAGAATATCTCGGGCCCAGAAGATGGATGCGCTGAGTTCGATGGCCAATATCGCAGGCTATCGAGCTATCGTTGAAGCGGCACAGCACTTTGGCCGATTTTTCACCGGTCAGATTACTGCAGCCGGTAAGATCCCCCCGGCAACAGTGCTGGTTATTGGGGCGGGAGTCGCTGGTCTATCCGCAATAGGCGCCGCAAGGAGTATGGGTGCAATCGTCCGGGCCTTTGATACGCGTCCCGAAGTAAAGGAGCAGGTCGAGAGCATGGATGGCGAATTCCTGATGCTCGATTTTCCAGGGGAAGACGGCTCCGGCGAAGGCGGCTATGCAAAGGTAATGAGCGACGAGTTCATAAAGGCTGAGATGGAGCTTTTTGCCCGCCAGGCCAAGGAAGTTGATATAATTATTACCACGGCGCTCATCCCTGGTAGACCGGCCCCCGAGCTGATCACCGAAGCCATGGTCAAAACCATGAAGGAAGGCAGTGTCATTGTCGATCTTGCTGCCGAAAACGGCGGCAACTGCAAACTCACTGAAGCCGATAAAGTGGTGGTGCGACACGGAGTCACCATCATTGGTTACACCGACCTGCCGTCACGCCTGGCCACCCAGTCCAGTCAGCTGTATGCCACCAACCTCCGTCATCTGTTAACGGATCTCACACCTCAAAAAGATGGTGTGATTGCCATTAACATGGAAGATGAGATAATTCGCGGGGCCACGGTTATCAAAGATGGTGCAATTACCTGGCCTCCGCCGGCGCCTAAACTTTCAGCTGCGCCAAAAAAGAAAGCGGCCCCGGCCATGGAAAAACCCAAAGTCGACAAGAAACAAAGCCCGCTGGGCCTCTTTGTAGTCTGTATCGTCAGCGCTCTTGCCTTACTCGGCTTAGGCAGCGTTGCCCCTCCTGCATTCATGTCCCATTTTACTGTTTTTGTACTGGCCTGTTTTGTCGGCTATATGGTTGTCTGGAACGTTAAACCTTCTCTGCATACACCACTTATGAGTGTCACCAACGCAATCAGCAGCATCATCGTCATTGGTGCACTGCTGCAGATCTCATCTGATAGCACTCTGATCAAGCTGCTTGCGGGATTAGCTATTTTGATTACCAGTATAAATATTTTCGGCGGTTTCGCCGTCACTCATCGCATGCTGGCCATGTTCAGAAAGTAGGAGGACACACATGTCACAAGGTATTGTCAGCGTAGCCTATATCGGCGCAACTATCATGTTCATCCTCGCCCTGGGCGGTTTGAGCCGACCGGAGACTTCAAGACGAGGCAATTATTACGGCATTTTCGGCATGCTCCTCGCACTTCTTGCCACTATTATCGGTATTGTTTCGGACAATTATTTTATCTTATTTATGGGGATTGCCATCGGTGGTTCCCTTGGACTTCTGGTTGCCAAGAAAGTCAAGATGACCCAGATGCCGGAGCTGGTGGCGATCCTGCACAGTCTCGTTGGTCTTGCCGCAGTACTGGTTGGTTTTGCCAATTTTATCGGCCACACTACAGTTCTTACCGGTGTCGACAAAACCATCCATGATATAGAAACCTATCTGGGCGTACTCATTGGTGCCCTCACCTTTTCCGGTTCAATTGTTGCTTTTCTCAAACTAAGTGCCAAGATCGGCGGCAAACCTGTGCTTCTTCCCGGCAGACACTGGCTCAATCTTGCCCTGCTCGTCGGAGCAATCTGGCTGGGAAACATATTTGTCAGCCAGTCGGCGCTTGGTGGCGGCAGCTTGCCGCTGGTCCTGATGACCATCATCGCCCTTGCTTTCGGCGTGCATATGGTCATGGCCATTGGCGGAGCCGACATGCCGGTGGTCATTTCCATGCTCAACAGCTATTCGGGATGGGCGGCGGCGGCAACCGGCTTTATGCTCAATAACGATCTGCTCATTGTGGTCGGTGCGCTGGTCGGCAGCAGCGGCGCCATCCTGAGTTATATTATGTGCCGGGCGATGAATCGAAAATTTTTTGCAGTTATCGCCGGCGGTTTCGGCACCTCGGGCGGTGCATCGGTTGCGGGACCTACTGGAGATGCTGGAGATATTGTTGCCATCGACGGTGCCGAGGCAGCTGAATTACTGCTGAACGCAAAAGAGGTCATGATTATCCCGGGCTATGGCATGGCGGTTGCCCAGGCCCAGCATACCGTACACGAGATCACCCGAAAATTACGTGATAAAAAGATCAATGTCCGTTTTGCTATCCACCCGGTTGCCGGACGTATGCCTGGCCATATGAACGTGCTCCTCGCTGAGGCAAAAGTACCCTATGATATCGTCTTTGAATTGGATGAGGTCAACGATGACTTTCCCGATGTCGATGTCTCGCTGGTAATTGGCGCTAACGACATTGTCAATCCCGCTGCTCAGGAGGTACCGGATAGTCCCATTGCCGGGATGCCGGTGCTGGAATGCTGGAAAGGCAAAACAACTATCGTCTTGAAACGGTCCATGGCAACCGGCTATGCCGGAGTGGATAATCCACTTTTTTATAAAGAAAATACCCGGATGCTTTTTGGTGATGCCCGGGAAAGCCTGGATGGAGTGTTAAAAAATTTGGCATAATTTGTATCCTGAGAGGCAATAATTTCAAACTTTTTTATTGCCTCTCAGCGCTTATTCTGCTCTGCCAGGGTTATCTTATCAATTCTTTTCTGGTGCCTGCCTCCCTGGAACTCACCATTTAACCAGGCATCGACAATTGAGATCCCTTCCTCCAGGGAAATCATCCTCTCGCCTAGAGCAATCATGTTGGCATTATTGTGTTCTTTGGCTAAACGGGCGCTTTCGACATTCCAGCAAACCCCGCAGCGAACTCCAGGGACCTTGTTGGCGACCATCGCCTCACCATTGCCGCTCCCGCCAAAGACCACGCCATACTCACATTCGCCCTTCGCAACACTTTCGGCTGCAGGTCGACAGTAGTCAGGATAATCGACAGCTTCTTCACTATCAGT
The DNA here is from genome assembly GCA_965363495.1 of uncultured Desulfopila sp. Classification (GTDB taxonomy): domain Bacteria; phylum Desulfobacterota; class Desulfobulbia; order Desulfobulbales; family Desulfocapsaceae; genus Desulforhopalus_A. The sequence continues at coordinate 9,962 of CBDTUM010000144.1, forward strand.
ACCAAAATCGATTACCTCATATCCCTTTTTGATTGCATGGGCTTTTATAACTTCTTTCATTTTATAGCCCGCATGATCGGTTCCAAGAGCAATCTTCATCGTATCAGTTTCCTAATATACAGCCATTTGGCGCCATTTGGCGTTTGACAGTAACACTCCACTCGCTGAGCAGAACAGGTAGTTCATTGAAGATCAACTATGCGACGGGTCAGAGGCGCCGCCTGCGTAGGTACACTGTTTAAAATCCAGCGGCTTATGACATTTTTTACAGGTGTGCGCATGATCGAACTCATCGGAAAATATCTCTACTTCTGCTCCACAATGACTACATTTACAGTTGAACGATTTCAAATTTTTAAAAGATTCAAATCCGGGACAGTGACTACTTGGGGTATTCATTCTGTTCACCTCCAGTGTTTAAATGATTATCTGAAAAGAGTACCATCTAGGGGCATCGACCCCGCCAAAAAGCTTTGCGGGATTAGTGACTTAGAAATAGTTTTCTTGTATAAAGCACAAGAAAACTATTTCTAAGTCACTAAAAAATCCAGGCTTGCTTCCTGTTTGCCGGGGCTAGAAAAAACATTTGCAAAAGTCGTGTTTCTGTTCATGTATCACTATCTTTTTTAAGAATTGATGAGAGCAAAGTCAAGTGACACAGAGTGCCTATTACTCCGTTTTTACCGAGCGTTACATCCTGAAATCCTGGCAAATAAAAGAAGTCTTGAAGACAAAAAAAAAGGCCCCTAAAAAGGGGCCTTTTTTTTACTATCAAGCAGGTGGACTGAAAGACGTTTACATCATTCCGCCCATTCCGCCCATTCCACCCATGCCGCCCATGCCTGGAGGCATACCACCACCACCGGCACCGGCTTCTTCAGGAGCATCAGCAATGACGCACTCGGTGGTCAGCAACA
>CBDTUM010000145.1:0-10820 GCA_965363495.1 uncultured Desulfopila sp.
CAAATATTACATTCTCGATTTAACCCCGAAGAATAGTTTGATAAAATATCTCGTTGACAACCGATTCACTGTTTTTGTCATAAGCTGGAAGAACCCTGATGCATCTATGCGAGATTTCGGTTTAGAAGAGTATCTGACACTAGGCCCTTTAGCAGCAATAAAAGTGGTTAAGGAGATTCTAAAAACAGATAAGATAAATCTGGCGGGATACTGCTTGGGGGGCACTTTGCTGTCCATATTACTGGCGTATTTAGCTGAAATAGATGAAAGTGCGGTACAAAGCGCTACTTTTTTCGTTACGCTTCAAGATTTTTCCGAACCCGGTGAGTTGGGTATTTTTACTGAGGAAAGTCAGATAGCATTGATAGAGAAAAAGATGGCCAAGATCGGCTATCTTCCCAGTGAAATGATGGGAGGCACATTTAATTTGTTGCGCTCAAACGATCTTATCTGGAGCTTTGTAATACAGAATTATTTAATGGGAGAGCGTCCCAAGCCTTTTGACCTTTTATACTGGAATTCTGATAGTACCCGGATGCCGTCGAAAATGCATTCCGAATATCTTAGAAACATGTATTTGGAGAATAATCTGATTAAGCCGGGATATCTAAAAATAAAGGGTCACGGTATTGATCTTTCGAAGGTTAAAGTAGATTCGTATTCAGTGGGGGCCGAAAATGACCACATTGTTCCATGGCAATCCGCTTTTGAAGTTACAAATTTATTCTCCGGAGCAGTTCGTTTTATTTTAGGAAACAGTGGCCACATCGCCGGTATTGTCAGCCCCCCCACAAATGAGAGGGCATATTACTATTCAAATAACGACGGCGTGCAAAAAGATGCAAATGAATGGAAGACTGGAGCTAAGAAAAACACTGGAACATGGTGGAATGACTGGGTCTATTGGCTGTCAAAACGTTCTGGCGATTTGTCTCAGGCACCAAATATCGGCAACGAAAAATATTCACCTCTTTGTGATTCACCAGGTACGTACGTTTTAGAAAAATAGCTGAAAAATGCTTTTATTGGAGGTAATTGTTAATGGCCCTTGAATCAATATTACTCAAAGATATTATGAGTGAAAATCTCATTTCTGTCAAAAAGGATACATCCCTAAAAGAACTTATGGAATTATTTCTTAACAATAAGATCAGTGGAGTCCCCGTTGTTGATGAGGATGATGTTGCCATTGGTATAGTATCGAAATCAGATATAATAAGGTCTGGGAAAGATATTGGTGAGAAAATACGCAAAGACATGAGCGATGCTGAACGCCCTTTTTGTGAAAGTTCAGATGCCGGTTATTCTAAATTTGACGTTAGTTTTCAGGAAGCTACCTATTCCACAAGCCTTGTTGCCAACATTATGCAGCCGACAGTCATCAGCTTGGAAGAGGATGACACTATAATGAAAGCAGTAAACGTTATGGTTAGTAATAGAATACATCGCGTATGTGTTAATCGAAAAAACGGTAAAATAGCTGGAATTATATCAACTTTCGGTATTTTAAAAGTAATTGCAGATAACTATAGTTGAACTCTATCCAATGAGATTGGAGCGTAACAGTTTTCTGCCTGGAAGGGGTTCCATTTCAGCCCGAACAACGCCAAAAGTTTTTTGTCATCCATTGTTGACCTCATTTGTCTTCGTCTTTGGGAATATATGCGGCGGGCAATCCGGTTGCCGCATAGTTGTTGAGCAATTGGCGCAACAGGGGAGAAGTTGAATCGCCTGCTACGGGCGCGGCAGCAGGATCCAAAGCCGTCGAGATAATGCGGCGTTTTCCCTGATTGTTTTTGACTTTATCCAGGGGAGTGATGGTGGCCAGCAAGAGGCCGGTACGTTCGTCGACCAGATAGGCCCGGCTCAGGTTCCATCCCAGGAAACGAACATGCAAACGATCAAGATGACGAAATCTTGCGGTAACCCCGAACCTGACGCCGTTTATCTGTAGAGTTCCGTCACTTTTCCTTTGCATTCGGTCTCTCGAACGGTAAAGGCCAGCCGAAAGTTCTCGCTGTCCGGACCGGGTCTCGAGACGTCCGGCCCCTGAAGCAGTCGATCAAGAGGAGAAGTGGCGATTTCTTCATGACGTGAACGATTATACTCCATCTCCATCCAGGCCTGAGTGGCCCTGGTCAGGTACTCAAGGGTAAAATGAGCACCGGCAAGCATGGCGATCAACCGCCCTTCGAGTTGGCCCAAAAGCTCTCCTGTTTACCATTTTGATACGGGCTATAAGGTAAGGTGGTTTCGTGCTCGATACCCAATTGCCGCTGAGACCGCTTTTGGTCTCAGCGGCAATCATGGCAGAGCCATTGTCCGTCATCAGACTGCGCGGCAAGCCTCGCTTGTGAAAGGCTTGAGTCAGCCCATGGATAAGCGATTCGGCGGTTTCATCCAGGTACCACTGGATTCATGCCATGCTTTAACAGCAATGGTTCGACCCGACGAAGAGGAAATTAGCCACAGAGTCGTCTGATTTCCGGGGCACCCTCATCATGGCCTCTTCCTCCCTGGGTTGGACTTGAAAATTTCCCCCATTTCAACTTGGGTCACATGAACGTTGGCGGAATCGGAAACACTGAATCCACCTTTGTTTGGTTTGCCATCTGCAAGCTACTAATCGCACCAACCCCGCCATCACGATAGCTGCCTGGTTTCGGGAAATTGGCGTTGTCAATGATTTCGATTCCGGTGCGCTGCAACCAGTTACGGTCACTACCACGATTCATCAGATCAAACGGGATCGGCGGTGAGTTGTGTCCCCCCACAAATCCAGCCCAGTCACCCAGTAAAGCATGGTGGATTTCGTGCGCTATCGTTTCGCCCAACAGGCGTGCCATGATGTCGATCCAAACGTTTTTGATATCGGGGTCCGTCATGTTCATGGCGGCGAGCCTTGTCACAATGGCTGTCACATCGGCTCCGACATCCATTCCGTTCAACCTGAAGGCGGCTGGGTAGATATTTATTTTGTCATCTGGTTTCGTCGGGCCGCCCGCCTCGGTAGTTCCGGCTTCGTCGGGGCTGGAGGGTGACAGGCCACGAATCATCAAGGGACTGAACTTGCCGGCCGCAAAGCCGCCCGGGGCGATGTGTGCCGGCATCAATTCATTGAAGGGAGCCAGATGCCACACAGTTCGCACATTCGTTTTTTCTAGTAAAAAATCAACCACAAGCTTCATACGTTGTAACAACGTGGCCTTTACATCGTCTAATTGAAACGTCACTAACTGTGCGCCAAACGTGGCGGCCTCTTCATCGATCACTACGAACTGCGGTACGCTAAGCTTTATTGTCATTTTACCGAGGCTGACACCTCCCGGGTCGCGCGCCTCGAATGTAGCATCTGTCAGGCCAGGATCACCGGCGGTCACCGTGGTAATGTACGAGTTTGGCGTGACGATACTTGCTGCCGTCGGGCTCGTTACCGCCCAATGCCAGGTGGACCCCACAGGCGCATTAGTCACCACGGCGCGCAGTGTCGTTTGGCCGGATTTGTCTCCGGGGGAAAATGCTCGAACTGCGGGCGTACAATATTTGCTCAGGTTGATCGTTACGGCCAAGCTATCCTGCATTGAATTGGTGCCAGCGGTAGTGGTGCTTTCACCGCCAAGTACACCCTCCGCAGCATTGGTTCCTTGTTCATTGCTAACCAAACCTTTGTCCTGAGCATATTGGATGGCCTTAAGCCTATCCACCTGCTTTGCCGCATCGGTTTCGCTCGCCGGTGCACGATTGCTTCCATTGCTGCCGCCGGAACCGCTACCACTACCACTTCCCGACGAGGTACCTCCGCCAGAACTCTTGGCGCTGTCGAGCTTGTCCTTGGCTTGTTGCGCCAACGCCTTGATATTCGCTTCCGATGATTGTTTGGACAGGGTGTCGAGGAGTTTTGACACCTCGTCGAGACCGGACATATCGCGGAAGATGTCGGGGGTGCCGAGGACCTTGAGCGCGGCGGCCAACCCGGTGGGATCAGGTGCGGCAGGGGGTTGCGTGATCTGAATCACATTGCCCGGGAGTGACACGGGCGTAACGGACGTTGCCTGCCCCTTCGGTCCAGGCGTTACCTCACCGATCTCCGGCGGTGTTTCGATAGTCATTTCCTTCCAATCCCACATACGCGTCGGATCTCGTTCCTCACAAGCATTGCAGTGGCCCAGCATGGCTTCTACAAAAACGCCGCGGGTTGGTAAGGTGACAATGTCTTCAATGGGGTTGATTGGATCCGTTTCTCGACTGACCTCCCAGTTGTAAAAAGGTCCGTCGTAGGCGAAGGCAACGTAATTGCCCGATATTGCCAGTGGAACATCATCCACCGCATCGAGCAAATAAGAATGCGCCGACAAAGTGGCCTCTATTCGCATGCGCCGTTCAATCGGATTCTGAAGAACCCAGACACAACCATTGTAGTACCCCTGGTTACCGTTCAAGTGGGCCAGCAACCTGGTCAGCAACAACGAATCTTCAACCATGGTTGGCACATGACCGGAAGTAGAAGAGTTTGAGCCTGTAGTGTTTGTATTTGGGGCCGTCGGGCCTGGCGGCTCGGTGGATATCACTTCGTGTGACGGGTAAGTAACGTTAACTTCCCAGCGGTCCTTCTCCTGGCTATGTGTGAAGGGACGGTTGTTGTCGTAATCCGTCTTGAGGTCATTCATGTTAAAGATGAGTTCGCCGTTCCCATCGGCAACGAACTCGGCAAAAGCTCCGGCCTGATGCCAGGCACCTTGCGATCCCACCTTGCAGATCAAAGAAAACTTCCTGAGTTTCGGTGCCGAAAAATCAGAAGTCGCGGGGTCGGTATGGCCATCGGGACCAAACGTCCAAAAGCCGCCCGTAAATGCCTCACCAGTCGCGGTGATCCGCACTGTGTCGCCCTTCTGGACAAACACCTGCGAGCCCACTCCGGTAAGGAAATATGTGAAAACGGTTACATCTTTGTTCAACAATATTGGTGCCGGAGCCGGCGCAGGTGTTGGCGCTGGCGTTGAACCTGTCCCATTGCTGCCTGTTGGCGGATCGTAGACTGACGGCACAGCCTTGAGGCGGAAAATAGCATCAAAGCATTGCTGCAAAGAAGGGTCGATGAGCACGGACTCAAGGATCGAGCGAAACTGCAATGCAAGTTCCCAGGTAAAGGAAAACGGTTTGAAAGGAACAAGAAGGGCTTTCCTTCTCCCAGAGAACTCGGTGCGAATCCTGTAGTGGCGAAGCACTTCGTAATACTGGACCGTTAAGGCATGGCAATGATTGTGGTTAGCCACCTTGCGCGTTTGCAGAACGTTCTGTTCTGATTGCGATGCCTGAACGACAACCGTGCTGTTGAGACTTCTGGTGTAACCGCTCTGTTGACGGATCCTGTCGTGAAGATCTTGCAAAGAATCGGCCTCGAGATTTCGGTTACCCCAGCTATTACTCACGCCATAACCAATCGCGTGGTTAAAGCTCAAGGTCACATATTGCAAAGGTATCGTCGCCTGTCCGGACGTTCCGGCCATGAAGGAACTGCCCCCTTGCGATTCCTTTAACGCGGAATCGATGGTCTCCTCAATGGACCGATCTCTTTTGATGGAGTGATCCATGAATTCGGTAGACAAAACACTGTCAATGCGGGAAATGTTGTCTTGCCTCGACCAATCGATCACGGCAATTTGCGTCGCCTCTCCTGGCGCTAATGCGAGGCTGTACTTGATTTCTCCAAGCGAGTGACCGAGCGAATACCATTGCTGTTTAAATTCAAGAATCTCTGCAAATTTTAACTTTGGCGCCTGTGTAGCCAGCGCTGTCGTGACACTAACCTCTTTGATGCCACCCAGTTCTTCGATGAGCTTAATGTCTCCCTCATTCGTCTCGCGCCGCACAACCACCTTGAAGAACTTGTGTTCCTGAATTGGCAAAGTCGACGGCACGAGTGTCTCGCAGCACCCTTTGCCCATGGACGACGCTACCGGAGCCACAAACGAAAAGGGCGATGCCTGGTAGTCGCAGACATCGGGTGACTGAATGGAAGGCATCACCCGCTTCACGCAACCTGATTCACATTGCGTTTCGTCATTGTTCGGTTTTTCAGAAACATAGACCGGAAATACCAGACAAATATCATCGTCGGCAGGCGCCCCTTGTCCACCATTATCATTGGCATCCGATCCGATAACATTGAATGCTCTGAGGCGGAGCGACACATCCGTGTCACCTCCATCTTCCTTTGATCCGGCCGACAGGATATCCAGGAGATTAACTCCTCCGCCCGGCAGCCGTGGGCCAGAAAGCAACAGTTTTTCCGCGATAACGGCACCCCGATGGATAAAATATTTGAGGTCGAATGACATATATCCAGCGCCATCAGACTGCAGGGTGCCCAGCGGCACAAGGGTGAGGTTTGTCGCTTCACCAACACCAATTTCCAAAGTGGCAACGATTCCCGAAACTGGCTTTCCCGAATCCTTGCAAAGAAAACGACACCGTACTTTTTTGAGTAGTGCTATGGGAATTGACATGGCAAATCACTCCTTTGTTTCAATTGAAGAAATTTTGAGCCTCGGTTGAGCGGGTATCAGGTGTCCATTTGTATTCAGTGCAGTACATCGTTTTATGTTGTAATCGAAGCAGGACCACCAGTTACCCGACCTCCCTGTCAGAGACCCCTGCCTGCATTATTTACACACACGGCTCCTCACATGGTCATTTGACAGAAAATCTGTAATCGTTCACCGGGAAAGCTGAAAATCAAATATAACCTCCGAGCTGTAAGCGTTTACCTGTGCCGAAGATGCGCGGAAGAGGTCCTTAAACTCTACAATTGGTAAGTTTACCGACCGATGACAAAACAGATTCGGTGCTGGTGAACGCTTACGAAAATCTTTTGCCTTCGTCAGCCATACTTGTCCCCATTAGTTACTTGTAGCTCGCCCATCGTGGTTCCAGTCTTGCTGCTCTGTTCCATTCTTTTCCAGGTGGAAAATAGCCTAAAACAGAGTCAACACATTCTAAATCCAGCTTAACCAGGAGTGGGATGCAACGGGGAGCGAGATATTTCCAGAACTTCTAACAATTTTTCATATGCCATAAAATAATACCACATTGTAGCAGACACAATGGGCGGGTAACTATTTTGCATCAGTACTAAAGCTGTTTGAAGGGGGGGGATTCTGAAAGAGAAAATCTCGGCAGTGAATTAAGTGGATGTTTCCAGAATATGGGAAGGAATAGGTCCAAGTTGTCTTGCTTTTCCAGAAAACACGACAGGTCGTCTCCATAGGAGATTCCTTGACTCATGTGCGGGTGTAAACAGGAAAAATCTACGCGACAGAAAAGCTGTATGTAATAGCTAGATATCGCCAATACGAGCCTATGGCCTGGTTGCACGATATTATTGTGGTATCGGCACGACCTTATCCAGAAACAGAGTACCTTTTCACCTTCTACCCGTGGAAGATAGTAAACTGTGGCCGGCACCTTTTACGATGTTCTTTCTTCTGGTGGATCATCATCCCTTTCCATACTTAACCGCTGCCAATATCGGATTTTTGTGTACACGACTCATCTCTGTAGCCCTAAATTGACCAATCTTAGCAAGATATGTGTCATATACTGCAAGTGCTGAGGGTCGCATTACGAACTTACCATCTGGCATTTCAGTCAAAATTTCCTTTTTTATCAGACTTTCAATTACCGGGTCCGCAAGGTCAACCTTTATACCAGCAATAGCATAGTCGATAATAACATCGGCAATGACATCTTTTTCAATCATTGACAACTGTTTAAATGCCTGATGAAATTCAACGGTTCCACTTGGCACTCGTCCAACAAGAGACTTTGCAAAAAAGATTTCCTGTGGTGTCTCCTCATGGATTAACTGAGGGTGATTTTTAAAACCAAACCTGTTGAAGTATGCAGGCAATCCCACAAGCACAATACCTTTACTACCCATAGACATCAGCATGGCTAACCCACGACTGATCAACGCTGTGCCTATTCGGCGACCCTGGTATTCCGGCAGCACAGACACCGGACCAAGGCCATGCCAGTTCGTTGTGCCATCGGAAATCGTAACGGGTGAAAAGGCAATATGCCCAACAACCCGCCCATCAATTTCAGTCACAAGCGATATGGTTAGTGCGTCAGCGGCACGGAGATCCTGAATGATTAAATGCTCAGTTTGTAGATTGAAAGAATGATCCTCAAATGCAGCCTTGGTTACTTCGGCGATCGGCTCAATGTCTGAAGGTCTTTCGCTTCTGGTAATCATTTTATTATTCTTTTACACAAAAGCTGTGTGTCTCGCTGACATGTTTTTAATCATTTTTGCCATGCCGTAGCAGGCGGTATAAATGTCCATGCCCGGTAAAATTTAAGGGGCAGTTTTGTCAAAGGATAGTTACAACTTTTGGTGTGTAAGAAAATTTCCAACAGAGCTACTACATCAACGGAATATTGATTCTCCGTTTGATACCTTCGCGCTGGTAAATCTTGTTCACTTCACGGTGAACGTCACCCAAACATCATTTCCCTGATGGATTTTTTGTGGCACACCCACATGAACCTGCATTTTTTTCTGCCTTTATCTTTTCCTCAATCGTAGATTTTCCATTTTTACGTATATCGGTTTCCAAATCTGATTCTGAATAATTAAAACAGTAACAAACCAGCTTTCCTTCCATTTGAAATAGCCTCAAGTAATAAGGGGTGATCTGTTGTTGGCGACAAATACTACGCTAAAACCAGCCAAAAAAAAAGGTACAGAAGTGAGAAATATTTACTTCTGCAGCTTTCCGTCCCCCCATAGGGGATCGACGCCAAAACGTTCAAACCACCATTCTTCCGGCGACCGGTGTTTTCTTACCGTATCTTCTGTAAAAGAGTATTGGTAGTGAGAACAATAATCTTGGATCGTTTGATAGGCAGATATAATTTTACGAGTCATCTCATTACATTCATCCTTGTTCTCTAAACAAGTGTCCGGATGCCATTTGGCCAGCATTCTCCTATAGCTTGATTTAATTGAAATCATTGTTGCTTCTTCCGGAACTTCAAGAATATTTCTTGCTTCGGAAATTTTTTCAAACTTATTCATTTCACCTGAATTTTTCACAATACTCCTTCTGTGCATGAAAATGGATTATGCAGAAATAGCCAATTAAGCATGAGCAGAAATTGGAGGAGTTTTGAACGTGTTTAAATAACTCGAATATCCACATGTTACGAAGGTTAGTCATTTCCTGAGGATGCGTGGCAAATTGCCCCGGCAAATATGAACATATTTCCAATCTATTAATCCAATTTAATTCTCTTCATGGTTTTGACTTCCTCTCTTTTGAGAAAAACAATAAGCCCCTTATCACTTTTGAATGAGATTTCCTTTTTTGTGATAGTTACGTTATCTGTGGAAATCCGTCCCCCTGAAAAAAGTTCTATTTCATAAAGATATTTTTGCTCCTCTCCTTTCTGATCTGCCTTTATGTTTTTAAGCTGCTCACTTTTCTTTTCACTGAGAACTTCTTCCATGGCTCTTGTGACCTGATCATGTGTAAATCTGCCATCTTTTTGTTCAGCCTGCTTAACTGGCGTGCTGCTTTGAGTATTTTTTGTGTCGCGATACTCTTTACCGTTAAGGAGAAATCCCCTTATCTCGGATGGTAAAATTGAATAGAAGGACGTACTTGATTCGGGGCACAACAAAAAATAGCTCACAGCAACAAACAAAAGGACTAAGAGAGCACATGCGATTTTTTGCAGATTTCCGACTTTTTCCTTCTTTGGTTGCCCCTCGGATATCGCATATGATCTCATGCTGTTAAACAGTTCTTTGCCATCCAATAATATAATATTGTTGGCCTTTGCAAAGTTTATAGCATCTTTGGTGAACTCACCTGAAGTAACTACAAATCCACCTGTTGCCCCGACTGCAACCATAACTCCCAGCAGCTCCCGGACAACATTGACTCCGACCTTGTATACTTTCCAGTGCTTACATTGAATAAGATATTTTTCCATCCCTTTCGTAGCAATCAGATCAACGCCCCCATCTGCACCAGATTTGGTTTCTTCCACGCTGAATTGCCGACGCCGGAAGTATTCTCCTACCAAATATTCAAAATCCTGCCAGGACATATTACCTAAAGAATTCTGAGAAACGCTGCGGGATGTTTTGTCATATAACTTTGTTCTTTTAATTTTCAGAATTACAGAAGCCATTGATCCCAACAAAAACGCTACAGGGAGTATCATCTGACCAAAGAACGCAAGAGCGTGCAACAAACCGGGGAGGACACTCTTAAAGATTCCATCTACCCCTGTTACCGTAACTGGCGGAAGCTCCTTTCCTGCATACGAGTGTAAAAACAAGAAGGAGACCAAGGCTAAAGAGACACCTACCCACCAGGGGAATTTTGATGTTATATCTGCAATGTCCTCAAAAATACTGTTTTCTCTACGGGTCATAATACTTTTGTGCCAAATTATTTTTTGCCTAACAAGGAGTTTATCTCTGTGTAGAACACATTTTGACGTGTTTCGCACAATGATGGCATTATTTACGGAGACCTTGTCGTGATCCTTCAATGGTTCACATATTTTCAATTAAGTCTTTCCAGGTCTTCAGAAGATATCTGAACTTTTTTTCCTCAAGCACGAATGCAAAAGCCAAAAGCGGACTTGGTCTCTTTTGTGATAGCGGATACCGTCATTACGTAGCTACCAACGGTAAAGTGTGTAATATTTTTTTACATGTTGTTGTGGAATTTTCTCAGTTACACCACTGCCTTTCACAAGGTGTCCCATCTCCATCACCATCCATCATAGTTCCTGGGCAA
>CBDTUM010000146.1:0-10618 GCA_965363495.1 uncultured Desulfopila sp.
CAGCCTCTACGGCCAAAGATACCTGGGCCCTGGAAGCGACGGCAACTTCACCAATACTTGCTCCATCAAAAGGGCTTTTTATGACAACACTCTTTTCACCGGGGAGCCATTCACCGTTTATCCATAGTTCTTTCATTAGTACTTCTCCTTAGAAATTTAGAGAGCAATCATGACATGTTTTTTATCTGGCAGTCATGAACGGCCTCGGCTGAAAGATCTTTGCCGGATTTTCAACAGGAAATGTCCGGCCAGCTTCACTGACGAGCACACACCAGAGGCTCACGACGAAGGTACAACGCAATATTATAACTATAAATTACACGGAGACAAGCAGACAATTCCTGCACTATCAGCTTGTCTATTGCCCTGCAGACCCTGCTTAGCTAAAGGAAAAAGCCTATTGATTTACGCAGTGCAGCCCTTCCCTGGTGATAAGCGATTTTTGTCCCTCGACATCACTAATGACAACACCCATTTGATGCATTATCTTCATTAACTGACAGGTGTCCTTTTCACTCATCTTCAGTTTATTTGCGATATGTTGGGAATTCACCACTTCTGGCTGAGAATTTTTCAGATTTTCCACTAAAATTTCAAGTACCTGCTTTCTGTTGGCAAATGTTGACATAACCTTTCTCTCTGTTGAGGGTTTGTGGCTTTTTAAGGAGTACCGGCTAGACTAGCAAAAGAGATACCATGTTCCGGAATTTCGATAAAATATGTCAAACCAGGGAGATAGACGGGGAAACGAAAACGAAGGCGCAATCTCTCGATACACAACTGCATCAAAGCTGCCCAACACATTGGAATATTTTAATATAATTTGATTTACAAATGGATCAAAAGATATACAATGCATATTTTCTGGTGATTACTGAATTGCTATTATTTTGAATATATCGTCTCATCACAATACTTTACCTAGTTTTTTACAGAAGCAGAAGCAAGTACTGCAAGTACTCAATGACACACGGAAACGTACCTTTGCCAAACCGTTTGATGCGCTAATGCATCAAAACGTATGGAAAACGATACAAAGAGCAAAAGTACCTCTCCATATCGCCGGATCGGGAAAAGGGGAAGAAGGTCAACACTGCCTGGAACCGGCAGCAAAGAAGGGTGAATCCGTAACGGTTCACGGCCAGAGAGACCAGCAGGAACTCGCTCGGCTGAGGGGATACTGCCATCTCTTCATTCTTGATTTCACCTGCAAGAAGGCAATCAACAACTGATTGCCACTGCGGCGATATCGTCGTGCATCTTGAAGCGGGGGTATTTGCGACAATCCGGATCCTGCTGTTGTAACTGCCGGACATGATCGCGGACAGCCTGCAATCCACCCTGGAGATAGAGCCGGACAAAGGATTGCCAGTCGTGTTCTTCCAGCGGATTTTCCCGGGGGAGATGCAGTCCATCAGTAAAGAGCAGGATGTCGCTGACACCAGTTAGATCTGCATACCCATGGCGAATAAAATCCAGGGCCTCGGGTTCCCCGTTCAACACGCCATAACTGACATTCATCTCCAATCGTACCTTATTGATTTGCTCGGCCAGAACTTCGTGAATAGGCGCAGCTGATACCCCCTGCACCTCTTTCCACAATTGCAGGGTGTCTCGATCAACATCAATATCCGGGATAACCTCCTGATAAGTGCCGTCTTTAAAAATGAAAAGAATAAGGGCATCGCCGGCCTGGCAATATTCAAGTTGATTGCCATCCAAATGGACCACAGCAAGACTGGTGGACCAGAGCTTATGGCGTTCGTTTAGAGAGATGCTTTCACTTGACTGGGCTTTTTGAATACTTCGGTTTGCCTCTTTAGCCAGTTGATTAAGAGAGCGGTGACCGCCGTGAAAAGCCTGAGCAGCTATCCTTGCGGCAAGCAAACCACCGGTCAAACCACCTTGAAAACGGCGTTTATCCAGGCTCGTTGCCCCGTCAAAGACACCAAGGAGATCACCTTCCGCAAGCAAGACGTCCTCATTGAATTCACCACTGCCTTTTTCATGAAGAGACTGGATCGTATGGGTATTGACAGGTCGGTTCAGGTTTGCAAATGTGAGTTGTTCAGTAGAAAGATACATATTATACATTATTCATATGAATTTTTTTCGTTTATATTGCACTTGCAGGAAGTATAGCCAGAATGAGCGACATTACCAATACGTTGTTCTTATAGCAAAAACGCGGCTGATAGTTTTTTTCTATACCGACGTATACCCTGCCATATTATACCGGTAAAAGATTGCCAATATGATTGATATTACGCCAAATCCAGAAAAGAAACAGTGGAATGCATATGCAACTAAAAATGTTGCCGCAAAATATTCCCATCTTTTCGATTGGGGAGAAGGCCTCGCTGCAACCTATACCCTGCCGATCTTCCGACTAGCCGCTAGCCCCCCCCGAAGAAACCGAATATGCGGAATTCTCCCCCTCGTTCTATTCAACCCGCCAGGTAAAGAAAAACGGTTGATCTCACTTCCCTACACCGATGCGGCGGGCATGCTGGCAGATGATTGGGAGAGTGGCCATCGACTGCTCCTGGCGGCCCTGGAAAAAGCCGACGAACTTGGGGCAGAGCATGTGGAACTCCGTCAGGACGGTGCCTTGCAAAACTTTTTTAAGCAGCAAAAAGCCATCGATAGATGGTGCTACACACCCTATGATTTCAAGACGGGACTCTTGCGACCTCTTCCTCCATCAGTGGATATGCTCTGGTCGGAGCTCGCCGCAAAAGTTCGCAATCAGATTCGTAAGGCCCGGAGATGTGGTTGCACTGTGCAAGCAGGCGGTGTTGAACTTCTTACCGATTTTTATACAGTTTTCTCTGAAAATATGCGCGATCTCGGCTCACCCGTTCACGCCCCTGAACTCTTTCGAAACCTAGCAAACAACGAGTCCATACAAACCGGAATCATTGTCATCTCCCTGCATGGTCAACCTGCAGCGGCAGCTGTCGTCCTGCTGCATAATGACACTCTCTACAACCCATGGGCCTCATCTCTGCGACGTTACCGGCCATCCTGCGCTAATATGCTGCTGTACTGGTCCATGCTCGAATATGCGATCGGAAATGATTGCCTATGGTTCGACTTCGGTCGTTCTTCGCCCGATGCCCCTACCTGCCGGTTCAAAGTCCAATGGGGGGCAGGAATGGAACCGCTTCTCTGGCATGTTTTTTCAAGAAAACCGAAAAAGTGGGATCCCCGCAGCGAATCGCTTGCATACGATAGCTGGAAAACCATTGACCTGGACCGCTCTCGGCGAGACGGTCCTGCCATCAGACGATGGATCAGCCTCTGAGGGACAAGATGCAGCACATCACCTATAAAAATTGCGACATCTTTTTACCAATGCCGGTTTTTCCGGTGATTGAGGATGTCGGGTGGTGGCAGGGAGAGGACGGCTCGGCCGCTCAGCAACCGTATCGCAACGCGTTTCCCAGGCGACACTGTCTGGCTGATTACCAGGCCCTTGTCCGGTTGGCCGACAGGCTTGGGATACGTATTGCTCTGGGAATGGTGCTTTGTGAATGGGATAGAGACAACGTCCTGGCCGGCATAAAGGGCGCGACATGGATGGGAAAGCATTGGAATAACCGGAAAAATCAGGGCCCGTGGCTCGATGAAACGGCAGAATACCTGCACAGCCAAAGGGGCTCGCTTGAATTGGGCTTACACGCGCTTTGTCATGAGTTCTGGCATGAAGGAAAAATGGAGCGCTCCGAATTCCATGACAGCCGCGGAAACATGCGGCCAAGAGAGATGATCAGGTCTCATCTTGAGGCTTTCGGCATGATTCTCGAACACAATGGATTTTCGGAATTCCCCCGTCTTTTTTTTCCTCCGGCACTCAACCACAGTTTCGGCAACGGTAAAGAATCGATACAGGCACTCCTGCACGATTACGGCATTCGTCATGTGATAACCCGCTTTTCCCGGGCAAAACGCTTCACTCCGCCGCATCATGAAAAGATCACCTGGGAGCATGGGGTGGGCATTCTGGAACGAGGACTTGCACCTGTCCCATGGCATGTGTCGGCCAGCCTGCCACATTGGGATTTTTCCGGACCGATCCTGCCTCTGCACTGGGGCAACCTGCTGCATCCCGACCCTGGACTCAGCAGCGATATCGTCGATGGTTGGGCGGATATGCTGCTTGATGGAGCAACCGGACCCGAGTACATTCTATCCGAAAATTACGATGCCTGCTGGAGGCAGGCGGCTCTTTTCTATTTCGGCAAGCTCTCTATTGATGCTGAATCCATCGTCATTGACCTGCGGGCATTACCAGGGGATATGCCGAGTAACAGCGGGCCCTTCTTCCTCAAGACCCGGGGCCGTTTGCCGATATCGATACGTTCAGAGGGAGCACAGATCATCTCCACCCACCTTGATCGTGGCAACATCACTACTCTGCAGCTCCTGCCGGAAAAAGAAAGAGCGAGAATACGGATATTGCTTTGTTAAAATGCTGAATAACCTTCGAACGGCAAACATTCACCAGTACCCGAGATGATCGAAAAAGTTCATTAAAATAAATATTGGTTACGTTTAATGACCGATGGCAAAACAGATTCAAACCTATTAAGGCAATTTATTTAGGGATGAGCACATGCGGAACCGGTCAGGAATAAGGTCTAGCTGCCTTATTTACATCAAAGTTAATATTGCCAGAGCATATCATAGTCGATGAAAAACCTCCTGAGCCTGAGTCAGAAGGTGATATTAGAATGATCATGTAAAATAAAGGTACCATGTAATTAAAGATCAGCTATTGCAGCTACAAGCTGAATTTCAACAGGAGCATTGCCAGGTAGGGAAGCAACCCCTATTGCTGCTCGACTACCAATGCCACAGTCTCCCATTTCTTCAAATAAATACTCTGCGGCAAAATCTGCCAACTTGGCGTGCGCCGTAACACCTTCTTCTGTCGCAATAAATACAGTAAGCGTAACAATTTTCTCAAGACATTCTTGATCTGAGATTAAATTACGTGCTGCAGTAAGAGCGTTGCTTGTTGCTAACCTTACAGCTTCTCTATATGTTTCAATAGGTTCTGCTTAGGTCTGCGGTTTCCGAAGTGTAACATCGCTAAGCTTATCATATGGTATAAGAACATTTTGCTATTGACCCGCAAACCACTGAGCTCGAGGTTAGATGCCCAGCACGGCAGCTACCTACTAAAAAAAGCCATCTTTGAGGAAAAATCATGAGAAATGCTATAATCCGATCCACGGGCTCATATGCTCCAACCCAGGTTCTGCGGAACCCTTACTTTGACAAACTTCTGGGGGAAGACGTCGGTACTTGGCTGGAGGCCAACCTGAAAATAAAGGAACGTCGGTGGTGCAGTGAGCAAGAGTCAACAGCTGACCTATGTGTAGAAGCCGGCCGAAAAGCTCTGAAAAACGCCGAATTGGAAGCGGCTAATATCGACCTGATTATTATCGGCACCGATACTCCCGAACACATATCTCCCTCGACAGCATCTGCTGTTCAGTATCGGTTGGGAGCAACAAACGCCGGGGCCTTCGATTTGAACGCGGCCTGTTCCAGTTTCGTGGTAGGGATGGACGTGGCAAGCCGATATATCATATCAAGTACTGAATACTCCAATATTCTTGTCATTGGTGGCTACGCAATGAGCAAATATTTGGATAAGACCGACAAGGAAACCGTAACTCTTTTTGCCGATGGAGCGGGAGCCGTCTTGTTGTCTGCGGTAGAAAGCGGGGATCGAGGTTTCCTGGGGGCCAAGCAACATACGGAAGGTCAGTTTCATGAGTGGATGGGAATCTACGCAGGAGGGACGCATTATCCAATTTCCCAAGAGGCCTTAGCCAAGGGAGATCATTGTTTCAAATTTACCAGGAAGTTTCCTAAAGAAAAAAATGCAGAGACGTGGACGAAGATGATCCTCTCACTTTGTCACCAACTCTCCATTGAACCAAACGATGTGGATCACTTCTTCATGACCCAGATTAACATCAATAGTATATATGAAACGATGGACAACCTGAACGTCGAACGTCAAAAAGCTTACACCATCATGGAAACACATGCATACACCGGTGCTGCATGCATACCAATGGCCCTAGACGATGCTGCCAAGAACAACAAGTTGAAGAAAAATGACTTAATCTTCTTGATTACCTCAGGAGGAGGCCTATCTTTTGCCGTTGCCGCATTCCGCTATTGATGTGTGATTGGGTCTTCTGCTTATATCTTACGATATTGGTTCTTGTTCTCATTCCCGTCGTTGGGGCAGCCACTGAAGCTGCAAATCTCGCCGTCAGAATTGCCTCATGTTGAAAACCAATATATGGAAAGAGCTTCACAAACATGATTTTAAAATCGATCTCCCGCAAAGTAGGGTTGATAATCTATGAGGTTATTCTGTTGTGAGTTATATCCTCAAGAATAAAAACCTCTGCCTGCTGTTTATTGCCAGCTTTCTATTCTTTTTCAATGAAATGATGCTCATGCCAACCTTGCCGCTCTACCTGGATGACTTGGGCTACTCGAACCTGGAGCTTGGGATGGTGCTCGGGGCTTTTGCTCTCGGGGTTTTGGTGTTTCGTCCCCTTTCCGGCAAGGTGACGGATCGCCGGAGTCGTCGCCTCTCGCTCTTGATAGGATTGACGATTTTCATTATCGCTCCTCCTCTGTATTTGGTGAACGATTCATTTATGTACCTGCTTGGCGTTCGGTTCTTTCATGGTATTGGTATCACCTTTTTTACTACCTCCTTGCCAACCTTGGTTTCTGATATTGCTCCTGTCCATCGTCGGGGGGAAATTTTAGGGCAAATGAGTATTGCATCTACATTGTCCATGGCATTAGGGCCGTGGTTCGGGGTGACCCTGTATACTCATTTTGGTATGGGCTACGCTCTGCTGGTGTCTTCATTAGCCGGTATTGTTGGGCTTGTGCTTGTCCTGTTTATTCATGAGCCCATATTTGATCGATCCACCCAAGAATCTATAACCTATAGGGAGGTAATTTTTAAAAGGGTGGTTGTGGTTTCTTCTGCCATTGTTTTGGTGGAAGGAATGATTTTCGGTGGAATTTTCACCTTCCTACCCCTGATGTTGAAGGGCGAAGGGGTTGTTAATGCAGGGCTCTTCTTTTTGACAGCTTCAGCAGTGATTGTATTCTGTCGGTTTTTCGTTTCCCGTTTTTCAGATACCTACGGTCGAGGCCCGATGTTTTTCTACCCTTTCCTAATCTTATTGCTGTCTATTGTATTTATCGCCAAAATAACAACGCTGACTGTTTTACTTGTGGCAGCCTTACTCTATGGCATTGGTTCTGCCCTCTGTGCGCCGACTTTGACTGCCTTAATGGCGGATAACACTGAGCCAAAGGATCGAGGTAAAATTTATAGCTTTTTCTATGGTGCTTTTGATTTCGGTGTGCTGGCAGCGGGAGTTGTTTTAGGATATCTTGCAGACCTGATTGGTTTCTCTTTGATGTATTTGTGCCTTGCCGGGGTAGGATTGTTGTCGGTATTAATATTCATGGTAAGTATCAAACCCGGGTGTTTTCGTTCTCTCAACTGGACGTTAAAAGGGAAAGGTATATAACCAGGCACTCAAATCAAAAGGCACGTAATGATTACCACCAAGCAATGAAAGTAGTACAAGAGCACGGGACTACGGCAATTTGGAATATGAGGTGTTAAAGCGCTCCGTCAAGGACCGGTTTCATCGGGTCAGAGGGAGCCCAAAGGCTCCCGTCTGCCCAGGTGAGTAGCCCAAAGGAACTGCTCCTTCAGGCTCTCTCAGGTAGGGTCGAAGGCTGGTGCGGTACTTAAAAGCCCGTTTCGGAGAGCATGCAAAACCGGGGGAGGCTCTTCTGAAGTAGCCTACAATTCTGCGTTGTCAATCCACAACGCTCATTAAATTTCAAGTTTCGCGAGCTCATTTCTCTTTGCGGCGATGTGGGCAAAAAATGTCCTTCTGCCGACGCCGGCAATCTCACAAACCTCGGCTGCGGTCTTGTCTGAGTTTTCGTACAAAATCCTGGCATTTTCCAATTTTGCGGGGTCAGTTTTAGGTCTTCCCCCGGTTCTGCCCCGCGCTTTAGCTGATGACCGACCCGCTGCAGCCCGCTCTGCGCGCAACTCCCGCTCCATTTGGTGAATAGCTCCCATCATCGACAGAAAGCAACGTCCGGTAGCTGTGGAGGTGTCTATGTTTTCACGTAAAGAAACGAGGTTGATCTGACGTTGCTCCAGCACTTTGGCTGTTTCGAGTAGATCCAGCAAAGAGCGCGTCATACGACTGAGTTCGGTCACCACTAGCGTATCGCCTGACCTGACATATTCCAGAAACCGATTCCATTCTGGCCGATCCATCCGCGAGCCGGTCATCTTTTCGGAAAAGATCTTGCCGCAACCAGCGTGCTGTAACGCATCAACCTGAGAGTCGAGGTTTTGGCCGATACTGCTGACACGGGCGTAACCGATCCTATGTGGCGAAATTGTCGAAGATGCGAAAGCGATTGTTTTCATAGTGCAAAAACTTAATACATATTAGACATAAATGCATTATGATTTCTACAAAGGTTTTTGCACTCAAATTAAGGAGAAAGAGAGCTGAAAACCTCAATCAGGCATATTGTGCAAAAAAGTCTACTTTCTGCACTCATAAAAATGACCCGCCGAGTTTTTAATCCAATATACGAAATAGAAGCCAAAAACGAGGGGTTATACCAGAGCTCAGGCAAACTCATATTTATCAACTGAAGGTATGGCTCCAGGGGATTAGTCCTATGATTTGGCGACGATTGCTCTTTCATAGTGATAGCACGGTGGCCGATCTCCATTATACGATTCAAATTGCTATTGGCTGGAATGATATTCATTTGAATCGGTGCCACATCCATTACAGAACGCTCTCCTAGCATCGACCCTGAAATTTAGTGGTGGCAGATTTTCAAATCTAGAAGTTCTGTACCACTACATGCCTTCAGAATGCCGATGAAGTTTTTCAGGGTTGGGTTGCCACTCGGTCCCAGCATACGACGGATGCTTTTTTCATCTTTATGAAGCTGATCGGCAACGACAGAAAAAGCCTCCGTAGCATTGAGATAGTCTTTAATCAGGCTCTTGCCCGTATCGATATCACCTTCTAAAAGAGCGTTGGTTGCCTCAATGATCAGCTCTTCACGAAAATCTTTATCTGCTTTGGCGCGTGCCATCACGGTATCTTTGAATTTTTTTGTCAGGGGCATCTCAACCTCCATTCTGTTCTTTTTTGCGCTGTTTGTATTCTTGCCAGAGTTCTTTGGCTATTTCAATGTCGTCCTGCTGGCGCTTCTTCGTTCCACCGGTCAAAAGGATTACCAGCGTCTGACCATCCCAGCCGAAATAAATCCGGTAGCCAGGTCCGAAGTCAATTTTATATTCGCTAACTCCGGCTCCAACCGATTTGACGTTGGAGGTGTTCCCGCCAGCTAACCGAGTAAGAACGGTTGTCACTTTTGCCGCTGCTCGTGCATCAAGCTTTAAGAACCAACTTTCAAAAGGACTCTTGCCATCCCTGGTTAAATACTCCTCAATTCTCACTCCATCTCCTCATGTTGGATACATAAATGTTACCATATGGGCATGCGAAAATCCAGAAAATATTTTTGGGAAAAACCAAGGTGTCGCCAGGACGTAAAAATTCAAGCAACGTATCGAGTTCAGTGCGTCCAGCACGCTGGTTACCACTAGCTGTTTCTGATCGTACTACACTGCAACCGGCAGCACGTAGCGCCTGTTCTTGGATTGTTGGGTCTTGGTCGGTAGTGGAAACGCGGGCATATCCGTAAAGTGTCATATTTAGCACCATTTGTATCATTAGGGTTTAGACCGTGACAGAATATCGTCTCAAATAGAAAATATCAATGTAAATGAGACGGAAAAGTGTCTCAGAATTAACGCCTCGATAAGGTATACCCTAATGAGAGAGTTGATATCCAGAATAGCAGTTTCACTACAGAAACAACTGAGTTAATTATCCTTTGGTTTGAAACCTTAGAGTATAAATTTCAAGTGCTTGATCTACGTAGAAAGCTAAACAGGGTAAAGGGTACTGAATATATTCCATATATCGGGGAAATGCCTATCGCGATGTTTCAAGGACCAATAGACACAAGTCCATACAAGGTGTTTTCAAACTTGAGAGGTTCATTGAAAAACGCTTAGCGTCAAGTCTAAATCAGCAAGGATTAATTCATTAGTGGTCTTTTCAACTACAAATCCTGACTTTCACTTTTTTCATTCTACCAACAATTTCGTATTCATTGAGTTGGCTGAATTTGAGGTTGCATTTTTCTATTTTATACAGCGAACATTCGACAGCCCAGAGGCAGCTCATTCAGCTGCGAAAGAAATCATCAGTAAGGAATATGGCTAAGCACATAACCAAAGCATCCAGTGGAAAGCAAAAAATGGACAATAGGAAAAAGAGAGGACGTAACCGGCCCGATTCACGTTTCAGTACTATTTATGGTTATTATGCCATTGCTGTAGGTTTGATTCAGCCCTTCGGGGCATCCTGCAGCCGGTCCGGATCTCGATTTTTGATACCATTTTAGGTTTCCCGGGTTTGCGGCCGGCGAC
>CBDTUM010000147.1:0-10618 GCA_965363495.1 uncultured Desulfopila sp.
CCCTGGCAATAATCCAAAGCCCTGCCGAGTTCCCACTGTTAGTCAACGATACTTGGGGGATCGGCATTCTTACCGTCTATATCTGGAAGGAGATCCCGTTTATTACATTTATGCTGCTTTCTGTCCTAAAAAACATGGGAACGGAACTCCTGGAGGCAGGTGCAACCTTAAACGCATCAAGGTTGCAACGCTTCACCCATATTATTCTGCCGGTCATCGGACCAAGTCTTGGAGCTGCCTGTCTGATAGTCTTTGCCTTTACCTTCGGCGCCTTTGAAGTTCCTTTTTTGCTTGGTCGCACCTACCCCATGGCACTGCCGGTTTGGGCTTACAAAAACTACAGCGATATCGATTTGTTAGCAAGACCAGAAGGCATTGCTATTGGCCTGATCATCGCCGCAATCGTCATTATGGCTATCGTCTTGTCGCAAATTTTCCTGCATTTTGGCCGCAAAAGAGGTTTGACGATATGAAAGTGCAGAAGCGAATACTGTTTTTTTCCGTGCTGCTCTGCGTACTTGTACCTTTTCTGCCGCTTGTGCTCTGGTCCATGAGTGAGCGCTGGTTCTATCCTGACTTACTGCCGCAATCTTTTGGACCGCGGGCCTGGACGTATGTGTTTGGAACCGCAGGCGGCCAGATAGTTACCGGTCTTTGGGCCAGTTTTTCTCTTGCGCTCGTCACCACCCTCGTCTCACTCATTCTCGGCATCCCTGCCGGACGCGCCTTGGGGTTGTATGATTTTCCCGGTAAAAAACTGATTTCCTTACTGCTGCTCCTGCCGATAATCGTGCCGCCGCTATCGATCTCAATGGGGCTGCACTTCTGGTTCATTCAACTGCGACTAGCCGAAACTTTTACTGGAGTGGTGCTTATCCATCTCAGCTTCTGTCTTCCTTATACCATCTTTGTTATCTGGGGTGTCTTTACCGATTATAATCCGGATTTTGAACAACAGGCACGATCACTTGGTGCCTCGCCAGCGAAAATTATCATGCAGGTCATGCTGCCCATGATCTTCCCCGGGATCACGATTGCAGCGTTATTTTCTTTTCTGCTCTCCTGGTCCCAGTATCTCAGCACCTTGATTATAGGCGGCGGCAAAATGCTCACCCTGCCGATCCTGCTTTTTTCGTTGATGGATAGCGGCGACCGTCCGGTGGCGGCTGCAGTCAGTCTGGTGTTCATACTTCCGGCTCTTCTTGCCCTGTGGGGCAGTGCCCATAATCTGGGCCGCAGCGGTCTGCAGGGAGTGCGCTGATGGGAAGGTTGGGACTGCGCAGCTTGACAATCAGCTTCAGCACTAAACCGGTTATCCAGGACCTCTCGTTAGATATCAAAGATGGTGAGATGGTTTCCCTGCTCGGCCCCAGTGGCGTAGGCAAGACCACAATCCTGAAAGCCATTGCCGGATTATTGCAGCCTGCTTCCGGTTCCATTCTCATCAACGACGAACGGGTGGATCATCTCCCCGCAGAAAAACGGGATGCGGTTTTAATCTTCCAGAAGCCGCTGCTCTTCCCCTTTCTCGATGTCGGCCAAAATATCGGTTTTGGGTTGAAGATGGCCGGCATCAAAAGACCGGATGCTACCAGACAGATCGATAAGATACTTGAGATCACCGGCCTTGAAAAATTTAAACATCGCAAAATCCATCAGCTTTCCGGTGGACAACAACAGCGAGTGGCTCTGGCCCGCGGCCTGGTACTTGAACCCTCTGTCCTGCTTCTCGACGAACCACTGAGCAACCTCGATGCGGAGCTTCGCCAGCAGATGCGCGAGCTTATCTGCACCATCCAAAGACAAACGGGTACCACGATGCTGTTTGTGACCCATGACCAGAGTGAAGCTCTGGCCATCAGTGACCGGGTATGCGTACTGCTTGACGGCAGACTGCGGCAGACCGGAACTCCGGCAGAGCTTTTCTATCAGCCCGCCGATGCGGATGTGGCCCGTTTTTTTGGCTGCACCAATTTCATGAGCGGCACAATCCATAATGGTATATTCCAGAGCGGCGCAGTCAGCTGCACCACGCCACTTGGCGACTCGCCCAAGACTCTTGCCGTAATCAGACCGGAAGATATTGTTCTGAGCACCAGCGAAACAGAGAACACCATAGCAGGAAAGATAGTGCAGATACAATTTGAAGGCTCCACTACCCGTGTAACAATCGAGGCCGGAAATAACATTTTCACCGCGCTTTCCCTGCGTCCGGATTGCACCAGAGAACAAGCTGTCTGGCTGCATTTTCCTCCTGCCCGGCTGCACATTTTCCCACTCACCCAAAAACCATGACATCGACAATAAACCCCTTCGATCAATACCTCGGTCCGGTCAAGCTCTATATAGAACAACAGTGCTGGGATGATGTCCCTGCCATGAGCGGTCGCTCTTTTACCGTAGCACCCCTTGCAGGCGGGGAATATAATCTGAATTACCTGTTACAATCGCCAGCAAGACAACTGGTTTTTCGGGTCAACATGGCATCTCAGATACACAGGGACGACCAGATCCTCTATGAATTCAAGACACTGCAACTATTGCAGGACTCCGGTGTCACCCCCGTACCATTTTTTGTCGATGATAGCCGCAGCCTTATTGACCGGGGAATATCGATCATGGAATACCTGCCCGGCTGCCCGCTTGATTACCACCTGGATCTGGCCGGTGCGGCAAAGACCCTGTCAATCATCCATCAGCTGAAGATTGCCGAGGAGCACAACCATCTAATTGTTGAAAAACGGCCCCTCTCTTTGATTTTTGACGAATGCGTCGGCCTGCTGGAAACCTATTTCAACTCGGATCTGGCCAATGATGCTCTCCGCAGCTTTCTCCTGGAGGTAAAAGCCTGGGCCGCAATTGCCAGAGCGAAGGAACAGTATTTTCTTGACGATCCATGGTTCTGTATTGTCAATACGGAAGTCAACTCGGCTAATTTCATAGTCAACCGCGCCCGGCAGTCAACACACCTTATCGACTGGGAAATGCCACGCTGGGGAGACCCTTCAACAGATCTCTGTCATTTCTGCTCGCCACTCACCACGCTGTGGAAAACCGGCTTTCGTTTTTCTCCCGAAAGTCTCGATTTCTTTATCAGGCAATATAAACAAAACATCCACTCCGCAAAGCTGCGAGACACTCTGGAAGAGAGGATGCACCACAAATTTCCGTTTGTTCTGCTCCGGGGCATCTCCTGGTCGGCCATGGCCTGGGTCGCCTACCAGACCGGATATCAGGGAATTCGCAACGAAGATACCTGGAATAAAATTCAACAATATATGGACCTTGATTTTATTCGATCCCTATTTGAACCTTTCATGAAGAGCTAAATTGTAAAGTCTATGGGAACCAACAGCAAACTGCTGGTCTTTACCAGATACCCTGAAGCGGGGACAACAAAAACCAGACTCATCGCGGAGCTTGGCGCCGAAGGGGCCGCATTGCTGCAAAAAAAGCTTAGCGAAAGAGTTATTTCCCAGGCAAATCAGCTTACAAAACGTCTGGCTCTTGCAACAAGCGTCTACTATACCGGCGGCAGCAGAGAAAAAATGGCCTCCTGGCTTGGCCCGATGCACTTTGTTACCCAGGCAGATGGCGATCTCGGCCAGAGGATGCACGCAGCCTTTATGCACGCATTTGCTGGCGGTGCTAAAAGAGCGGTTCTGATCGGCAGCGATATCCCGGATATCAACGTCGATCTGCTCGAGCAGGCATTTATCGCCCTGTTGGACAAAGAGGTAGTCATTGGTCCCAGTGAGGACGGCGGTTATTACCTGATTGGCCTGGTTGCGAAAAAATCTAAGCAACTGTTGCCACTGCTCTTTACAGCAATGCCCTGGTCGACGAATGAACTTTTTGCCACGACAACCCAACGCCTCGAAAAGAGCGGGTATACTGTGGCGACCCTGCCGGCACTAAGAGATATTGACCTTCCAGCCGATCTTTCTTTTGCCCGGGCAAGGGGTTTATTATGACCGTAACTCTTTCGATCATAATCCCCACCCTCAATGAGGAAGACGTTCTCGGCAAAACCCTCGCTCGGTTGGTGGATAAAAAAAATTGTGAGGTGCTTGTCGTCGACGGAGGCAGTAGCGATGCCACCCTGGCCCTGGCTGCAAAGGCCGGCTGTAAAACCATTTCCAGCCCCAGAGGGCGCGGCAGACAGATGAACCTCGGAGCCGCTGGAGCAACAGCTGAGGTACTCCTCTTTCTACATGCCGACACCCAGCTGCCGGCAAATTTCCCCGATCTCATTCTTGACGCCGTCAACCGATCAGCTGTTGCTGCCGGTGCCTTTTCTCTGGCAATTGACAGTCCGTCAAAACGCCTTGCCATCATCGCTTGGTCCGCTAATATTCGCTCCCGCCTGCTGCATTTTCCCTACGGCGACCAGGCTCTCTTTACGACCCGAAAGATGTTTGATGTAATCGGTGGCTTTCCCGAGATGGCGATTATGGAAGATTTTGTGTTCATGCAAAAAATGAAAGAAAAAGGCCGAATAATTATCCTGCCTGAGTACGCAACAACATCTGCCCGGCGCTGGCAGAATATCGGGATCGTGCGGACGACCGTCATCAATCAGCTCATCGTCTGCGGTTATAGATTGGGCGTACCACCAATTACGCTTGAACACTGGTATCGACGGATGCGCGGCGTCGGTTGACAAAAAAAAGATAACACGTATCGCGCAGGACCACTTCGACCCCGGTTTTCTTCCCAATGGCCCAGGTTAAATAATTGATTAACTGATGGATGTATGCTAGCAGTGTAGCGATACATAAAAGATACTCCCTACTTAGTTTGCGCAGATAACGCCTGGATGACGTGCGGATTGAGAAAAAACGTCCTTAACTGCATCAATTTACATTGAATAATCGCAGAGCCTACCTTGCCTGTATCAGTATCGTTTGTATCTGGTCGGGATGGATCACCATTTCAAGGTACGGGGTGCACACTGTCCTCCAGCCGGCCGACATTACCCTTTTGCGCTATGTAACTGCTCTAATCTGCGTCTCTCCGCTAATTTTTCGCTACCAATGGTCAAAACACCGGCTGCATCAGTACCTCATGGTAGGGCTCGGTATCGGCTTCCCGTACACCATGTTGTCGTTTTATGGCTTACGTGAACTCAAAGCTGCTCATGTCGGGGTTCTGGTGAACGGAATGCTCCCGGTATTTGGCGCCATTGCCGCCTGGTTCATCCTGCGCCAGCGCGTATCGATTATGCGCTATGGGGCAATTGGGCTCATTTTCCTGGCAAATTTCATTATGGCCGGGGGCGACACGTTCTCTTGGGACCATATCACTGGAATTATACTGTTGCTTGTTGTCGCAGCACTGTATACCATGCATATGATCGGAGTAAAACACTGGGGTTTTGAGTGGAGAGACGTTCTGGTGAGTGTACCGGTGGTCAATGTGGTACTTTTCCTGCCGCTCTGGTTTGTTTTTCCAAGTGCTCTTTTTCAAGCCGACATAAAGAATATCATCAGCCAGGCCGTGTATCAGGGGATAGTGGTAAACATTTTTGCGCTCATGTTTTCCACATACGCCATTAAACACCTCGGTACAATCACCGTATCAATTTTTATGTCTGTTGTTCCGCTGAGTACAGCAATCCTCGCCTGGTTGTTGCTTGATGAAAATCTGAGCAACTATGAACTCGCCGGTATCATAGGGTGTTCCATCGGCTTATTCATCTACAGTCGAGGCCAGTTACTGGAGTCGCAAAAGCATATTCTGCGCTGACCGTCTTTTCATTGTGCAATCAGTGGATTTTTTACGACACCATGAACAAAGTTAGAGAAAGGAGAATTATTCATGTCTAGCAGTTTCGGTACACTCTTTAAGATAAGTACTTTTGGTGAATCCCATTGCAAAGCAGTGGGAGTGGTTATCGACGGCTGCCCACCGGGGCTGTCCCTTTCGGCAGAAGATATTCAACCGCAACTTGATCGAAGACGCCCCGGCCAGAGTGCCCTCTCCACAGACCGCCAGGAAGCCGACCAGGTCATCATCCTGTCCGGCACCGAGAACGGTAAAACCCTTGGCACGCCCATTGCGCTCCAGGTAGCCAATAAGGACCATCGTCCGAAAGATTACGGCAATATGCGGGACATTCCCCGTCCCTCTCATGCCGACTATACCTACCAGATGAAATATGGCATCAGGGCATCTTCCGGTGGCGGAAGATCCAGTGCCAGAGAGACTATCGGCACTGTCGCCTCGGGTGCAGTTGCCGGAAAAATTTTGCAGGAAAAATTCAATATCGACATTATTGCCTGGGTCAGCAGTGTGGGAGAAATCGACTCAGCCCCCGTGGACAGCAATACTATCAGCCGCGCAGATATCGATTCGACCATCATCCGTTGTCCCGACCATGCAGCCGCAGCTCAAATGGAAAAACTGGTGGCGGAACTAAAAGAAATTGGCGATTCGGTGGGAGGAGTTGTCTCCTGTGTCATCCGCAATGTCCCGGTCGGACTGGGAGAACCGACGTATGAGAAACTGGAGGCCAAACTGGCGCAAGCAATGATGGCCATTCCCGCCACCAAAGGATTTGAGATCGGTTCCGGTTTTGCCGGCACCAGAATGCGCGGCTCCCAGCATAACGATCCTTTTACCTGGAAGGACAACCGTCTCGGCACGACCACCAATAATTCCGGTGGTATTCAAGGCGGTATCAGCAATGGCGAGCCGATACTTCTGCGGATCGCCTTCAAACCGCCGGCGACCATCTCTCTGCCCCAGCCGACTGTTGATTTTACAGGAGAAGCGGCAATACTTGAGGCAAAAGGTCGACACGACCCGTGTGTTGTTCCCAGGGCTGTACCCATCGTCGAAAGCATGGCCGCCCTGGTCATTATCGATATGCTGCTGCAGCAGGAAGCACGTAAAGCACTTCAATTTTGAGGATTTCGCACAAGCGATCGTAGACATATCCGGCCGTGAACCGGCCGGATCATCGCCGATGTAGCAAATACTTGTTGAATCTCTTCCACGAAAGCAGTATTCATTCGAGGTTCGGGACAAGATATGCCTGCTCCCGCATTATCTTTTTTTAGGCAGATTTTAATTATTGCTACAGTCGAGTCGCCTGTTGTGAGCTTCGCATCAGAACAGTCTCAAAGGGCATTTTTTCCGGCGGAACCATAGATGACTCCTAAACGTTCGACTCTCAGCTCATATCTTGACCGATTCTCCCCTCCTGAAGGCCTTCTTCTCCTTATCCTCTCCGTTGTTGTTGGTGCATGTACTGGCCTTGCATCTGTTTTTTTTATTAAATTAATCTTTGCGATTCAAGATTTTTTTTATGGTACAGTTTATGGCCTGCTCCCTTTTCTCGGCAAGTCAATCTACCTGATCGTACCGATTGTGGGAGGCCTGCTCGTCGGTCCACTTATCCTTATGGCCAAGGAAGCAAAAGGACATGGCGTGCCGGAAGTTATGCAGGCCCTTATCCTGAAAGGCGGCCGTATCCGTGCCAGGGTCGCTGTCGCCAAGATAACTGCCTCTGCACTCTGTATCGGTACCGGTGGGTCAGCCGGCCGTGAAGGGCCAATCATCCAGGTCGGTGCAGCGCTCGGCTCTTCCATTGGCCAGGTCCTGCGACTGTCCGATGAACGTATCCGCAATCTCGTGGCCTGCGGGGCAGCGGCGGGCATTGCCGCAACCTTCAACGCTCCCATCGCCGGCGTAGCTTTTGCCATTGAAGTCCTTATGTGCGGCCTGCAGATGCGGGCATTTGGTAATGTTGTCATCGCTGCGGTGTCCGCCTCGGTTGTCAGCCGCGCCATCATCGGCGATAAATTTGCCTTCCAGGTTCCAGCTTACAGCATGAACAGTCCAGGTGAAATCGTGTTGTACCTGATCCTCGGTCTTACAGCTGCTCTTGTCGGTATCATGTTTATGAAGATGCTGAACTTTTCGGAAAATGTCTTTGACGGCTGGAAATTCCCGCAGATTGCCAAGCCGGCAGTCGGCAGCTGCCTCCTGGGTTTGCTCGGGGTCGCCTATATGAATCTGCCCGGCCTGACCTTTCCGGTCGGTTCCGCAGCTCATGGGGCAGGACTGGCAACACCCATCCCGCATATGTATGGATCGGGTTTCCCCTTCATCCAAGCGGCGATTCAAGGCCATGCCCCTCTCTGGATTTTAGTTGTCCTCATCTTTCTCAAGCCGATCGCCACTTCCTTTACCCTGGGTTCTGGTAATTCCGGCGGTGTTTTTGCACCATCACTTTTCACCGGTGCGGTATTGGGTGGCGCAATGGGCCATCTTTTCAGCTACTTGTTCCCCTCCATCGGCCTTAACACCGGCGCCTTTGCCCTGGTCGGTATGGCAGCAGTCTTTTCGGCTACCGCCCGGGCGCCGCTCACGGCGATGCTCATTGTCTTTGAGATGAGCAACGACTACTTCATGATTCTGCCCCTGATGGTGGCCGGAGTTAGCGCCAGTTATTTCTCACAGTGGCTGCACCCGGAATCCATCTACACCATGAAGCTTGCCAAACGCGGCGTCCGTTTTGCCGAAGGCCGGGATATGGACATCATGCAGGGCGTCAAGGTCAGTGAAGTAATGAAGAGCAGACCGGTCACTGTCCATAAGGATGCTTCCTTTTCCGAGGTCATGGCCCTTTTCCAGGAAACCAATATCCTTGGATTCCCGGTACTGGCCGACGACGAAAAACTCTGCGGCATCATAACCCTGCAGGATATGCACCGGGCACAATCAAAGGAAGATTTCAATTCAAGAAATGTGAAAGTATCCGATATGGCCGTTGAGGATCCTATTACAGTCTTTCCCGATGAGCCTATCTGGGTAGCTATCCAGAAAATGTCGCCCCGTGATCTGGCGAGACTGCCGGTGGTCAGCAGAGACGGATCCGGAAAGCTGTGCGGTATTATCAGCCGAAGCGATATTCTCCGTGCCTACGATGTCGGTATTGTCCGGAAACAGCGAGGGCAGATTGTCGAGCATCAGGTTGAGCTGAGAAAGCAGAAAGAAAACGGCTATGTCGAATTTGTCCTGCAACAAGAAGATACCTGCAACAACGCCATGGTCAGAGATCTGTCACTGCCTGATACCATCAATATGGTTTCCATCAAACGTGGCGGGCAGATCCTCATTCCCCGTGGTCATACCCAGCTGCACGAGGGAGACGTGGTCACTGTTTATGGCCGTCTTAAG
Organism: uncultured Desulfopila sp.; assembly: GCA_965363495.1. Classification (GTDB taxonomy): domain Bacteria; phylum Desulfobacterota; class Desulfobulbia; order Desulfobulbales; family Desulfocapsaceae; genus Desulforhopalus_A. Next base: position 9,190 of record CBDTUM010000147.1, read on the forward strand.
GATATCGAAGGCATTAAGGGATTTCTCAACGCCTGCAAATTGCCCGCCCCAAAATCCTAAGACGACTCGGCAGAGTCCTGCACTCTGCCGAGCAACACTCCACCAGCGATAAAAAGTAACAGAACACTCAGAATTCCCCAGCGTGTCTCTCCAGTCATTCGTCCAACCAAACCCATCATGAGCGGACCAGTTATTGCCGCGAACTTACCGAAAACATTATAAAAACCAAAAAATTCGGCACTTTTTTCGGCCGGAATAAGTCTGCCATAGTAACTGCGACTCAGGGCTTGTATCCCGCCCATGGCCGAGGCAACAAGAAAGGCGACACTCCAAAAGGCTATGGTCTTTTTAAATGGATCATCGATCACCGGCAGGAAAAAAGCGATAAAAGTAGCCAGGCAGTAAATACCAATTCCGGCAAAGAGCATCCGCTTTGTCGAAAAAATCGTCGCTAATCGACCAAAGAGCAGAGTAAAGGGAAAGGCAATCAACTGGACAAGAAGAAGGACAACGATCAACATAGTCGACCCAAAACCAAGGTCCCTGCCATAGGCAGTCGACATGGTAATTATCGTGTCGACCCCATCGATATAAAAGAAGTAGGCCGCTAAAAAAAGAAACGCCTGCCTGTACTGCCGAATCTCCTTGAAGGTACTCCACAGTCTCTTAAAACTGCCAATGATCGGCGACGAGACGGAGGGGAGATAAAAAATCTGACGCACATGTTTAATGGTTGGTAAAGCAAACACCAACCACCAGCAGGCTACGATGACAAAAGCGGCCCTAAAGGCTCCAACCGGCAGCCCCTCCTCCACGCCGCTGCCAAGAATAAGCCCTATGATCAGCAAGAAAGGAACAACACTGCCGACATAGCCAAAGCCATAGCCACGAGTGGAGATGAGGTCCATGCGTTCCCTGCTGGTGATATCAGGCAGAAAAGCATCATAAAAGATATTCGCCCCTGCCCACCCCACCCTGGCAAAAACAAAGAAACTGAGGCAGAGTAGCCATTGGCCAGCTCCAACAAACAGCAGCAACAGCGTGAAACAGATACCGACAAAAAGGAAAAAGATAAAAAAGCGTTTTTTCATCCCCTGATAATCAGCCAACGTTCCAAGAATAGGCGCCAGGACAGCAAGCGTAAAAGCTGCCGCAGAATTGGCGAATCCCCAGGTGGCCGTCGATTCCACCCCGCTCATACCCGCTGCGGCAAAATCTTTAAAAAAAAGTGGCATCAACGCAGTGATTATCACCAGAACAAAGGCGGAGTTACCGACGTCATAGAGGGCCCAGCTGAACTCTTCTCTGGTCATTTTCAGTTTCTGGTACATTTTCCGACCCATGTGTTGAGTACCTTACAGATTATTTTCTTATTTTTTTGCAAGAACATAATCTGTCTCAAGGTACTTATCCCCGCACAGCACGGGGA
>CBDTUM010000148.1:0-10412 GCA_965363495.1 uncultured Desulfopila sp.
ATGGCTAATATTTATAAATATTTCACATGCAATTTTCTAACCGGATATTACTGCCCTCTATTGAGCATTTTCTTACTTTTTATTTTACCTATTGGAACTAATTTTTATGAGAGAGTTAAGAAGAAAAGACAAACAAATACCCATAGAAGAAGCTGGCATACTACTCAGCAAAGCGGAATATGGCGTCTTGTCAACTGTTGGAGGGGATGGACAACCCTATGGTATTCCCTTGAACTATGTTTTTAAGAAGAATGCGATCTACTTTCATTGTGCTTTAGTCGGCCACAAGATTGATAACATTGAGAAAAACCCCAAAGTATCTTTTTGTGTTGTAGGGGATGTCGAAGTGTTGCCTTCTGAATTTTCTACAAATTATGTAAGTACAGTGGTGTTTGGCATTGCATCAGAGGTGCAGGGAACCGAGCGTTATAATGCCCTTGAATGGTTATTAGAAAAGTATTCTCCAAAGTTTATTGAGGAAGGGAAGAAATATATCGCCAAACTCGATACAGCTACAAAGGTTGTAAAAATTAAAATCCAGCATATTAGTGGGAAAATGGCGCCAACGAGACAGTGAAGGAAGCACCGCGATCATAACGTCAATCGATTATGTCGGGAGATCTCTCCGCTCATAAGGGTATGGTGAATTCTTATAACCAGTAACGGAGCAGTCGACTGAACCTGTTCAGACCTCGGGTTCAGGTTGTTCACTCTGGTCAGCTATCTAGCATTCGGCAACATGGTTGATATACTACGACACTGCCCCCAAGATCACACCCTACAGGATGATATGTAAGGTGTGATCTGAATCGGTTTACATCAGAGCGGTCAGGTCAAAATTTACACCTTTTAAAATTATCTGCTTTTTGAAACTATCTCATAGACATCTCGTGATATATTTTTAATGGCCAGAATTCTATCGAGTTCTATTTGCATCAGTTTCTGCCGATTGGCGTCATAGCGTCGCCAATTGATTAATGGCGATACCATTCGAGAGGCAATCTGCGGGTTTATCGCATCCAATTGCTGAATACTGTCTACCAGGAAGCGATAACCGGCACCGCTTTTCTCATGAAAACGCACGTGATTGCCGGAGCAGAAGGCGCCGATGAGCGCTCTTACTTTGTTTGGATTTGATATTGAAAAAGATGGATTACCGGTAAGTTGCTTGACACTATCTAAAGTAGTTTCGAGATTTGACAGGGCTTGCAGGGTGAACCATTTATCGAGAACTAAAGGGTCACCGAGCCATTTTTTATAAAAATCGTCCAGCGCAGCTCCCCGCACAGCCTTATCCAGATTAACCAGATTGGCCAGAGCGGCTATAGTATCGGTCATATTGTTTGCCCGTCGATACTGGTCATAACAGAGCGTTTGAATTTCCTCCGGCAGTGGATCAAGTGACATGAGGTAACTGAGAGAAATATTCTTTAGGCTCCTCCTGCCCATGGCCTCCGGGGTGATGGTATAGGCACTCGTTTCCTGATTATCATAGAAAAGAGCAGTGAACCGCTCTCTGTTTCTTTGTGCCAGTGTTTTTTTGACTAACTGTCTGGCTTTATGCATGGCGTCGGGATCTACGATATCCATTTCCTGGGCCAGTGTCGTCTCCGATGGTAACTGCAAAGCGAGGGCTATAAGGGCAGGATCCTCGATTTTTCCGTTCAGGGCTCCGGAAACAGAATCAAGGTACAAGTCCTCAAGTATTGGTAGCTCACCGTTTTGCAATTTTTCAGCAATATCGAGAATAACCTCGGTAGCCAGGCGAGTCGCAGCATCCCAGCGATTAAACAGGTTTGAATCTGCCCGGATAAGCAGCGAGAGATCCTCGCGGGATTGAAAACTTTCGCTTCTCACCGGTGCGGAAAAATCTCGCAGAAAAGAAACTACGGGCTTTTCTTTGATATTTTGAAAAGTAAAGAGCTGCTCTTGCTCCTGCAGCTGAAGAACGACAGAACCTTGGGTACCATCCAGCAGGTCGTCGCCGTCGGCTCCTAGCAAACCTACTGTAACAGGCATATGGAACGGCTTTTTTGTAGTTTGTCCTGGAGTATCAGGGCAACTCTGCCGGATAAGCAACCGAAATTCCATCTCTTCTTCAATCCACGCCCCTTTTACTTGTAAAACCGGCGTGCCTGCTTGACTATACCAGTTTTTAAATTGGTCGAGGTCGATGCCGGATGCATCGCTCATAGCGGTGGCGAAATCGTCGCAGGTTACAGCCTGACCATCATGTCGGGAAAAATAGAGATCCATCCCCTGCCGAAAAAACTTTGGTCCAAGGAGCGTATGCATCATCCGGATAACTTCCGCCCCTTTGTTATACACAGTCGCGGTGTAAAAATTATTGATTTCCTGGTAGGAATCGGGGCGAACGGAATGAGCCATTGGTCCCCCATCCTCCTTGAATTGAAAATTTTTCAAGACGCGGACATCATCGATTCTCTGCACACTGCGTGAATTCATATCGGCAGAAAACTCCTGATCCCGAAAAACCGTCAATCCTTCTTTCAGGCTAAGTTGAAACCAATCCCGGCAGGTTACCCGGTTACCGGTCCAGTTATGGAAATATTCATGGGCTATTACCCCTTCAATCCCTAAAAAATCCTGATCGGTGGCGGTCTCGGGAGTGGACAGCACATATTTGGAATTAAAAATATTCAATCCCTTGTTTTCCATTGCACCCATATTAAAATCATCGACCGCTACAATCATAAAGGTATCAAGATCGTATTCGAGTCCAAAAACCTCTTCGTCCCAGCGCATCGCTTTTTTCAAGGAACGCATGGCATGGCCGCATTTTTCTTTGTTTCTTTCCTCAACGAAAATTTTCAGCTCAATAATTCTACCGCTCCTGGTGATGAATTCATCGTTGATACTGATCAGTTGGCCAGCCACCAAGGCAAAAAGATAACTGGGCTTAGGAAACGGATCTTCCCAGACCGCAAAGTGACGATTTTCCACCAACTCGCCGTTGTCAATCAGGTTGCCATTGGACAGCATGATTGGACATGTTATTTTGTCGGCTTCAATACGGGTAGTAAACCGGGTCAAGACGTCGGGGCGATCGGGATAGTAGGTGATTTTCCTGAACCCTTCAGCCTCACATTGAGTGCAATAATTGCCACTTGACCTATAGAGTCCTTCCAGCGATGTGTTCTTGGCAGGATAAATAACAGTGACAATTTTAAGGGTGAATGTGTCAGGGAGTTGATCAATGTGCAGGGTTTTATCGTCGAGTCGATATTCATTTTTTTTCAGTTCTTTGCCACTTACCCAAAGAGACACCAGTTCCAGTTGCTCGCCAAAAAGAAGCAGTGGTGGATTTTTTTTCATTGACTCCGGGTTCTTCCGGTATTCTCCCCTGGCCGTGACCACGGTTCGCTCTTCAAACAGGTTCAATTCCAGGTCCAATTTTTCAATGATATAGTCAAATACCGTGTAGGCATTGCGATAAATAGTAGTAGGTTGTTCTATGTTCATATGTGCATCCCTTTTTCTCGATTTTACCGACAAGGAGAGTTGTCGGTTGACAGTCCACGTCATTCAATTATATTTGATGACGTCACTGATAAGTTGCATAACGTAACGCCTTTTATCCATAAAACAACTGAGAAACGTATAAATGATTACAATCAATGAGCATTATCTAAAACTTCAGGCCTCGTACCTTTTTTCCGACATTGCCAAGCGGGTGGCTGCTTTTCAACAAAACAATCCTGATAAAGACATTATCAAGCTGGGCATTGGTGATGTGACCAGGGGACTCCCTGCCGCTTCTATCAAGGCCTTTCATAATGCGGTGGATGAAATGGCCAAAGATGCTACTTTTAAAGGATATGGTCCGGAACAGGGCTATGATTTTCTGCGCCAGGCAATTGCCACCAACGATTTTCAGAGTCGTGGAGCCGATATCGCCGCCGATGAAATCTTCGTCAGTGACGGCGCAAAGTGCGACACGGCTAATATTCAGGAGCTTTTCAGCCAGGATATTAAAATTGCCATACCAGACCCAGTGTATCCGGTATACCTCGATACTAATGTGATGGCCGGCCGCACCGGAACCTTCGCCGAAGGCAGATATCAGGGACTGGTGTACCTCGACAGCACCAGAGAAAATAATTTTGTGCCAACACTTCCAGAAGAAGATGTTGATTTGATCTATCTCTGTTTTCCCAATAACCCTACCGGATCGACCATTTCAAAAGCTGAGCTGAAAACTTGGGTAGATTACGCCAGAGAACATAAAGCCCTCATTTTGTTTGATGCGGCCTACGAGGCTTTTATTCGTGACGAATCCCTGCCCAAATCTATTTATGAGATAGAAGGCGCTAGAGAAGTCGCCATCGAATTCCGCAGCTTTTCCAAAAGTGCCGGGTTCACCGGGACGCGCTGCGCCTATACCGTCGTCCCCAAAGAATGTGCGGCCTATGACAGCGCAGGAAACAGGCACTTCTTGCACGGTCTCTGGAACCGACGGCACTGCACTAAATTCAACGGCGTCTCCTACCCTGTTCAACGGGCAGCGGAAGCGGTGTACAGCGAGGAAGGAAAAGTTCAGGCCAAGGCCCTTATCGATTATTATATGGAAAACAGCATGGCAGTGTGCAACACCATGGATACTCTGGGGTATGACTACGTCGGGGGCAAAAATTCACCGTATATCTGGATAGATGGCAGGATGGACTCCTGGCAGTTTTTCGATATGCTGCTCAATAAGGCCGGAGTTGTCTGCACACCGGGTGCGGGATTTGGCAAATGCGGTAATGGCTATATTCGTATTTCAGCATTTAACAGCCACGACAAGGTAAAAGAGGCGATGAAACGACTGACAGAGGTACTTACTGCCTAAATTCAGCAAGCCAGACCGTCAGAGGCTCGGGCTCAAGGAAACTCATGCATTTCTTGAGTTCGGGGATTCTATTGCAGTACAGCTTCGCAAGCCGTCGTCAGATAATTCTGCCTTATTTGGGCTCTAGCACAGAAGGCCGAAAATGCACCCTCTCCTTTATTCCTTTTAATTCAATAATTTTTTTGGCACCGTGCTCTTGCATCCATTCGACGACTCCTGCTACTAACTGCTCAGGAGCGGAAGCTCCGGCCGTAATACCAATTTTCTTTTTATCGACGAGCCAGGCAGGATCAAGATCTCTATAATCATCAATGAGATGCGCCTCAACACCACACTGCAGTGCAACCTCTTTTAATCTATTAGAATTTGAACTGTTTTTTGAGCCTACAACAAAAAGCAAATCGGCTTTTGCAGCCAGTTCCTTAACAGCATCCTGACGATTTTGCGTTGCAAAACAGATATTTGACTTTGGGCCTTTGATGTCTGGAAATCGCCCGGACAGAATTTCAAGAATGCCAACGATATCCTTTTCGCAAAGTGTCGTCTGGGTGACATAAGCGACTCTTTCAACATCGCCAACAATAGTATCTCTTGCCTCCTGTTCATCCGCGACGATATGTACCCGACCAGTCACCCGCCCTGCCGTGCCTTCAACTTCTGGATGCCCATGATGGCCAATTATTATGACATCGTATTCCAATGAATGATATTTTTCAACCATGCGGTGGACACTCCCAACCAGGGGACAGGTTGCATCAACCGTTCGAAGGCCCAACTCTCTGGCCCGCTCCTCGATTGCTCGGGAAACACCGTGGGCACTGAAAATACACACCTCTCCGGGAGGTATATCTTGCAGGTTTTCAACAAACACCGCCCCCAACTCCTGCAACTGCAAAATGACATGCTTGTTATGCACTATTTCATGCAACACATAGACGGGCTTTCCGTAGCGACTCAGACTGAGTTTTACAGTTTCTATTGCCCGTTCAACACCGGCGCAGAATCCACGCGGAGACGCCAGATATACTTCGATTGTATCAACCATAGTTACAAAAGTATAATCAGTAATGAGGTACCATAAGTACCGGAATGTTTCGGCATTCGACTGCTCCGTCTGGTAGTCGTTCTCATTACTCGTATGCCGTAACCTTTCGGGTTTATTTACCCATAAATATCATACGCACCTATTCGTTTTCAGTAACCCGGTGTAGCTCTTCGTTGAATTTTTCAATTTATTATTCCTTAACATTTACAACCAAACAGGTCATGTAACTCTTTGGGAAAGAACAAATTTTTCCGTGGTCGCAAGTGTTACACATCATAATCACTTTTTCGGGAATAAAAACGAAAAAAGGCCATCTTCCAATTCTCTTCGAATCGAAAGATGGCCTTTTTCGAGAAACTATCGCTGATTACTCAGTATCCCTGAATTTTATCTAGTAACTCCGGGAGAAAGAGTGAGATTTGAGGAACATAGGTGATGATAACAAGAAAGATAAGTAGAACCAATAACCATGGAACACAAGCCTTAATAGCCCAGCCCATACTGCGACCTGTAACACCTGAAATCACAAACAAGTTCAATCCGACCGGTGGCGTCAACATGCCGATTTCCATATTTACGACCATAACAATGCCCAGATGGATTGGGTCTATACCGAGTTTCAAGGCAATCGGAAACAAAATCGGTGCCATAATAAGAATAATGGCCGTTGGTTCCATAAAATTACCGGCAATGAGTAGGAGGACGTTCACTACGAGAAGAAAATGCCAGGGATCAAGTCCCCACTGTACTATCGCCTCGGCGATATGATGCGGAATGCGCTCCGTCGTCAACACGTGGGCAAAAAGCATGGCGTTGGCAACGATGAAAAGGAGCATGATGCTCACCTTAGATGCATCGAGTACGACTCTATTAATCTCTTTGTCGGCAATAATTTTGGGGAGGGTCAAAATTATATGTTTGATGTTGCGCCCAACCATTATCCCAACATTTTCCCCTTTCTCTCGCCAAGGAACGTTTTTGAGAGGTCCCATATCCCGATATCCCCAAACCGCCACGCCAAAGGCATATACTGCAGATACAGCGGCCGCTTCGGTGGGACTGGCTACACCACCGTAAATAGCGCCCAAAACGATAAATATAAGCATGATCCCACCGGTGGCACTGAAGCCGGAGGAAAAGATTTCCTTCATCCCGGCCCAAGGTTGGCGAGGAATCTTTTTGATGCGGGCAACAAAATATATAACCACCATAAGCATCCCACCCATCAGCAAACCTGGTATGATCCCGGCCATAAACATGCGGGCAGCTGAAACCTCCGTGGCAGCGGCATAAACGAGCATGACGATAGAAGGTGGAATGAGGATACCCAGGGTGCCGGCGTTACCTATAACACCAGCAGCAAAGCTTTCGGGGTATCCTGATTTGACCATGCCGACGATGACAATGGATCCGATAGCGGCTACAGTTGCAGGCGAGGAGCCGGACACGGCGGCAAAAATCATACAGGCAATAACCGACGCCATGGCTATACCACCGTGAATATGGCCGACCATACTGAGAGCAAATCGGATAATACGCTTAGCTACTCCTCCTGTCGACAGGAAGCTCGATGAGAGAATAAAAAACGGGATGGCAAGCAGGGTGTAATGTTGCGAGAGTGCCGAGAATAATTTCAAGGAAATCGACGCCAAAGAGTCGTTCGAAAACATCAGGATGGTAGCAATACTTGAGAAGCCAAGAGCCAGAGCCACCGGCATCCCAAACAACATACATCCAAAGAGCAGTATAAATAAAGCTGCAGTCGTCATTACCTTCCCTCCTCTTTGGCGATACTGTCAGCCAGTGTCATGCTGTCTTTTGCTTCATCGGCATGTTTAAAACCAGTAGCCTTTCCAGTAAGCAAAGACCAAAGAATAATGAGCAAACGAACTGTCAGGAACAGATAACCTACCAACAACATTCCATGCGCCAACCACGTAGGAATTGGAATGTCTTGCAGGTGAATTCCTATCATATGCATCTTCGCCAGATAGACCCAGCTCCCATAGAGAATAAGCCCACAATAAACCAGAGCCAAGATAGCTGCAATAGTGGAAAGTATTCGTTGACCTAGCGCAGGGAAGAGTTTGACAAAGGAATCCATACCAATGTGCGACCCAACCTTTAATCCGTATGAAGCACCAAAGAGCACCATCCACGCAGACATATGCAGCGTGAGCTCCTGGGTCCACAAAAATCCAGCGTTAAAACCAAACCGCATGACAACGTCTAGAAACACCAGAAGGGTTGTTGTTATCAGCAGGATGCAGATAACAGCCTCTTCGGCACGATTAATCAAGCGCATAAACATGTTTTTCCCCTTACAGACAAGAAGAGTACGGCGGTCTCCTTACAGCAAGGCGACCGCCGGTCAATTTACATATTGGATTGATACGCTGCGTCAATCATATCCTTGCCGATTTCCTTCTCAAACTGTTGCCACACTGGCTTCATAGCTTCTACCCATTGACTTCTTTCGGCATCGTTAATCATGATTATTTCTGTTCGCTTGGAATTGATTATCTCCTGACGATCTTCCAGGTCCTTGTCTGCCGAAATCTTATTGCCATAGGCAATCGCTTCTTCGACAATAGCTTTGAGTTGCGGACGAATATCGTCGGGAAGACCCATCCAGAATTCTTTGGAGGTTACCACCATATAGTCGAGAAGTCCGTGGTTGGTCTCGGTGATATACGGCTGAATCTCATAGTATTTTTGTGAAAAAATATTGGAATAGGTGTTCTCCTGTCCATCAATTGCCTTGGTCTGGAGCAAGGTGAAAACCTCAGAAAACGGTTTTTTCAAAGGAACAGCCTTTAGAGCCTGGAATTGAGCGGCAAGAACATCTGAGCTCATAATACGGAACTTGAGACCTGCTGCATCGGCAGGAACCTTCATCCGGGTGCTGCTGGAAAGCTGCTTCAAACCGTTGTGGAGGTATCCCAGTCCAACCAAGCCTTTTTTATTAATAGTCTCGAGCAGGGCTTGTCCCTTGTCGCTTTTCTGGAATTTTTCTACAGCAGCCATGTCTTTAAAAAGAAACGGCAGATCGAAGATCTGCAGCTGTGGGGTGTATCGATCGAATTTGGAGAGAGCAGGGGCGGCCATCTGTACATCGCCAAGAAGCATTGCTTCAAGTACGTTTTCATCGCCAAACAGCTGTGAGTTAGGAAAAACTTCAACAACAACTTTCCCACCGAGACGTTCTGCAACCATGTCTTTAAATTTGATTGCCATCTGCCCTTTGGGAGTGTTTTCGGCAACAACATGGGCAAACTTGATAGTAATTGGGCCACTCGCCAACGCAGAACCGCTAATGAGCGTTGCCGATAGAGCCGCTGTTGCAACAAGGGTAGTGATCTTCCTAAACATAATTTTTCCCTCCAAATTGAATGTTTATATACCGGTAGTACCGGCACCATTGACCGACAGTTTCGAAAACTGTCACTATCTACAGAACTAAAATTTCCGCTGATATAACGTAATTCAATGCAAACATTATACCATAAAAATATTTATATAGTATGTAGCTGAATATAGGTCCTTTGTACAATTTTCACTTTAAAATATCGAGAAAAACAGGCGGGAATCTACCCATTCCCATCATGCCGGCAATAAAATTCATTTTATCAAAAGATTATAATAGGATATGATGAAAAAGAAGAAATGGAATATTTAAAAACAGGCGGAAATCCACCCATTTTACTTATCAATGTTGAACAATAAAAAGGTCTAAGCAAGGGACCTTTTTGTTGTAGTATTTGCTCTCTCAAAAGTTTTTGTAAGTTACAACAAACAGGTACCTCAAAAATACAAGGTCAGCATGAAGCTGTTTTTTGTAAAGAAGATAGCTTATTTATAATCACTCTTTTTCAAACCGTGTTTCTGCATCTTGTCGTACAATGTTTTTCGAGGCATCGCCAGGGTGGCCATTACATCCTTAATGCTGCCATTTGAAGAGATCAGGGCATGCTCAATCAAATCTCTCTCGAAGCAGTCCACCTGCTTTGCAAGAGATTGACGTTGCATCTTCTCCTCACCGGATAACATTTTTTCCAAAGACCAGGCAAACTGTCGACCAAGAAGAACATACCGCTCAGCAAAGTTTCTCAACTCTCTTACGTTACCGGGCCATGAATACGACAAGAGAGCTTTCATCTGTGAATTGCCGGGGGTTGGGACTTCCTTTTGGTACCTATGTCCTGCAACTAAAAGAAAATGGTGGAACAAAAGAGGAATATCTTCACGTCTTTCTCTGAGAGGTGGAATCTCCAGACAGACCACGTTAAGTCGGTAATAGAGATCTTCCCGAAAAGTTTCGCGCTCTGAAGCCTCACGCAGATCCACCTTGGAAGCAGCAACGACCCTGAGATCAACCGGTAGAAGTCGGTTAGAACCGAGTCTTTCAATGCACCGCTCTTGCAGAACACGGAGTAAGTTAATCTGGACCCGGAGTGGCATGGATTCAATTTCATCAAGTAAGAGGGTTCCACCATTTGCATGTTCAAATTTACC
>CBDTUM010000149.1:0-10272 GCA_965363495.1 uncultured Desulfopila sp.
ATGGCTGGAATCGTATTTCGAGTGGCGTAATGACAATGATGCAGGTTTTTCGTTACAACCGCTTGCAAAACCCAAGCCGCGTCCTTATCACGGACGTTTGGAAGTCGAAACCGGCACAAATGGGCTGCAGTACCATGTTCCACGGTTGCGATATAAACATCGCAGGGTCGCGATGGATTTCATCGCAGCAGTTGTGGGTTGTACCTATGCGATCGAGGAACTTGAGCTCGATGCACAGGAGCCAACTGCTGAAACAGCGGCGAATGACGTTTCAGTCCCTCGTACGGATGTGGCGTCACCTTCCAGTATGGGCCCGCTCGCATCGATAGATCTTGACGTTGACGGCAAACGACTCACCGTCTATTTCAGTGAGAGCGGTCTGGATATCGAGAATCATGATCCCGCGCTCAATGAGGTGGTTCGCAAGATCGCGGCGACGCTGGATGCCGAGTTCGTGGCACCGACAGGTCAGAGATGGATTGCCGATGAAAGTCTCGATCCTTGATATCCGGACTCCTGTGGCGACAGCTCTGACAATACATTTTGAAAAAGGATAAACTCATGACACACCAATCTTATCATCTGCAATGCCTCGTGTTTTGCTTGGTCATGCACTTCTCGCCGGCAAACGGAGCTGAGCTCAAAACCGGCATCTATAGAGAGGAAAAAAGCTGAATTCCACCACTTTAGAACTCCTGCGGGATGAGTGCCATAGAGGTGGTGAGCGGCGTCAAGAGCTGGTATCTCTATCGAACGGATATGGGAGGGTTTTATGCACCGTTCACTGGCCGGAAAAAGTTTGGAGACGCACTGGAGAATACGGTAACAATAGATGGCAAAAAGTATGACTATCGGCAAGGCCATGAATATCACACTTTCTATAGCGACAAGGACAGGTTCTTCTAGAAAACACATGCGTTGCGGACGTTTCATGAACCCGTACCCTATATTGCGAGGGGAGCGACATTTGCCGGTCAGCTCGCAGCGGGGCAGTTTTACACAACGGAACAGCAGTTGGCAGTCTTCGCGCTGGTTCGGGAACAGCTGTATATAGACATTCTGCCTCTTCAAGACAATGCCACTTTTCATACCGCAACAGCATCTCTCACCCTGACTGCCGGCGACTTTCTGGCAATTCGCGCCGAAGAGGACGAATGGTACCGTGGTGATAACATCTTCAATCCTCGTACAGGCCTCTTCTATTACAATGAACAACTCTCCAAACCCCAGATTGCACTAAGATTGGCAGTACAACTCACGAATCGTTGCCGAGGTACATTTTTGCGTGAATGAATGCTTGTGGTACCCTATATGGGGTACCCCCAACATTCGTGCAATGAGGGGACATCTGGAACAAAAATTGACTCAATAATCTTGTAACCTTACCCTGTAAAGTTGTGGTTTGCGGGTAGGCCTTAGTCGGTTATACTACCGCTGAAATAACTGGCTGAAATCAATGCATATGGGGGTATAAGCCGGAACCGCCGAACATTCTAGTCCCCGCGCATTATAATAGTTGTATCCTGCTAAAATATTTAATAAAAATCCAAAAAACGTACCGTTGGGGGCGCAATTGTGCAAATAAAAACATCAAATACAATATTATACTGCAGAAGATGGCCGGAGACAGTTGCCTTCTATCAAGATGTGCTGAAACTTGATGTGCATTCTTCAACTGCCTGGTTTGTTGAGTTTTCTTTAAACAGTTGCGCGAGGCTAAGTATTGCAAACGAGAAGAGTGCGTCAATCAAAAGCTGTGCCGGAAAAGGTATTACAATATGTTTTCAGGTAGATGATATTCAGATTATGCACACTAGCTTGACGGCTTCCAGGGTCGGTCCGACACCGATAAAAATGATTTGGGGCTCCGAAGCATTCTATGTTTACGACCCCGAAGGAAATAGAATTGAATTTTGGTCATAAGCGCTCGGCAATGTTGGCGGCGAAGAGACGTTCTGTTGCTTGTGACCAACAGACAGCGTCAATCATCTGAAGTACACCTCCCCCAAAAATATTCGCCGGAACAACCTACTGAGCTTCACCTTTCTCACGATTTGAAAGAGGTTTTAAATCAGGAAATGAATGAGATTGAGAAAGGGATGATGACCATTATCCCTGCAATTGCAGCGGGCAATTGGGAGTCAATTGCCAAATTGGCGCAAAAAATAAAGGATAGTTTTATTCTTAAGCAAAAGCTTACCAAAGAGCAGATGAAAGAACTTCATCACTCTTTGCCGCCCGGATTTGTTGAAATGGATCAACGGTTTCACACAACAGCCGAGAAATTGGCTCATGCTGCTCATCAAGGCGATGGAGAACTCGTGAACTTTTATTTCTATAAGCTTCACAGTCAGTGCATGAATTGCCACTCAAAATATGCATCTAAACGTTTTTCTAACTTAAAAAGTAGCCAACAGGCTGAGGCAGATCATCATTAAAGATGCACATGGACCCGCTGATCCTCCACGTATCAGCAAAAGTTCGACTCGTACTGTTCAAGAATGATCAATGGCCGTTTATTCATCATTCTTTTGTCGCTACCTCAAAAAAATAAAGTGAGGAGAATGATTATGTCTGGATTTGCTTTCTGGGATCGACTTTGGGAAATGCATGATGAAACAAAGAGTCTGATGAGTTTTAATCCGAAAAAATTAATCAGGCATTTCAGCAAAGACCATGTGCTACTTGCGGCACAGGACCAAGAAAAAGATGTCAATCTGGCAGAAGAAATTGAAGAAGCTCCTGCTGAGCACATCGAACGTATTACAACGGGGCCTGGCGGTGTCGAAGAGGGTGAACCGCGGGAGTATACAATGCGGCAAAAAATTGGTCTGGTTCTTGGTCCTCTCCTCTTTCTCGTAATGCTTTTTATGCCAACGCCAACAGGCATGGAGCCGCTGGCCCAGAAAATGGCTGCAGTTGCTTTTCTCATGGCAACATGGTGGATGACGGAAGCAATTCCGATTCCCGCCACCAGTCTTATTCCCATTGCCATGTTTCCACTTATGGGCATTATGCATACTTCTAAGGCCGCAGCGCCGTATGCCTCACATCTTATTTTTCTTTTCATGGGCGGCTTTATTATTGCGCTTTCCATGCAGCGATGGAACTTGCACAGGCGTATCGCCATGAATATCGTCAAGGTAGTAGGCTTTTCGCCGGGACGGTTGATCTTTGGTTTCATGGTGGCCACTGCTGTCTTGTCTGCCTTTGTGTCGAATACCGCAACCACCGTCATGATGATGCCTATTGGTCTGGCAATTATAGCCCATGTTATCACAGAGGGAAAAAAGGAAGGTCTTGACAAAACTATTGATTTTTCGCCGGAAAATTTCGCTTTTGGTCTCAACTTGATGCTTGGAATCGCTTATGCTGCATCAATTGGTGGGATTGCTACTCTTATTGGTACTCCGCCAAACACTGTGCTTGCCGGGTATTTACAGAAAACATATGGCTATGAAATCACGTTTGCAAATTGGATGAAGGTGGGCGTTCCTCTTGTTGTAATTTTTCTGCCTCTCTGTTGGTTGTGGCTGACAAAAATTGCCAACCCAATGACGCTGAAGAAAGTTCCCGGTGGGCTTGCTTTGATTACTGCCGAACTCAAGGCGATGGGGCGGATGAGCAGTGGCGAGCGCTGGACTGCACTGGTTTTTGGGCTGACTGCTTTTGGCTGGATTTTCAGAACTAAATTGACGTTCCTGTTCTCCGACCCCAAACTGATCACCGATGCTACCATCGCCATGACCGGTGCTTTGATCTTGTTTTTGATTCCTGTAAATTTAAAGAAAAATATCTTTGTGATGGATTGGCACTGGGCTTCTAAAATGCCATGGGGGGTATTGATCCTCTTCGGTGGCGGCCTTTCCATGGCCGGCGGTTTTAAGGAAACCGAGCTCGCGACCTGGATAGGAAGCCAGGTAAGCCTCTTGGATACTGCTCCGATTTTTGTGCTGGTTATTGCTGTTTCCACCCTGATTATTTTTCTCACCGAACTCACATCAAATACGGCAACATCTGCGATGGTCATGCCGATTTTGTCGGCAGTTGCTATCGGACTCGGTCAGAATCCTCTCTTGCTGGTTGTACCTGCTGCAATAGCGGCATCCTGTGCTTTTATGCTGCCGGTTGCGACTCCGCCAAACGCAATTGTCTTTGGCACCGGTTATGTGACCATTCCGCAGATGGTGAAAAGTGGTTTTGGTCTCAACATTATCGGGATAGTCATTACTGTAGCAATTACCTACCTTATTGTCTTGCCAATGTTCGGTGTGCAGATTGATGTTGTTCCAGACTGGGCGATGGCCGTTGTCTAGTAATAAAAACATGCCGAAGAGAAAAGGAGCGCTTGCCTTTCTTGCTTTGATCAGTGCATTTCCTCCTCTCTCTACGGTACTCTACCTTCCTGCACTACCACAAATGGTAGAGGCGCTTGATACCACCCAGACTCGTGTAAACTTGACGCTGAGTATGTTTTTTTTGTTTTACTCAGTGGGGTTATTGTTCTGGGGACCACTGAGCGAAAAATTCGGTAGAAAGCCCATGCTACTATCAGGGTTGACGATATATGTATTTGCTAGCGTGTTTTGTGCATTCAGTCAGAACGTTGAACAGCTTATCGCTGGCCGTATTGTACAGGCATTAGGAGGGAGTGCAGGAACAGTAGTGGCTACCGCCATAGTGAAGGATCTTTATAGTGGTCGCGAACGGGAGAAGGTTATGGCCACCATCATGTCCATGGTGATTATTGCCCCTATGGTTGCACCGGTTCTTGGTGCACTCTTGTTGAAGTACACTTCCTGGCGGACGATCTTTCTTATGTTGGCCGCAATTGGGGCTACAGCACTGTTGAGAGGGATGATTTTCCGGGAAACTCTTTCTGGGAAATTCACAGGCACGGTAATCGGCTCCTGGTGCAGACTTTTTGTGGTCTTAAGAAATCTAGGATTTTCATCCCTGTTGCTGGTCTTCTCCCTGGCTCCGGTTGCTCTCATGGCTTTTCTGGCCTCTGCTTCCTATATCTATATCGACGGGTTTGGTCTTACCGAAGGACAGTTTAGTCTTTTTTTTGCATTTAACGCCACATGTGCCATGGTCGGCCCTACGATCTATATGCGGATGAGGAGACATATCGAACCAAAATTGATAATTACCGGGTGCTTTATTCTGATAGCTGTTTGCGGTATAGTTGTTTCCGTCTTTGGTCATATGTCTCCCTGGTTGCTTGCTTTGTCGGTTGGACCGGTTACAATGGCGGTAATCACGGTGCGGGTTCCAGGAACCCATTTGATGCTGGAACAACAGGAGGAGGATTCAGGATCCGCATCAGCGCTTATTAATTTTTTTGCAATGTTCATGGGAAGCATGGGAATGCAACTGGTCACGCTTTGGCCTGGTACCCTGATAATGAATCTCGGTCATATCCAGATTGGTGTAGGTATGGTTTGTTGTATATTATGGCTGCTGTGCCAGAACAGACCGTTTATTAAGCAGCCTCCATACTGATAAAGTAAAGCTGGTACGCTCTACCCGACTTAAGACAATGTAGTATTGCCAGTGCGAATATTAGAACCTCTGACTGAAGGATACTGTCGTCGCCTCTACAATATTTTTAAAAGATACGTTTGAGTAAGGCAAAAAAATTACTGATAGAAGAAGGGGCCCGGGTAAATGATGCGGCTGCAGATGTCGGTTATGAGAGCGCAGCACAGTTCAGCTGGGAATTTAAGAGCTATTTTGGTACGAGCCCGGTCGAATGCATCAACAGGAACCGATAGTGTGAAATCTTAGTATGTTTTCTGCTGGCAGAACCATCCCCGAGACATCAGACAGCTGTTCTATAGTTTGAGTGGCTGTACCTCCTCCGCATCACGTTTTGGCATCTCAGCTAGTTTTTTGAACTCGATAGCCTCGGTAAAGGCAGTTACATCCTGTCTGTCGACAGTGTGTCCCGCCACCGTGATGGAAAAATGTCTGGCAAGCACCACGGTGACAGTGCCAGCCTTGTCTTTGTTCCAGAGGGTACTCTTGGGGTGGTTGTCAGCTATTCATTCTTTTTGACCGGGGTCTTGGCAGGACGATCTTCCTTGCTGATTTTTTTTTGCCGATCGGCGGAGGGCAGTCGCAGGTCCATGATCAGACCTTGGGTGGAGAGGATGAGGATGCGTGGTTCGTCATCGATTATGACCGGCTGCGGCAGGATGCACAGTTGCAGCAGGGCCTGAATCTGCCTGGGCGTAAGCGTTACTCCTTTGCACTCCGCTTCAAGCACATAGGGACAACCTTCTTTCCAGCCGGAGCAGCCGTAGGCCCGTTTCCCCTTGATAATCTCTTTGCCGCAGAGCGGGCAGCTCCCCCAGCGTGCCGGGTCAAGCCGCCGGGTGGAGCTGTGCTCGATCAGGGTGCGGATGTAGCCGCTGATCCCAGCCATAAAAATATCGGGGTCGAGTTGGCTGCTCTCAATTTTTTTAAGTTTTTCCTCCCACTCCCCAGTCATCTCCGGCGATTTGAGTAGAGGGTCCTGGATGAGAGCGATCAGGTAGCGGCCCATGTCGGTGCAGCGCAGTTGTTTTTTCTCGCGCCGGATGTAGTTGCGGCGGAGCAGGGTTTCGATGATGGCGGCACGGGTGGCGGGCGTGCCGATGCCGCGCTCTTTGAGCGCTTCACGCAGGGTATCGTCTTCGACAAACTTACCGGCGGCCTCCATGGCGCCGAGCAGCGAATTTTCGGTGAAGTGACTGGGGGGTTTGGTTTTGCCTTCGCGCAGGGATGGCTCATGCTGACCGGTTTCCCCTTTGATAAAGGCGGGGAGGGCCTGGTCATCGGCGGCGTCTTGGCTCATCTTCTTTTTCGGGAAGAGAATGGTCCAGCCTGGTTCAATAAGCTGCGTTCCTTTGGCCTGAAAATTTACCTGCTGGCTGACACCGTCAACCGTGGTTACATGTTTGACGCAGACGGGATAGAAGGCAGCGATGAACTGGGTGGTGATTGCGTCATAGACGAGCTGATCATTGCCGCTCAGGTTACGCGGCGTGACGCCGGTGGGGATGATGGCGTGATGGTCGGTCACCTTGGTGTCGTCGATGATCCGGGTGGTAAACGGGAGTTTGGCGAGGTTGAGCGGCGCGATCTGTTCGGCTCGTATGGTCTTGAGCTGTGCCATAATCTTGGGAACGTTCGGTTTTAGATCTTTGCTAAGATAACGTGAATCGGTACGCGGATAGGTGACGAGTTTGGCCTCATAAAGATTCTGGGTAGAGGCGAGAGTCACGGCCGCTGACAGGCCGTGCTGCTTGTTGACCTCGCGCTGCAGGGTGGTAAGATCGAAGAGTTGCGGCGGTTTTTCTTTGTTCTTTTTTCCGGTACTGCCGGTGATAACGAAGGGCTGGCCGTTTATTTTGTCGAGCAGGGCCTGGGCCTTCTCGGGTTGCTCAAAACGCTGGCCGCTGTATTTAAACACCACCTCGTGATAGCGGGTAGTGAGCTCCCAGAACGGTTGGGGACGGAATTGGAGAATGGTATCATCACGCTCGACGATCATTGCCAGCACCGGCGTCTGCACTCGGCCTATACTCCAGAGGACGCGATCGCTGCCGCCGATACGGCCGTGACGGACGGTGTAGTAACGAGTGGCGTTGAGGCCGACAATCCAATCGGACTCGCTGCGGCAGCGGGCGGCGGCGTAGAGAGCGTCGTAGTCGTGGCCGTCCTTGAGATCCTTGAACGCCGTCTGAATGGCCTCGGGGGTCAGCGAGTTGAGCCAGAGGCGGCGGATAGGTTTGTCTTCGCAGTGGCACAGCGCCAGGATGTAGCGGAAGATCAGCTCTCCTTCCCGCCCGGCATCAGTGGCGCAGATAATTTCCTCGGCCTGTTCGCACAAGGTCTTGATCAGCTGGAACTGCTCTGCCACGCCGCGGTTTTTGATCAGGGTGAGCTTGAATTTGTCGGGCACAAAGGGAAGGGTGTCAAGCGACCAGCGCTTGAGCGCCGGATTATATTCGCCCGGTTCCTGAAGGGTTACCAGATGCCCAAAGGCCCAGGTGACCGCGCAACCGCGGCCCTCAATATACCCTTTCTTTTTGGCGGTAATATTGAGAACTTTTGCAATATCGCGGGCCACGGACGGTTTTTCGGCAATAACAACTTTCATCGGACGATTTTCTCTCGATCTTTGTTTACTTCGGTTACGAAGGGGTCAATATGCTAACTGATCGAGTCCCTCACTGATCAGCAAACGATTACAGAAGGCAACACCATTTCGATAATTGGCATTTTAATGGACCGTAGTGTATCAAGAACAGATAGTCTATGACAAAGGAATATTTTGCTGTACCAGGGAACATTGATTCGTCGTGCTCTGCGGCGAAGAACTTTTACTTTTAACTGACAAGAAAAATATGACCGATAATAAGATTGTTGAATTAACCCCGTTCCGTGTCGATATGACCCGTTCCCTGTCCCGCCGTGGCGAGCGAATTCTGGCCGCGACCGACCTGGCCGATAAAGTCGCAGCCCTCGAACCTTTGGAGACATATTATATTGTCAGAGAGATCGGCCTGGAGCAGGCCCTGCCCATCCTTCTCGAATTGAGTCATGAACAACTGGAGGCCTGTGTCGATTTGGATTGCTGGAATCGTAACGATTTTGCCGTTGACAGTCTTGATGAATGGCTGACGGCCTTTGCACTGGAGAGTCCCGAAGCCCTCGCCAGGGCTTTTTTCTCCCTGGACTATGTGGTGCAGCTCCTTTATCTGGCCCAGACCGTCACGGTGTATGATCCTGACACCGATCAGGTTCCTCAAGAGGAAGAAGGGAAAGACACGCCCCGTGCCGTGACCCCGGACGGCTTTTATCTCCTCGATGTAAAGAATGAAGTGGCGCTGAAGACCCATCCTTTTGCGTTGTTGGACGCCCTGTACCAATACGATCCTTCCGCTTCCCATCGACTGCTGAGCGGTTCCCGTGTCGATTTGCCGACCCAGATCGAAGAAGAAGCCTTGCGCTTCCGTAACGGCCGTATGCAGGATATCGGCTTTGTGCCGCCAGAGGATGCTGCTCTTCTCTTCTCCCGGCCGGCCATTCGTCAGCCCTTGCTCCGGCCCGAAAAACCGACAGACAGCAACCTCTCCCGGCTGCCATCTGTGTATGCCGCTCCTTTGATTGCAACCTCCCTGTTACAGCAGGCCCTGTCGCTGATTACTGATACAGAACGGTTGTCAGCCCTGGAGCAGGAAATCGTTTGGACTATCAACAGCGCGATCATTGCCTACGGAGAGCATGCTCGTGATATCAAACAGATAATAAATATTGCCGAGCGGGTGCGGGACACCATTTCCTTAGGAATGGAAACATTGTTGGCAGAAGAGGAAAACTGTCTGCTGGACGGCGCAGTCGCTAAGGCGTCCGATTTGCTGGAAGTCTATTGTATAACAGAGCTGTTCCGGCACGGTTTTGCTGCGACCCTGGGGCTTCAGCGAGAGGCACGGCAGTTTCTTGATAAGCCCCAGTTTCGTGCCTGGTATGATTTGGCCGATACAGACCAGGCGGATGAGCCGGGTGATCGGCTGGAGCGCGACTTTGTAACCGCACTGCTTGGTCGTCACCCTTTATGCAGCGGTTTTAATCCGGCCCACACTGAAGAGGTCAAGGCCTTTGCCTGTCTCGCCGATATCGATGCAGCCCATGTCCGTCTGAAAAAGCTTGTTGCCCGAATTTGTCGATAATCTTGATTTTGAATTATGTCATTTATCACAATCCCGTGCAGGACTGGTTGGTCGGCATAGGTATCGCCATGATCTTCTTTCTTTTTGCTCTGCTCGCAAAGCGGATCATTTATAAGAAAATCGTTGCCTTTACCGCAAGAACCATAACCACCTGGGACGATCTCGTGGCTGAACTGATTGGCCGGTTTCACCCATTATTTTTCTTAATGCTGGCGCTCTCTTTCGGGTCGGTGAGGATCTCTCTGCCACAAGGTGTAGAGGTAATCCTCGATCATGGTCTCGTCATCATCGCCCTGATCCAGGCGGCTTTCCTGTGCTCCCATGCGGTGAGTTTTTGGGTGGAGCATTTCCGCAAGGAAAAATTGGCAAGCAATGCCGGGGCAGTTACCACCCTGACTTCCGTGGGTTTTGTGCTGCGGATGATGATCTGGGTTATGCTGATTTTAGTAGGCCTCGATAATCTGGGTGTCAACATCACTACCCTCATCGCCGGACTCGGCATCAGCGGCATCGCTGTGGCCCTGGCGCTGCAAAATATTCTAGGCGATTT
>CBDTUM010000150.1:0-10193 GCA_965363495.1 uncultured Desulfopila sp.
CGTCAAGCGAGTACTGAAAAGAGTACCCTCAAGGGGCATTAAAAAGAACACCCGTCAAGCGAGTACGAAACAGAGTCCAGCAAAGCTTTTGGGCCGGGTTACAAGTAGAAAAAAGACAGGATGTATGCATCTCACCAGGAATTTTTTTGGGAGAAAGATATGACAGAGAAAAAAGCAGGTTGGGACGATATCCCCTCAATTGAGGGACTTGAGGTCGATTGGAACTATAAAGCGGAGAGCTTACTTGGCAAGAGGGCCTGGAATAGGATGACGGAGCGTGATTTGTTGCCTCTTTTTGATGTACAAAGCATGTCGGTTCAGGTTGCAGCAAAGAATTTTGATGGTTTAGGGTCTCTGGTGGATATTGGACAAAGCGGCATAGCCGTTCTTTTAGATACCAAACTGGCGGTAAGTGAGCAGGTAAAGATTGGACTTTTTTTTGGCAAACAGAAGGTTATGTCGCGAGCGGTGATCAGAAACGTGGGCGATGGAAGAGGTAAGCACCGAATCGGCATGGAGTTTATGGATTTTAAGAAAGAATATGAATCTTTCATTGCCGGGCTTGTTTCGACAAAGAGTTACAGGTCTCTCCGATAATACCGGCGGGCTCCGCCGTACAACCGAGGAAATCTATGGACAGAAGACAATTCGTCAAAGATGTGTTGCTCTGGACTGCCGGCTTGAGCCTTGGTGTTCCCAGTCTGCACATCTCTCCTGCCCAGGCAGCGCTTGCTGCCCCCGTACTTGGCGTAGTCAAAGGAAAAGACTATCGGCTGCTTGTTGTGAAAGCTGTTGAAATCGCAGGTGGAATCGGCGCATTTGTTAAAACTGGTGACACAGTCGTTATAAAACCGAATATGGGCTGGGATCGGACGCCCGAGCTGGGGGCCAATACCCATCCCCTGGTGATGCGGGCCCTGGCGGAGCTGGCACTTGATGCGGGTGCAGCAAAAGTGCAGGTCTTTGATCACACCTGCAATGAAAAACGGCGGTGTTATACCAGCAGCGGCATCATCGACGAGTTGGAGAAGGTGGGTGATGCGAGAATAAAGTGGGAACATATCGATCCGCGTAAATTTGTCCCGGTTGATATTGTCAAAGGAAAATCCCTAAAACGGTGGGAGATTTATAAGGATGCTCTGGCCGCCGATTGCTATATCAATGTCCCGGTTGCCAAACACCACGGGCTGAGCCGCTTGTCCCTCGGGCTGAAAAATTCGATGGGAATTATCGGCGGCAATCGTGGCAGGCTGCACCATAACCTCGGCCAGCAACTGGCGGATCTGGCGACCGTGGTGCAACCGAAACTGACCGTGATCGATGCCACCAGGATACTCTTGCGTAATGGCCCTCAAGGGGGGCGAAGAGAAGATGTACAGGAGATGGATACGGTCATCGCCTCGGCCGATCCGGTGGCTGCCGATGCCTATGCCACCACCCTTTTTGCTCTGCAGCCCCAGGATATAGCCAGTACCCTTGCTGCCTATCAGATGGGTCTTGGTGAGATGGATTTGAGCAAGATGGAGATTAAAACCGTGCAGGTATGATGGCCGGAAAAAAACCAAAACAGAAAGGTCGCTGGCGCCTGATCGTTCTCCGGCGTTTTTCTCAGCTCCTTTTTTTAACACTCTTCCTGTTCCTGTTTATCAAGACTGATTATAACGGTTCCGACCATCTTGATGCAGCGGTCAATATACTCTTTCGCCTCGATCCTTTTCTCGCCGCGGCCGTGATCCTTGCCGCAAAAACCCTTGTTGTCCTATTTCTGCCAGCGCTCGCGGTAGTGGTGCTGACGTTTTTTATCGGCCGGGTGTTTTGCGGCTGGTTCTGCCCGATGGGAACCCTGCTCGATCTTTGTCAAAAGATCATTCCCGCGACCAAGAAAGAAAAGAGCACCTATTTCCCTGATCTCCCTCTTTTTATTCTCATTTTCGCGCTCATTTCTGCAGCGTTTGGGTTTGCTGTTGGCGGTTATTTCGATCCGTTCTCGATTTTGGTGCGCGGGCTGGCCCAGGCGGTATATCCTGCCTTCAACAATCTGACTGTCGGGTTTTTTACCTATACCTATCAGGAGTTGCCTGTTGTCAATGCCCTCACCGAGCCGGTGTACAGCTTTCTTCGCGCCACGGTTCTGCCTTCCAGTCAGAAGTTTTTCCAGCTCGCCTATTTTTCGCTTTTCATGCTGCTCGGAGTTCTTCTTTTAGAAGCGGTACAACGAAGATTTTTCTGCCGTAATCTCTGTCCTCTTGGCGCGATGCTCGGTCTTATCGGTCGTAGAGGAACGTTTGCCGGTAAGGGGGGCAACGACGACTGCCGCGCATGTCGCATCTGCAGCAGCAACTGTAGGATGGGAGCTATCGATGAGAAAAGAAAAATCGATATGGGGAGTTGTACTCTCTGCTACGAGTGCGTGGAAAAGTGTCCCCGACAGATAATTGGTTTTGACTTTGCTCCAATCGGCAAGAAAAACACCCGGCTGTCTCTTTCCCGTAGAAAGTTTATTGGTGCGGCCCTTCTCGGTTTTCTGCTGCCTTCGGTCAAAGGGGTTGCGGTGCAGGCGAAAAATCCGGATCCTTTGTTGATCAGGCCGCCGGGAGCTCTCGCTGAGAAAGAATTTTTGCAGCGTTGCGTCCGCTGCGCCGAATGTATCCAGGTCTGCCTTGGCAACGCCCTGCAGCCAGCGCTTTTTCAGGCGGGACTCGACGGCATGTTCAGCCCGATGCTGGTGGCAAGAACCGGTTACTGCGAATTCAATTGCACGCTTTGTGGTCAGGTTTGTCCCTCCGGGGCCATCCGACAGCTGACAGTCAAAGAAAAACACCAGTGGAAAATCGGCCATGCCTGGTTTGATAAAAATATCTGTCTTCCCTATGCCAAGGCTATTCCCTGCATGGTCTGCGAGGAGCATTGCCCGACACCCGACAAGGCCATTCGCTTTAAAGAAGTAGTCGTG
This sequence comes from uncultured Desulfopila sp., assembly GCA_965363495.1. GTDB lineage: Bacteria > Desulfobacterota > Desulfobulbia > Desulfobulbales > Desulfocapsaceae > Desulforhopalus_A. The sequence goes on from CBDTUM010000150.1 coordinate 2,954, forward strand.
GCAGGCGCTGACGGGCAGGCTGTCACTATCAGGCAACCCTATGTGGTGCAGGAGCTCTGCATCGGTTGCGGTATCTGCGAGACGAAATGCCCTCTGCCCGGTAGAAGTGCCATCTATGTCACCAGTGCCGGGGAACATCGAAATCCGGACAGCTCTCTTGGCACGTATGACGGATATAACTGAAAGTCTGCGCGGCATTGTCCAGCGGGTTACCTACCACAATGCCGACACCGGCTGGTCAGTCTTGCGGATTACCCCCTTCAACAGCCCTAGTAGTCTGGAAACGGTGACTGTACATCAGACCCAGGTTTTTGCCGGAGCGACCATGGAATTTCATGGCGCCTGGACCGTACATCCGCAGTTTGGCCGACAGTTTAAAGCCCTTCGGGCCATTGAAAAAAAACCGGCGACGACTGCCGCACTGGAAAAATATCTGGGCTCCGGGCTGATTTATGGTGTGGGGCCGAAAACCGCTGCCAGGATCGTCGGTAACTTCCAGGAAAACACCCTTGATATCTTTGAATATGATATAGGCAGGCTGCTTGAGGTTCCCGGCATTGCTAAAAAAAAGCTGCAGATGATTGAGCAGGCATGGCGAGAGCATAAGGTGGTGCGGGAAGTGATGATGTTTTTGCAGGGGCATGGTATTTCGACCCTTTTTTCAGTGCGGATCTATAAAAAATATGGGGATCAGGCCATCCAGCTGGTCTGTGATGATCCCTACCGGCTGGCGGCTGATTTTTACGGCATCGGTTTTTTCTCGGCCGATAAAGTCGCCCTCAGCCTGGGGTTGGCTGAAGACAGCGAACAGCGTATAACCGCTGCGGTGCGCCATGTTCTGGCGGCCGGTCGGGAGCAGGGGCATTGTTATCTGCTGGTAACGCAGATAACTTTCGAAGTGACCAACCTGCTTGGTTTTAATCCGGAAGCCCGGCTGGTCGATATCCTGCAGAAGATGGAGGCGGAAAATCAGCTGAAAGTACGTTTGTTGCCGTTGGTTGAAGGGGGTGAGCTGGTCTGCTACTACTCCAAATCACTGTACTATGATGAAGCCTTTGTGGCCGAAAAAGTACGTCGGATGGCCTACCCTCTGAACGTTGACGGTCAGGCTGCTGCTAAGTGGATCAAGCTGCATTGTACAAAGCAGGGGATCTCTCTCAGCGAGGAACAGGCGGTTGCCGTGCAGGCAGTTATCGCCAATCATTTTTCGGTGCTGACCGGGGGGCCGGGCTGCGGGAAGACGACCACTACTCTGGTCATAGTCAGGCTGCTTGAGCAACTCGGCAAACGGGTACTGCTTGCTGCGCCGACCGGCCGTGCCGCCCAGCGTATGGCCGAGGTCATCGGCAGGGAGGCAAAGACCCTGCACCGCTTGCTGGAGTGGCAGGGCGGGGCGTTCATGAAAAACGAGGACCAGCCGCTGCAGGCTGATTTTTTGATTGTCGACGAATGTTCCATGCTCGATATTTCCCTGACAGCTTCCCTCTTGAAAGCAGTGCCTGCCGGGTGCCAGGTGCTGTTTATCGGTGATGCCGATCAGCTGCCTTCGGTGGGTGCCGGCAATGTCTTGCGGGATATCATCGATTCGGGTTCGGTTGCCTTGTTTCGACTGACGCAGATTTTCCGTCAGGCGCAAGAGTCAAAGATCATAGAGTCTGCCCACCTGATAAATAAGGGTGTCACGCCGCCTATCGACTCGCCTTTTAAAAAACCGGAAATCTGGCAGAAGTGTGATTGTCTTTTCATTGATTCGGACGAAGCAACCAAGGAACAACTGAGCTTTGTGGCTCGGGTGAAACGCCTCTATGATTTGCAGACCCCTCAGCTTGAAGGGCTGACGAGTGCCGAAAACCTTTATGAATTCAGAACCTCCGAGCAGATCCGTTCCGCCTATGAAGAAGACTTTGTCATTCCCAAAAAATTTCTGCACGTTGATCTGCACAAGGTGCAGCAGGCCCAGGGTGCTGTTGATGAATTAAAAGCGGTCCTGGCCCGGGTGCACCCCTGGTCAACGCTGCACTATGGCTTCGCTGCGGTCGATACGGTGGTGCGCCTCTATCTGGAGTGGATTCCCAAATATCATGGGCGAGAGTGCGAGATCCAGATCCTCTCGCCGATGACCCGTGGCAGTCTGGGGACAGCGAATCTCAACAGGGTCATTCAGGAAGCGGCTAATCCGCAGGCAGAGGGTAAGGCACAACTGTCGGTAGGAGAGCGGATTTTTCGGGTCGGTGACCGGGTGATCCACCGCCGTAACAACTATGATCTGAATGTTTTTAATGGTGATATCGGCACGATCTTATCCATCGATAATATCGGTCTCAGTTGTGTGGTGGCCTTTTTCCCTGACGGCCGGGAGGTTGTCTATCAAAAAGACGACATCCTGGAGCTCGATCTGGCCTATGCAATCACCATTCATAAATCCCAGGGCAGTGAATTCGCGGTGGTGATCATGCCGCTATTAACCCAGCATTTTAAAATGCTCTTTCGTAATCTCATCTATACCGGATTGACGAGGGCGAGAAAGCTGGCAGTGATCGTCGGCACACGTAAAGCTCTGGCCATGGCCGTGCAGCAGCAGGATACCAGCAAGCGCCAGACCGCCTTACGGCAGCTTCTCAGTCACTAACCGGTACGGATGCTTCTTCTATATGCACTCATCTTTGCTGGTGAGAAATCCGGGCTCTTTCCTGCTATTTGAGTCGTAAAAGATGGGGTTTTCCGGTTGTCGAGACGTTGCAATGTGGTTGAGGTGCGTTAAGATATGCGGGCAAACGCACCACGGAAATCTTTTTGGAGGAAAAATGTATATATGTGTTGATTTTGATGGAACAGTGGTTGATCACCGATATCCGGATATTGGAGAGCCCGTTCCGGTGGCGATTGCCTGGCTGAAAAGGTTGCAGGTTCTTGGCGCAAAAATCATTCTGTTTACTATGCGTTCCAATAGAGCAGAAGGGCAAAATCTGTTGCAGGATGCAGTTATATATATGGAGAAAAACGGTATTCAGCTCTTTGGGGTGAACAGAAATCCTGATCAGGATATCTGGACCAGCAGCCCCAAGGCCTACGGTGAAGTGTATGTCGATGATGCGGGTTTTGGCTGTCCGCTCATCCACCCGAAAGGTTTTGCCAGGCCCTGTGTAGACTGGAAAAAAGTGGGTCCGCAACTGGAGCATATGCTGCGCAGCCGGAGGGAGATGTAAGAGGTACAGTCATTTTGATTTCCGCAAATTGATGGGGAAATTATTGCCGAATAATGCTAGTGTTTGCCCATGTAGATCGCTTGGTGGGTCATAAGTCCTTGCAGTGTCAAGTTCTTTTTGAACAACACTCTTTATTGATACATTCATTAATAAAAAAATAGAATTTAAAAGTGGCTAAGTAAAAAAAATATATAATTTTTACGACGCCAAAAAGGAAAAAATCATGGGTGTCACCGTTACACAACTGTATCGAAAAATTGATGAACACCGGGCCTATTGTTTTAATATCGAGTCAATACAGCAATTAACCAACGAGGAAATGACCTGTCTGCGGCTTATTCTGGCGGATGGTTTTCTTGTGGACAGTGTCAGTGCTACTCCCGTACTGCAAGGTGAAAGGGTGGTGGAAGTCGGGCCGCGGCTCAATTTTGCCACCGCCTGGTCATCGAATATGGTCTCCATCTGCAAGGCGACAGGGCTTACCATGATCACCAGGGTGGAGCGGTCCAGGCGGTATCTGGTGCCGGTAACCATGGATGTGCAGGAATTTATTGCCAGCCACCATGACCGGATGACTGAGTGCCACTACCCTGCGCCGCTGACAAGCTTTCAGACTGGAGTCGTGCCGGAGGCGGTCTATGACGTGGATCTCAAGAGGCTTGGAGCGGATGGCCTGAACGAGTTGCCGGGGATTTCCATGGACGAATGGGACAGGAATCTCTACTACGACTACTTTGTCAACCAGCAGCATCGTAATCCGACCATCGTTGAGATCATGGATTTGAACAATGCCAACTCCGAGCATTCCCGGCATGGTTTTTTTAAAGGCAAACAGGTCATTGACGGCAAGGAGATGGACGGCACCCTCTTTGATCTGGTGACCGCAACGCTTAACGCCCATCCCAAAGGATCGCTGATTGCCTTTAAAGATAACTCCAGCGTTATTACAGGCTATGCCATCGATACCCTGGTGCCGGAACACCCCGGTACTCCTTCTCCGCTTGTGCCGGTCAAGGTGCACTATCATCCCCTTCTTACCGCAGAGACCCATAATTTTCCCACCGGGGTAGCACCTTTTCCCGGCGCGGAAACGGGTACTGGCGGGCGGATTCGTGACGTCCAGGGCACAGGTCAGGGAGGTTTTGTTATCGCCGGAACTGCCGGATATTGTGTAGGGAACCTGCATATCCCCGGCTATGAACTGCCATGGGAAGAGCATTATCCCTGCCCCGACAATCTGGCCTCGGCCCTTACAATAGAAATTGAAGCCAGCAACGGCGCATCGGATTACGGCAATAAATTCGGGGAGCCGCTCATCCAGGGGTTTACCAGATCGTTTGATATGCGTCTTGAAAGTGGTGAACGGTGGGGCTTTCTCAAGCCGATCATGTTTACCGCCGGTGTTGGCCAGATTGATGGGCGGCATACCGAAAAAGCCCCGGCGGTACAAGGCATGCTCATCGTCCAGGTAGGTGGCCCGGCCTATCGCGTTGGTTTCGGCGGTGGTGCGGCGTCCAGTATGCTCCAGGGGGAAAATGAGTCGACTCTGGACTTCAATGCGGTGCAGCGCGGCGATGCGGAAATGGAACAGAAGATGAACCGGGTTATCCGCGCCTGCAACGAGATGGGAGAGAAAACTCTGATCGATGTGATTCACGACCAGGGTGCAGGCGGTCCGGCCAATGTGTTAAAAGAACTGGTCGAAAAATCCGGTGGTCGGGTGGAGGTCCGCAATATCCGGATCGGGGACCCCACCATGTCGGTACTGGAAATCTATGTCGCTGAATATCAGGAACGGTGCGGTTTTTTGATTCGCCCGGAAAATATTGCAGAGTTTCAAAAAATATGTGCCCGGGAAAAAGTCAACTGCGAGGTGTTGGGGGAAGTGACCGGCGATTTGAAGTTTGTTCTTCATGACGCAAGCGATGATACGACTCCGGTGGATATTGACCTGCCGGTTCTGCTCGGTGAAATTCCACAGAAAACATTTACCGATAGCAGAAAACCGCTGCGCGCACAAGCTCTGCAGCTCCCGGAAAAATTGACGATAGCCGCTGCGCTTCATGACGTGCTGCGTCTGGTTTCCGTTGGTTCCAAGAGATTTCTCACCAATAAGGTCGACCGAGCGGTGACCGGCCTGATCGCCCGGCAGCAATGTTGCGGCCCTCTGCAGCTGACACTCAGTAATGTCGCCGTGGTGGCACAGAGTCATTTCGGCAGGACGGGTATTGCTTCGGCAATCGGCGAACAGTCGATTAAAATGCTGGTTGATCCGGCAGCCGGTGCCCGGATGGCTGTTGGCGAGGCACTGACCAACCTGGTCTGGGCAAAAATCGAAGAGTTGGAACAGGTCAAATGTTCGGCTAACTGGATGTGGGCACCAAAGCTGCCGGGTGAGGGCGCGGCCATCTACGATGCCGCCCGGGCCATGTGCGATATAATGGTTGAAGTCGGCATGGCGGTGGATGGCGGCAAGGACAGCCTGTCTATGGCCACCATGGTCGAAAAAGAGACCGTCAAGTCACCGCGCGAACTGGTTATCTCGGCCTATGCAGCGGTGCCGGATATCGGCAGGGTCATAACGCCTGATATTAAAAACATTGGCTCGGCGCTGCTCTATGTCGATCTGGCCGGTGGTCGGGCCAGGATGGGTGGCAGTGCCCTGGCCCAGGTGCTGGGCCAGGTGGGAGATACAAGTCCTGATGTCGAAGACGGCAAGGCACTGAAAAACAGTTTCCTGGCCGTACAGGAACTCATTGCCCAGGATCTTATCGCAGCCGGACATGATCGCAGTGACGGCGGTTTAATAACCACTCTTCTGGAAATGGCGTTCAGCGGCAACTGTGGGTTCACTATCGATCTGCGCGGGGCCAATACGGTTTTTGAAACACTTTTTGCCGAGGAGCTTGGTCTGGTGCTCGAATGTCGACCGGACAAAATTTCCCAGGTGGAAAAAATTCTGACAGGAGCCGGAGTACCCTGTGTCCAGCTCGGTACAACAACAGAGGCCAAACAGATAACACTCACCTATAACGGCGAGAAGGTCTTAGACGAGCCGATGATCGATCTTCGCGGCTGGTGGGAAGAAACCAGTTACCAGCTGGAACGGCTGCAGATGAATCCGGCCTGTGCCGATGAAGAAAAGGCCAATATCTATGACCGGAAAGGGCCAGGCTACCATTTGAGTTTTACTCCTGAGCCGCCACCTGCTGAGCTCCTTAACCGCACCGATAAGCCCAAGGTGGCAATATTGCGCGACGAGGGCTCCAATTCCGATCGTGAGATGTCTTCGGCCTTTTACCTGGCAGGGTTTGAGCCCTGGGATATCTGTATGAGCGACCTGCTTGCCGGAACCGTGAACCTTGACGAATTCCGCGGGCTGGCCGCAGTCGGCGGCTTTTCCTACGCCGATGTCCCGGAATCGGCCAAGGGCTGGGCGGCAACCATCCTGTTCAATCCTCGATTAAAGAAGATGTTTGACGAATTTTACCAGCGGCCCGATACCTTTACCCTTGGAATCTGTAACGGCTGCCAGCTGTTTGGTCTGCTCGGCTGGATCCCGGAAGTGGGATTGCCTGCAGAACGCCAGCCCCGATTTATTCGCAATGTTTCGGGTAGATTTGAGTCTCGCTGGACCACAGTCAAGGTGCAGAAAAGTACGGCGATGATGCTTGCTGGTATGGAAGGGCTGGTCTTTGGCATTCATGTTGACCACGGGGAAGGCCAACTGCATTTCCCGGACAAGACCATCCTTGAGAAAGTAAAAGCGGGGGGCATGACGCCGCTGGTATATGTTGACGATGACGGGAAGCCGACCGGGAAGTATCCGTTTAATCCCAACGGCTCAATCGATGGACTTGCCGGGTTGTGTTCAGCTGACGGCAGGCATTTAGCCCTTATGCCTCATCCGGAACGGGTCTTTCTGCCCTGGCAGGCCCATTACCTGCCGGAAGAAATGAAAGGCCTGCAGGTATCTCCTTGGCTGCAGATGTTTACCAATGCCTATAACTGGTGCCGGGCAACGAAGTAGCCGA
>CBDTUM010000151.1:0-10020 GCA_965363495.1 uncultured Desulfopila sp.
AAAACAATGGGGCTTTTTCCTTAAAGGAAAAGGCCCGATTGCAGATAAATACGTAAAAATAAATAATATTTTTTTTCAAACAGGTGTTTACTCGCCGGGGGAAATGACGATCTCGACCCGTCGGTTCTGTTGACGCCCGGCAGCGGTATCGTTGCTGGCAACAGGATACATCTCACCGAGCCCCTTGACCGTGATTCGATCAGAACTGATGCCACGGGCCATAACAGCTGAGCGCACAGATTCCGCGCGACTCTGCGACAGCGCCAAGTTAAAGTTCTCGCTTCCTCTGCTGTCCGTGTGGCCTTCCACACTGACGTTTTTGTTGGGGTATTTATGGAGGAAGGCCGCAAGCTGGTCGATGGTCCTCTGTGCACCGGCCATCAGGTCTGCCTTGCCGGTCGCAAAGAGGACATCCCCCAGGGTAAGCACAAATCCACGATCTGTTTTTTTGGCCTTAAGCGCGCTGAGTTCTTCTTCGAGCGTCTTCGACCGTGCCATAGCAGCTTCCGCTTCACGTGATGCATTGCGGGCCTGCTGTTCTCTCTGCCGAAGCAATATTTTGTTGGTATCGCCGGTAAGTTGCTGCCGTTCTATATCGGCAACTTTTCGCTCTGCAATTGCCACCGCGATAGCTGTCTGCTTTTGGGCCATATAGGCTAGATGGGTCATTTCGACATTGTTCTCGGCATGTTCCGCTTTGGTCAGAATTTTGTCAGCCTCGTAAAGAGCTACGGCACCATTTGCCTCAACACTCGGATTTGCTTTTGCCTGCATGTACGCATCCCTTGCGTTTTTAAGGGCCGTATTTTCTTTAGGACCCGCGCAACCAAAGGTTAGTAAAGCCAGGCCTGCAATCAGAAATGTCATTATTCCATGCGTCAGCCAATTCTTTTTGTTTCCTTGTATCATTCCCTACCTCCACACACTATATTGAAGACAATTTTGTCTCATAAAGGTTGCTTAATAGCCTCGTCCAGCCCTTCGATGCTGTTGCGTAACTCCTTGGTGGCTCGTTTTGCTTTTTCCGCATCTGCCTTTTTTTCAGCCAGCTGGGCATTGATCCGGGCTTCGTCAGCCAGCATTCTCGCCTTGTCGTAGTTTTCACGAGTTTCTGCAGTCCGCGCGTCTGCCAGCTTGTCCTCGGCTATTCGCAGGTCAAGCGGGGCATAGCTTCCTGCCTCTGCACTCCGGGCGGTTTGGATGGCTGCCGCAGCTCTGTTGAAATCTTCTGCTACATCCTTGCCCTTTTGGGCGCAGCCGAAGGTCAGGCCTAAGGCAATTATTATCATCAAAAATATGGTGTGTTTCATTATTCCTCCCATCTTTTCATCTCCTTTCTGAAATAAAATTTTACCAGGACAAACAAAGCGTCCCTCACGCCGGTATTACAAAATTGCTGTTCGGCAAGGTCCTATTATTCCCAAATTTCATGCCCTTTGGTTCTCTCATCCAACGTTCATCAATTCATCACTTTTGCTCTACTGCTCTCTGATATGTATGCCGCGTCCACCTGTCAATCCTATGATGTCTAAAACGATCAATTATAAGGCAACGATGTCGTTGAGCATACGCGGTGCGACCAGGATAAGAATTCCGGCAATCGAGGATGAAACCGATTCCCATGTGAACATGATAATTTCCTTTTTCCGCTCGAAGATCATGCGAATGTACTTTCCCAGTAACCTCACATCGATTATGCCATACGATGGCCACGCAACTTCTCAGTGTTACAGCAAATTATCTAACCAAAAAGAACAGCGTGATTACTTTCAGGCTATGGAGGTAGTGATGGCGAAAACAGCCATTACTCAGCTGGAATGAGAATAGAAGGAGTCAACTGTCCTGCCAGGGCTGCCGTCGAGATAAAAACATAGATATTAAGTATTTACCTGACCATTATTAGAGATAGATAACGAATCAACATTACAGAGAAAGTGAGATCTATTACGTATATAGACAGTACACCTTCAGCCAATTATTTTTCCAGAATATCTAATAGAAGGATATTGTATTGTCTATTTTAAATGGTTGAAGGGACCCCGTTCATTTTACCAATAGCGATTATATATCGCTTAACCCGTTAGTTACTTTCGGTAATGTTATTTATCGTACAATTTCTTGAGTTGTGGGTAATTCATTGATTCGTTTGAGTTCAATGTCTAAACGTAACCGTTCACCGGAAAACCGCCAAATCTTGAATAACCTCCGTACTGTAAGCATTCACCAGTGCCGGAGATGCGCGAAAGAGGTCATTGAACTGTACTATTGGTACGTTTAATGGCCGATGACCAAACAGATTCGGTGCTGGTGAACGCTTACGTCTAAACTACTGTTATCCTGCCAGTTACAGGCTGGTTGTTTAGACGCCAGACTAGTTGACATCAGGATAAAAGGGGGCAGAACGAGGGTATGCTACTTCCTGCAACTTTGAATGAATGTTTTTAATTTACACACAATGGTGTCTCATCTTCATTGACACGTTCCGCGGTACTCCTGGGGGATGGTATCAGAGTCATCTGTTTCGATTCATTTTGGCTCAACCCTATTGGCCAACACTGAAAAGAAGACAACAAATCCGTAATAGGGAATCATGTAAAGAGCACCTAATGTTGCAGCCAACGGGTGGTTTATCTGCACGGCCAGGGCAATGATTAAGATATTATTGATCCAGACCTGGCTCCCTGATGCTGCTATTCTGTCGGCCCATACCTTGGTCCGGGTGGAACTCCAGCCCAAGAGGGCCAACGCCATGGCCAAGCCAATCGACCAGATCGCACAATAAAAAATCTGTTCAGGGTTGGCTTTGAGATAGGGGATGTAGCGGCCGAGAGCCCCAAAATTTATCCCTGCGATCACAACAAGTGAAATCGGATAACTCATCCCGTTCATAGACTCAAGCAGACCCGGGGCCAGCGTCCTGAATACAAATGCTGCGGCAAGTGGAACAAAAATAATCATGGCCAGAAACAGGGCCATAGCGGTGAGGTCATAGTTTAGTGTGGCGTGGGACAGTATTTTAACCATTACAGGCAGGCTGATCGGTAAAATCAGACTGGTTACTATGGCCATGACCAGACAGTAAGAAATATTTCCCCGGCACAGAGAGGTGAAAAAAGGGGCGGACACGCCGGTTGAGGCTCCTGCAAGCAAAAGAATGGGAAGTGCCAATAGCGGATACATTGCCAGGGTCACCCAATATGCCACTGCCGGCACGACCACCAGGCGTAGCGTGGTTCCCCAGATCATCCCGGCCCAGTTCGACATTAAAGCCCGGGCGACATCAGCCGGAGATATCTTGATAAAGGCTAGAAAGAGCATGGTCATCATCAGGTATTTGATGCTTTCGGAAACAGCAGACGAAGTCCCGGGAAAAAACACCCCGGCCAGAAGAGAACCATATAGCACTGCAATCAAAATATAATCTTTTTTTCCCATTCATCTTTTCCTCAAAGGTACAAAAACATCCTGGACGGTTTTGCTTGGAGGTCTCAGGATAAAGATTTTCCTTGCTAATACATAGATAATACGCCCGCTGGTCCACCTTAATCCAGTAGAGCCTATAAAAAAAGAGACAGAATTGAAACAAAACGTTGTCTAAGAAAAGAACAACTTCTTTGAAATCCACCATTATTGTGCACCCGCACGTACAATCATTGCTCAGGTGATGGAGGTTGACCCAGCTTTGACAGAAGCATTAAGATGTCACCACCGAGTTGCGGCAGGAAGTCGGCCGTCCACAGCCGGTAGCCAAACAGCCCGGGGACCCGCTCGTGCTGGATGTAGTGCTCATGCTTAGTGATCTGCTTGCGCTCAAAAGCCTCGCCGTGGAAATAGCGACTCAGCACAAAAGCGTAATCATCCTCGACCTCGTTCCAGTCGAAGCGGAAGAAGGCATGCTTAACCTTGAAATAACCGATCTGCAAGACGCAATAGATCTGGGCATGGAGGCGGGCCGACTGCTGGCAAACGCCAGTTCTGTTTCGGACAGAGCCAGGTACTCCAATCGCTGCGCATCGTTGAAATCCAGCAGGCCGTACAAGGCTTCATGCTCGGCATTCGACAATACGGCCAAACGCTCGCTTTTGGCGCTCATTGTCACGACGCTCCATGCGGTCCTGACCAACCGACCCGCGCGAGTGTTTCGATCAAAGTGGTTCGTTTGACGCCGAAGTTGCGGCACACAGCCGCCTTGGACATGCCACCCTCAAGCGCGGCAATAATTGCATCCAGTTTCTCATTGGCAATGGCGAGTGGTCGTCCGCCGATTCGGCCGCGCTGCCTAGCGGCGGTCAAGCCAGCAACGACGCGCTCCTGGATTAAGGCCCGCTCGTACTGTGCGAGCGCGCCAAAAACATGAAAGAAAAGCTCGCCGGACGATGTGCTGGTATCCATGTTCTCGGTGAGGGAACGAAAGGCTACCCGTTTTTCCCGCAATCCGTTCACAATGGAAATCAAATGGCCCAGTGATCGACCAAAGCGATCGAGTTTCCAGACGACAAACACATCGCCGGAATTGACATACTCAAGTGCCTCTCCCGGTCCAGTTCGATCATCCCTGGCTCCCGAAGCGCGGTCCTCGAAAATATTTCTGGCATCAACCCCAGCCTTCAGGAGTGCATCGCGCTGCAGGTCAGTGCTCTGTCGATCCGAATCCGACGAAACCCTCATATAACCGATAAGCATATTACGGAAAACCTCCTTCTTGATTTTTCCGCACTCTTATGTATCAACAATGTTGCAACATATGCGTCGGCGAGGTATAATAGGATCAATAGAAGATATAAAAGAGGTGTATAAAATGCATGTAATCGTGAAGAAGTGGGGCAATAGCGCTTCGGTGCGCATTCCCGTTGCTATTATGAAAGCTGTTAGCCTGAGCCTGGACGAAACCGTGGACGTGCGCGAGGAAGGCGGGCGCATTGTCATTGAACCGGTGCGTAGCACGAAAGAATACGACCTTGCACAGCTGTTGTCCGGCATTACTCCTGAAAACCTGCACGCCGAAGTTGATTACGGCCCGGCAGTCGGCAAAGAGGCGTTCTAATGGTTCGTCGCTACGTTCCAGAAGCCGGCGATATTGTATGGCTGCATTTTGATCCTCAAGCCGGCCATGAGCAGGCTGGTCATAGGTCGGCACTGGTTCTCAGTCCATCGATGTATAACCGAAAGACCAACCTGATGCTTTGTTGTCCTATGACGACACAGATCAAGGGGTACCCGTTTGAGGTGTTGATTGCCGGCGACCGTCCAAGTGCGGCGCTGGCCGATCAAGTTAAGAGCCTTGATTGGGTTGTACGCAAGGCCAGTCGTAAAGGAATGGTTTCATCTTCTGGATTGACCGAAGTGAAAGCAAAAATTTTTTCTCTCATCGGAAATCCGTGAGGAAAAAGAAGGATGCTTTTAAAGGATGTTTGGCCTATAGGTGTTGGGTTTACCCGTGGACGGAATTTTCGGCTGTTCCGGCTTACAACCCCCCAAAGCGGTTTCCTTCGGCCACAGCCACGAGTTCATCCAGGGTGAGAAGGAGGACCAGGAGATTGCCGAGTCCTGCCGGCGGCGGATCAAAAATGCCATCGTGTGCTGGAATTATCTCTATCTCTCACGAATACCTGAGTAGTCTTGTGATAATCTAAACTCCCAACATTATCGCCAAGGCATGTATAATTCCGGTTACAGATAACCCAAGGAGTAATGCAATAGCGCTTTTTTTGAAAACAGCAGGACTGGCTAAACGAAACAATCGCTGCCCAACTCCAACCCCTATGACCAATATGGGGATCGACAGAATTGCGTATACCATTATCATCTTGTTCAGCATGCCGTACCACCCGGCAAAAAATAGAGCATAGGCATCTGTTGCGAAGAATAATGCAATAAGAGTAGCTCGAGTCGTTGCAACTCTGGTATTGGTGGACAGCAGAAATGTAACAATGGGTAACCCGCCAATCGCAGCTATGCCATTGCAAACACCTGATAATAATCCAAGCCCGCTATGTACGGAGAACGATCTTGGACCTTTGTAAGTAAATCCCTTAAATATGAGAACGGCAAATATCAGCACAATGCATGAAATTATGAATCGCATGACATCGGGATTCAAGCAGGCAAGGAAAAGCATGCCTATAGGCGTTCCTATAGCGAAGCCGACTGCCAGGGCCCGAAGTAGCATCCAATCAATATTTTTCCATACTCCAGGAAGGAGGTGTACACTGGCTGCCATTTCGAGAAACAATGCAAGAATTACTGTTTGGGCAGGCGGCAGGATAAAGCTTAATCCGGTAACGATTATTGCAGAAAAGCCAAACCCTGTGAGGCCTCGCACCAGAGATGCTACAAGCAATACAGTCACTGCAACATACATGTCACCAGAAGAAATCTCGCCTATCGTGCTGACTATTAAATCTAAACCAGGCATGTTATTTTTCAATCACAGATAGGAACGATGGTAACCGGTACCTTCGAGCGTTTGAGTACCCGTTTGCCAACAGTGTTCCAATATGTATGGGTAAAAGATTTTTTATGTGCGCCTAAAATGATGAGATCAGGATTTATTTTATCAGACCACATTAATATCTGCTCTTCGATATTGCCATAAACCACCTTGTTAATTGATTTCACACCAAGATGCGTCTGGTCCTCCCATTCTTCAACTGTTTCGCCATACCCAGAGGCCATTTTATCCCTGAACAACATTTCATTCATTGTTTCTTGATAATTATTATCCATCATCTCTTTTTCTTTTTCTTTTGAGAAGTATTTTGCAAGAGTAATTTTTACGTCTTCAGAATATCTCTCTATTACATGCAGACTAATAACTTCAGCACCAAATTGTCTCGCTATTGACAGTACATATTGAAAGACCTTGGGAGCGTCCTGTGAGAGATCGGTGGCATAAAGGATTTTTTTTATTTTAAAAATTTTGTTAGTAGCACTTACATTTGCTGAAGAAAGAGAGGTGTCCTGTTCCATTGTCTTACTCCTTTGCGTTTTTATTGTTTATAACCAATTGCCGTGAAAATTTAGCACCCTACAGATAGATTTCTTGTTTTTTCGCACGAAAACAATCTGTAGGCCACTTCTTTCGGCTTTTTACGGGGTTAAATATGTTATTGCAAAGGATGTACCAGAACTAAATTTCATGAAATAACAAGTGGTTGGGCTAAAACAACCGAAAAAGGTTATGTAGACATGCATATTGTTCGCAATTTTGCATAAAATTATCGCTTGCGAGATAAAGTTGATTGATGCACCCCAAGTACTTTTGCAGCTTTCTCCTGGTTTCCACAGTCCTGTATGGTTTGCCAAATGAGATCACGCTCAAATTGGGAGACCTGCTCGGCAAGGGTTCCGGAATAAGCTGTCGTGTTATTACTGTTTGGCCTGGTGTCTGATTCAGCCCATGAACGTACGTGCTGTGCCGTAATTTTTCCTCCATCGGCTACAATAAGCAGACGTTGAATAAGATAAGACAACTCACGAATATTCCCTTCAAAAGGAAGTTTTTGCAGTTCGATGACCGCATTGCTTGTAAGGAGTGCCTTGATGTCGAAGCGTATAGAATACTGTTCAAGAAAATACTCCGCCAATGGTGGAATTTCTTCCCTACGTTCACGTAAAGGAGGTAAATGTATTGGGATGCCGTTGAGGCGATAGTAAAGATCGTCTCTGAATGTTTTATCGGCAATCATTCTGGAAAGACGCCTGTTGGTTGCTGCAACAACGGCACAGTCAACACTGACGGATGTCGTGCTTCCTACCGGATATACCTGTTTTGTTTCCAAAAATTGCAACAGCTTTACCTGAAGAATATATGGCAGTTCACTAATTTCATCCAAGAACAGGGTACCCCCTTCAGCAGTCTCAATGCGTCCTTTTTTCCCTCCTGAACGTGCACCTGTGAATGCACCTGCCTTATGACCAAACAGTTCAGATTCAACAAGTTGATCGGGGATTGCTCCGCAGTTGATAGCAACGAATGGACCTTGTCTTCGGGGAGACTGGTCATGGATAAAGCGAGCAACCATTGATTTTCCAACACCGGATTCTCCTGTGAGGAGTATTGGGATAGGATACTTTGCAACGCGCAATGCCAACTGTAGCTGCTTTTTCATGACAGCATTTTGTACAACAATATTATTGAGGCTAAATTGTTCTGTTTCTGGCGTTTGTTCATCTTTGGAGTCAGCGTGAACGGTAACCTCCACTGGTGATGAAGAATCACTTTCCAGCAGAGATTGCAGTGACATATCCCTGTCATTAAAAAGTACATACTGAAGCCCGCCCTTATTATCAAAAATAGGCGTACCCGTTGACAGCACAGCACTTCCTGTCCGGGTAGTCTGTACAATAGAAAGACTTCCTTGTTTCTTAACTACTCGCTGAAACAGGTTCGGCGACCATGCCCCTTCTTCTACCAATTCAAGCACATTGCAACCAAGGACCTCTGAAACAGGTATATGAAAGAGCATGCTGTAACTTTTATTCACGGCAAGAACCAGGCCTGTGGCATCGGTAAGCAAAATACCGTCGGTTCCATATTCTAAAAGTAGCGTGAGCAATTCGTTTACATCTGCACCTGGAAAAATATAGTGGTCGAGCATCAGAGAGTTCCGTAGGAAGATAGGAAAACAAGAAAGTAATTACAATACGGACAAGAATGCAAATTATAATCTCATTTGTAGAAATGTTGTCAATCACAGACTGGTGGCATCATACGACAAACCCAGAGAGTAAGCTTATCCTGCACGGTAAAGCATCGTTATGGAGCTGAGTGTTACTATGCTTCTTCATCAGATTGAGATGCTGGGTGATTCGTTTCTTTTATCTCAATGGTGGTCAGTGCCGGTCAGATATGCAATCAACCCACTAAATGATGGTATTCATTTTTACCTGTGGATGCAAGAAATGGTTATGGCCTAGAGAGAGGATTGCGAGCCGAGGGGAGGGTGTTTGTAATCGGTCCTAAAGGTGAGACCTGTGCACTTGCCGTGGTTCTTATTCTTCACCACCGGTGAATAATAATATGATCCCACTTGGAGATTTTAGTATCGAATCTTTGTTTAAACGCATCATCGGTAGAGAAAACGCGGGCATATCAGTAAAGAGTCACATGTAGCACCAACCATTTGTATCAAAAAGAGTCCGTCTGCACAAAGGTACCAAACGCGACATAGGATTATTTTTTGTTTGATTTATGATACGCTGATAGAAATAGTTATACAGCATAATTATAAATCTCTTCTCAACTGAACCATGGCACGCATGCAGATTTTGAACGTGAGCGAGAAAGCCGCGCTCGACAACCCACCCATTTTCGATTTTCGCGAGCGTAAGAAGTTCTTTGAATTCCCAAAACCTTTGCTGGAATTGGCGAACAGTCTGCGCAACCCAGTCTATCAGGTGTGCTTTCTGGTAAGCTGCGGATATTTCCGGGTAGCAAGGCGGTTCTTCTCACCAGTCGATTTTCTCACCCAGAAACGGATACAGATACCAAGGGCGCGCACCTTATCGGGCCTGATCCGTTCGGGACTGCATGAGCGCAAGGCAGAACTGATAGCCATGATGGATTCGAACCTTACAGATGAAACACGATGTCTTCTGGACGATCTGTTCTCGTCTCCGGATGATCAGAAACACTATCGACTAACCTTGCTCAAAAAAATGTCTCAGTCCACGAAACCATCACGGATTAAGGAATGTATCGCTGATTATAAGGTACTTTTTATTCTCTATAAACAGCTCGACAGCATTTTTTCAGTTCTTGATCTGGGTCATGCAGGGATCCGCTACTATGCGGGAAGTGTCATCAAAATCGCGCATATTCCAATTGCAGCGTCGTTCTGAAGCCGACCGCTACATTCATGCCACTGCCTTTGTCGCACATCAATTTTTTCGCATTCAGGATAACCTTATCGATATACGTTCTTAACGTGATGGCTTCTTTTCAAACCACTGTCTCGCGTAAGTAGTGCCTGGCAGAAAACCCTCAATTTTCAAAAACTCGTACCAACGCAGACACAG
>CBDTUM010000152.1:0-9976 GCA_965363495.1 uncultured Desulfopila sp.
ATAGTTGCCAATAAGAAATTTCTTGAGAAGAATCCCGCAGCAAAGATTTTTTTTGAGGTATTCACTCTACCGCTTGGAGATATCAACGAACAGAACACTCGGATGAACGAGGGTGAGAAGAGTGAGAAGGATATTCAAGGTCACGTAGATGAGTGGATTGCCAAAAACCAGGATAAATGGAATGGCTGGCTTACTGAAGCACGTAACGCTGTTAAATAGTGCCTGAAAGAAAACCGAAAAGCGTCATTAAATCAAAGTGATGCAATTATAACCCACAATCGAAGATAATCGGAGCGACAATAACACCGGATGTTGGTTAATGATGTAACGTGTTGATTATTATGGTATATTCATTTCAGAAAATCATTCAATTTGACTTCTGAATGGATAAAGCGACCGGAAACGCAAAATCTTCGTCGGGTGAAAATATAATGCGTAGAATAATCGAGCCACAAATGAAATTGGGCGAACAGGCTATCGCCGATATAAAGCTGGATCCTAAATCACGCGATGATATCCCGCAAATCCTTCGTGGACTCCAACATATCTACACCACAGCTGAACTGCGAGAGCCGATATTTACCATTTTGGAAGAGGTTTTGCCTGAGCGTCAAATTGATGGAAAGACCGTCAAGGCCGACCCCAACAACGGTCGTCCCGGGATGACTCAATGGCAGATTCTGGTGCTGGGAGTTCTCAGATTGGGGCTCAACGCCGATTATGACCGTATTCATGAATTGGCCAACGAACATAAGACCCTTCGGAAGATGCTTGGTCACAGTGGTTGGGCTGACGATAAATATTATAATCTGCAGACCCTCAAAGATAATCTGAGGCTGTTTACGCCGGAAATCCTGGATCGACTCAACCGGGTAGTAGTCCAAGCGGGACACACAGTATTAAAAAAAAATTGGAAGATGGCACCATAGGGCGTTGTGATTCCTTTGTGGTGGAGACTGACGTGCATTTCCCCACAGATATTAACTTGCTGTTGGACGCCATTCGCAAGGTCATCGAAATCAGTGCTGAACTGTCCAGAGCCAACAATTTACCGGGATGGCGGCAATACCGTTACCATCAGCGTTTACTCAAAAGGCAGTACCGCATAGTTCAGCGGCTCAAGCATTCCACTTCCAAAAGTGAAAGCAAACGGAAGCAGAAGGAACTGGAGATTCAGTATGCCCATCGTATCTACCTGGACTTGGCGGAGGGGTATCTGACACGAGCCGACCAAACCCGCCGACAGATCAGCCCGCAGGTTCCTCTTTTGATGATCCAGCTCATCGAATTGAATAGGTTCATGCAACATGGCCGTAGGCAGATAGACCAGATTGACCGTCGGGTGCTCCAAGGCAAACGTATTCCCCACGATGAGAAAGTGTTTTCTCTGTTCCAACCGCATACCGAGTGGATCAGCAAGGGGAAAGCCGGCGTTCCGGTGGAATTGGGACTGCGGGTGTGTGTTATGGAAGACCGAGATCGCTTCATTCTGCATCACCGAGTGATGGTAAAGAGCACTGATGAGCAGGTGGCCTTTGCCATGGTGGGTGAAACCAAACAAAAATTTTCCACGTTACGTGCGGTCAGCATGGATAAAGGTTTTCACAGTCCAGCCAATCAGGAAGTATTGAAATCGCGTCTCGATTGTGTAGTGTTGCCCAAAAAGGGAAGGCTTTCGCAAGCCGACAAAGTCAGAGAAAGTGATCCTGAATTTGTCAGTCTGCGCAAACAACACTCGGCGGTGGAATCGGCAATCAACGCCCTGGAGGTCCATGGATTAGACAAATGCCCGGATCACGGCCTCAACGGATTTAAGCGTTACGTCGCCATGGCTGTGGTGGCACGTAACATACAACGGCTGGGTGCGGTATTGCGTCAGCAGGAGCAAGAGGCTACTGAACGAAAACGCGGATCTTATAAGAGAGCTGCCTAAAGAAATCCGGCTGATGAGGCTGTAAAATCCATGGGGCAGCTGCGCTCGGATAACGCAATATATTAGAATTATTTCTATTTGGTAATGTATTTAAACGCAAAAGTGCTGTCGGAAGGAAAAAATCCGATTTAACTGTGTCTGCGCTGATACGAATTTCTGGAAATTTGGGGTTCTCTGTCAGGCACTAAATAGTCTTTCCTGCCTGCAATAGCTTAACAACAACCCGGAGACACCCTGCGTGTGCTCCGGGTTGTTGTTTCTTTCACAATAACATCGGGGTTTAGCAAAAACGTATGGAACAGCTTATAAAAGAAAGAGTACAAAGCTGAGAGTTATGGAGCCCCTTCAGGAGGGAATGATGGATGAAAGAAACGAGCAAATAACTGTTGTCACTAAAAAATTACGGATCATTTTAAAAGGCGTGCAGGCGCACTCTAAAAATGTTGAAAAAACATGTGGATTAAGCAGTGCCAAACTCTGGATGCTGCGTGAAGTCGATGGTACCCCGGGAATTAAAGTGTCGAAGCTGGCTGCCGCTCTTTCCATCCATCCTTCAACCTGTAGTAATATGTTGGACAAACTCGAAAAAAAGCAGCTTGTCTATCGTGACCGCAGCAAAACAGATCAACGGAGCGTTCATCTTTACGTCACCGAAGAAGGACGCAAATTCCTGGTAAACAATGCACCCAAACCAACCCAGGGTAAGCTGAGCAACGCTTTGGCGCAACTCTCTTCCACTCAACTTACCAAGCTTGAAAGCGGGCTCGACGCTCTCGTTCAGGCTCTGCTTATCAGCAATGATCAAGCTGGCCAGACTCCCCCCGTCATTGGAGAGTTACCTTCTTCCTGATGCTCTTTATTTCTGTGCTTTTATCTGAAGAACCCAAAGATCGCCTGCAACCCATCGCTCTCTCTCTTTACGCAGTTTGGTCTTTTTCTCTTTTAACACCATCCAGCCAGTAGCAACCGCAATGCTCTGTATATAGTCGAGGGAATACGCAAATCTGCCGGTCTTTTGTAGCTGATATCCTGTCGAATCAAGAGATTCTGTAGAAAAACAGAAGAGCGCCCCTGGTCGGGCAACAGCACACAGGGCTGTGAAGATATCGCCCAGCGCACCGACATAGATAAACACATCGGTGGCGAGAAAAAAATCATAGGTTGCAGTGGTTGTCTGCAAATAATGGATGATACTGTCTCGATACAGACCATTGTAACAATCCTTCCCTGCTGCCTGCAAAAGCATGTTCCTGGAAAGGTCTACTCCGTCAAGAACAGTTACATTTTCCTTAAAGACAATACCGCTGAGCCCTGTTCCACAGCCGAGATCGAGACCATGGTCGTACTCATCCTTTACACCCTTTAGATGAGTACACCTCTTAAAACAAGCATACAACTGCCGGGGATTGTTGTATCCCAGTCCATCGACCAGACTTTTCTCAAAGCCCTCAGCAAATGCATCGAAAAAATGCCGGACATAGGAATCGGGAGCGTGGTCGAGCGGTGTGCCGAGAAGAGATGCGAGCATATAGTGTGCAGAATCGTCTTCCGGCCGCAAAGTCAGTACCTGTCGATAGCAGACTTCCGCCTGCTGAATATCACCACTACGATGATAGAGATAGGCCAGATTGTTGAGCGCCGGCAGATATTCGGAATCAAGCGCCAGGACCCGTTGGTAACAGGAAATTGCCTGCTCATCAGCATAGGTGTCACGATAACAGCCGGCAAGATTGTAGCAACAGTCGGTATTGTCCGGCATAGCCTCCAGAAGCTGACGGTATGTGGCAATTGCAGCCAGAGTGTCACCGGTTTTCTTCTGACTAAGAGCCAGATTAAAAAGGGTATCACTATCTTCAGGCTGAAAAGTCAGGGCCAAGGAAAATTCACGCAGGGCGCCGGTGAAATCCTCAAGACTATAGTAGACCAGGCCGAGGTTATAGCGAAGCATGGCCACTTCCGGAAAATACGCAAGCAACAGCAGGTATTTTTCCATGGCACGAGCAAGACGCCCTTCTGTTTGGGCATTGCATGCCTCGGTGAAGAGACGGTTCAGCTCTTGGTCAGAATGACTCGTTGGGGAGATGGACATTTTTTACCGGTCCTTTTGCTGAAAAATTTTCGCAGTTCATAAGGCCGGATTCACTCAAATCACCCGCCCCAGGAATTTCCGGTACCCTACATCTTTTTCCCCGGAATAGGTTGAATATTATCAGCCTCGTCAAGAGCCACTCCGCTGATGTCTCCTATTGTCTCAAAAAAATCGATTGGCGGTGCCTCAGCCACACAAACACCGAATAACGGTGGAAGACCAGCTGCATTGAGCTCAAATGCCTTTGGTATATTGACTGCAAATTGAAGGTGTAATAGTTTTATGGAGCTCGTGGATTGAGTCAGGTTTTCCGTGAATTGCATTCTCAAAGAGATGCACTACTTCGGCTAGAGTTGCATCCACCTGTGTCTCTGTTTCAACGCGACTCAAATCTATAAAAAAGCTTGAGAAGCTATTGGGGATATCAGCTATAATATCAGTATTTAAAAAATTAATACCATTGTAGACGCTGTGGTAGTTCCCTTTTGATTTTTCAATAACAAGAGAAATCTGGTTCAGGTTTGTAATAGATGACCTTTTTTCACACGACTGCATGCAGGCGAAATCGACTCTATTTTTTTCACATCCAATAACCTGATGGAACAAACATTGTCGACTCGTCATCAATAATATCGGATGATATACACTATAATACATGTTGAAATTATCAGGTCGCTGCATAGATTTTATCTGAGACCTGTTGAGTTCATTTGAAATAAATGCCCCAAAACAATTAAATTTTTCCTTTAAACACAATAGGCTATAGGAATTAACAATATTGAGATACGGACCCGCAATCCATGGGATCTCACGTTTGTGGGCTTCGTAGGCTATCCCCGTATTATTAGTCACAATGCGTTGTGGTTGAACCCGGTGAAGGAACTCTACCGCAGCATTATAATCTTCCCCGATCAAGATTGAAGGAAACCAGGGCGCAAGATGCGTATTTCCTTGAAAGAGTTCTATATATTCAGCTGTTGCACAATTGAGGCAACTGGGAAGTTGAAAATATACGTCAGCGTCAGTTCCATCGCAGATGCGCACATCTTTGCGCGATGAAATTAAAACTGAAAGACCTGGTCGGATGTTTTCATGAGAGCGTTTTTTTAGCTTAACAACAGCCTGTGGTGCAATGAGGCTTTTGGAACCATTGAGTCTAAACAGAAAATCTTTTTTAAGTGCATTGAGTTCATGAAAAGGCAAGAACAGATCGTCTTGAAAAAGATCGACTGCAAGATGATCAATATAATATTCAGAATCGTGTTTGGTTTGTAGATAACGTGATAAACTCTCATAGTCCAGTGAGCCACTCTTTTTCCTTGCGGTGCATTTCGTTGAATGAGGTGCACAAGGGCCGGTCTTTTTATGATCATCGTTGCATTCGCTTCTCTCTGCTGCGACTCTCTCAAGATGCGTTACTGAATAAACGACAAAAAACGAGTCAGGAGTCTGTACAGAAACTTTCAGCGGAGTACCTGCCGCTCCTGTTATAGTAATACTTACAGGAGCTTTTTTAATACTTAACCGTGCTATTTTACTTGTAACATCATTAATAATAGCTGTTTTTTCAGCATAGAGTTCCTGCTTAGCACGTTGAATATGTTGTTTTGATGGCAAACCATATTTTTCAGATAAATGTAACGCTGAATTGTCCCTGGGATTATCAATAAACATCCATTTATTGATATCTCCCTCTAAATAGGAGTTTGAAAATCCCCGATTAAAAACTTTATGGAGTACGCTGTTATCATTATCAATTCGATTATAGTCCTGAAATTCTATAAGTTGCTTTCTCCAGGCATCAACTACCGCGTATACATAATGAAACTTTTTTATTCTTCCTTCTATTTTTAAAGAGTCAACACCTGCGTCGACTAATTCTCCCAGCAAAGAAAAGGCTGAATTATCTTTCAAATTGAGAGGATGATTTGCACCTTCAGGCGGAGTTATATACTGATCCCTGCATGGCTGGCTACACCTGCCCCGGTTACCGGAGTTTCCACCATGCACTGAACTTAAATAACAAATACCAGAAAAGGAAATACAATGCGAACCATGGACAAACACTTCGGTTAAGATATCATTCCCATGTGCAACCAAAGATAACTCTTTGATTTCACGTACACTTAACTCTCTTGAGAGATTTACTCTGGTCACAGAGAGTTGGTTCAAGAAGAGTATCTGGCCTGTATTGTGCGTTGTAAGTTGGGTAGATGCGTGAATTTCAAGATCTTTGAACTTTTCACACAGCAGGTAAAACAGGCCTAGATCCTGAACAATTATCCCGTCGATCCGAGTGTTTACCAGTTTATTCAAGAGACCGATAATGGCTGGAATTTCACTTTCAACTATAATGATATTCAGAGTAAGAAAAACCTCACAACCATTGTTATGAGCAAGCCTCAAAATGCCGTTCAGATCATCAATTGTGATATTTTTTGCCCGATCTCTGGCATTAAACCTATTCAGACCACAGTATATTGCATCTGCACCTGCTGCAATTGCAGCCTTTATGGAATCCACATCTCCACCTGGTGCTAATAATTCAATTTTTCTATTCATACTTACAAAAACAATTCAACCTCTGTTTTTTAGTAAACATTTATATTATGGTGCACAATCCCAGGCTAACTTGTCGAAAACATAGAGCCATTGTTTGTCAAATTTCACCTCAATTGAGATATTTGCATTGGTGATGGGATGAACGAAATCAAGTTTTTTAGCGATTAACATTAAGCGTTTGAAACCAAAATATTCTCTGAAAAATGGGTTTTGCTTATTATCACCGTAGTTAATATCTCCAATGACAGGGTGACGTAAGTGAGCTAAATGCCGTCTGATTTGATGTCGGCGGCCTGTGCTGGGTCGCAATTTTATCAGCGAATAGCGAACACTGTCAAATTTCCCCAATGAAATGGGCAGCGATGCGGTTAAGACGGACTCGTAAGCGGTTTGAGCCTGTTGTGGTTCTTTGTGGCGACTGATATTCTTATCACCTAGCTTATCGAGCTTTTCTTTGAGTGGATAATCAATGGTCTCATTGCCTAACAAATGTCCACGGGTTAATGCATAGTATGTTTTCTGGATGGTTTTATCGGTGAAAATTTGGCCCATTAATCGTGCGATTTCAGCACTTAACGCAAAGAGTAACACCCCGGATGTCGGCCTGTCTAATCTATGTACTGGATATACATATTGACCAATTTGATCTCTAATAAGTTGCAAAGCGAAATATATCTCATCTTTATCCATATAACTTCTATGAACAAAGAGCCCTGCGGGTTTATTAACAGCTACTAAGTATTCATCTTGATATATTATTTCTAATTTGGGCTTCACCTTAACAGTTATACCAAGCTCATCAGTCCTCTCTCTTCTGTTAAAATCTGGCATCATTTTTATTCATAACGACCGAGATATGTCGCTTACCAAAAGGTTGGATACAACTTTTTGGCAGTGAAATAATTTTGAAATTAGTGTGTAGCAGATACATCCTGACAATCCTGGTTGTCCTTATAGCTGACTTGCTGTGACATGTATGGATAGTAAGTCTGATCATCCTTCAAAAGAGTGGCCGTACGCAGACATGACTGTAACGATCTATAAATGTTTAGAATATTGATCCTTGCAAAACAAACCGGGTAACTGTTAGCATGCCTATAATTCCAATTGCCACAATTAAAACTACCAATAATTTCCGCCACAGTTCCACAGTATTACCCTTGTCCTATAAGCAAAATCTCAAATTTTTGTTTACAATAAATCTGTTAGTATTACAAACCATTATAGCCTGGTCGTATAGGTTTTGCGATTGGCTTTTATAAGCAGAAGAGAAAGGGGCTAAAAAGCAAGACCACTTATGACCACATACATCCATATGGTGAAATTTTTTCTTGGCTCCTGGTCGATATGTAGTAATCATGATAATGTGGCAATAAAACTTGTAACAAACACGGAGATTAGAACATGTTTATGACCGCCAACAGAATAAAAATCGACGGCAAGCCACTGTTAAAGCTCAACATTCATGAATATGATACAAATGACATTCCATTTTTAGACAGTCTTGGAATTGACCAACTCGAAAGCGACTCACCTAATTGGAGATATATACATATTCACAGTCAGGAAGATTTTCTCAGCACCCGTTCTGCAATCCTTGAACGATACAAGGTTCTCAAAGAAAAAGGTCCGAAGATCTTCCTTGAAGTGAAATAGAAAAAAGATTTCCTTTCACCTCTTTTTCACGTTGGTATTGCTCTTTATATGTAGTTGTTCTTATCCTACCTCACAACCTGGATAATCCCAGCACCTTTTCTTCCAGGACCGCGGTCAGCTTTTTCCTCCCACCTGCACCATGCTCTGCTAAGTAGTCTTTTCCATACTCCGGCGTCGTGCAGGAGATACTAACGGTCTCAATTTTCACCTCATGATGAAGAAATGAAAAACACTCCTTCACAATCGATTTTGCTGCACCGGCCTTTCATGTTTTATTTATGCGCTCGTGCAGTTACCTATATGGCATTCCAGATGCTTGGAGTTGCCGTGGGCTGGCAAATTTATGCAATTACCGGCAGTGCCATGTATCTTGGTTTTGTCGGCCTTGCAGGGTTTTTACCGATGTTTCTTTTAACCCTCGTCGTTGGTCAGGTTGCCGATCGATATGATCGGCGAAACATAGCTCGCATCTGCCAGGTTATCGAAGGGATTGCTGCTGTTTTTTTGGCCCTGGCAAGTTTTTCCGGCTGGCAAAGCAAAGAGAGCATTCTTTTGATTGTCTTTATTATCGGGGCTGCTCGCGCCTTTGAAGGACCAACTCTGCATGCATTGCTGCCGAGACTGGTCCCAGTCAATATCTTTCCCCAGGCGGCAGCCTGGTCAGCATCTGCCATGCAGACAGCTACAATTATCGGTCCGGCCGTGGGTGGTTTTTTATATACTGCGGGACCAACAGTCGTATATATGCTGACAGGAACAGCTTTCCTGTCAGCCGGCCTTTTTATGTCCTTAATCAGGATAGAACGCCAGCCATTGAGGCATGAGCCGGTCACTCTCAAATCCGTATTTGCAGGTATTTCCTTTATTCGGAGTCGCAGGGATATTCTGGGCGCAATTTCCCTGGATCTCTTTGCTGTCCTGCTCGGCGGGGCAACGGCCTTACTGCCGATATATGCCCGGGATATTCTGGTAACAGGCCCTTGGGGGCTGGGGCTTTTGCGTTCTGCCCCCGCTGTTGGCGCCCTGACGATGTCGGTATTCCTTGCCCGTCGCCCTCTTCGCCACCGCGTCGGCAAAACCATGTTTCGGGCGGTTGCTGTGTTCGGTGCTGCAACAATTCTCTTTGCCGTTTCCACCTCGTTTCTGCTCTCTTTTGCAATGCTCGTTATACTGGGAGCATCTGATGTCATCAGCGTTGTCATTCGGCAATCGCTGGTGCAGCTCAGAACTCCCGATGAGATGCGGGGAAGGGTTAGCGCCGTAAACTCCATGTTCATTGGAACATCGAACCAGCTGGGTGAATTCGAATCAGGTGTGACCGCAGCCCTATTCGGTACAGTTCCTGCGGTCCTGATAGGAGGCATCGGAACGATTATCGTGGTGATAACCTGGATGCGGATTTTCCCACAGTTAGCGGCAGTCGACACCCTCGATAAATGAACAATAATGGAATGTAAGTGTACGAAGAGGCTTTTTGCTACGAAGCCATCCATCATTCCCCAGAGAAAATTATTTTGGAATTATCAATGACAGTCATCTTGATTTTGCAGAAGAGAACCAAGGCATCGGCAAAGTCATTTTTTATTTTCGCTTTTGTACGTAAAATAGTTTGTTTACAGTGGTGATCAAAATGATAACAATTAGAAATGAAAGTTGCGATGTTCAAGGAAATTGCACATCTCTAGTAGAAATCAACAAATCACTCATCTGTAAATTTGAGCATAATTCGTCAGAAG
>CBDTUM010000153.1:0-9747 GCA_965363495.1 uncultured Desulfopila sp.
TCAGCAATATGCTGAACCATCTGCCAGAGTCGCAGCACCAGGTTACTGGAATTTTGTGGCCTGGTGTTGAGATGGGCCAGATGAGTCGGTAAGATAAGTTTTGACTCTATAACTGAGAGAATCAGGCAAATAGCCACAACCATTGCAAACTGTGAGTAGAGCTCACCCAGGTTTCCGCTGATTTGAGACAAAGCAAAAAATGCCGCCACAGTTGTGAGAACACCAAAGATAGTAGGGACGGCAACCCGTAGTGTCCCTTTGATGGTATTTTCGGTAGTGTCACCATTTTTTGCGCGCTGCGTATACACACTTTCACCAACCACCACCGCATCATCCACCACAATACCAAGAGCCATTATAAAGCCGAAAGTAGTGAATTCATTGAGTGTAAGACCTATAATGCTGGTGCCCATGAAATAGAGGGTACCAAAGAAGATAAAGGGCAGACCCATTGCAACCCAGAAGGCAACAGTAAGGTTGAGAAACACCGCCAGCAATAAAAAGACAAAAACAATACCGGTTAAGGCATTTTTAATGAGTAACTGCAAGCGCTGATTGATGGAAGTCGACCGGTCATACCAGGAGGCAAGCTCAACGCCCTCGACAAGTTTCCCACTGGATTGCCATTCTTCTGCAACCTTACGGGCACTTATGGCAGAGTCAGAAATATCATCCATCCCGGTAGCGATAACCTGCAGAGAAATCGTGTCCTGGCCGTTGTAGCGTGACAACACTGCTGTTTCATCATCAAAACTGTCACTGATTGTTGCGACATCACCGAGCAACAACCTGTGACCGTCGTTTGTTGTAAGCAGCGGGATAGCGGCGAAATCTTCTTTTTGGTAGGCCTGCTCAGAAGATTTAAGCTGCAGGTTGATTTGTTTATTATGCATTACAGCTGTAGCCGTGCTGGAAGAACCCTGGTTAATTGCATCTTCCACATCGGAAAGAGACAGCCCGTATGCCCGCAGCCTCGCCTCCTCAATTTCCACAACCATCATAGGATCTTTACGGCCTGAAATGGTGACTCTGTTGATCGTATCTTCAGCGAGCAGGTCTGTTTTTAAATCATCAGCCAGCTGTTGTAACGTATGTCTGTCCGTTTTACCGTAAAGCTGTAGCCAGATAGTGTGTTCTTCCCGCTCTGCTTTTTCAATTATTGGATTTTCAGCGTCCACTGGAAATGTGGAAATGGCATCAACCTTCGTTGTTACATCTTCATACAACTGATCAAGGTCATAGTCGTCTTCTTTCTCAATGGTAACTGAAACCCCGCTACTCGTTGACTGGCTGGTAATCGAGTCAATTCCACTCACATCTTCAAGCTGATCTTCAATTTTTATTGCCAACCCTTCTTCCGCCTGCTGGGCAGAGCCACTGCTATACTTAACCGAAACATTTATGGAGTGCGGTTCCATACTTGGAAAGGCCTCTTTTTGTAAGGACGTCAATTGTACGGCACCAAGGACAATCACCAGTATAAGCAGAAGATTGGCTGCCACCGGGTTAGAGACAAACCAGGGAATGATACCCCGTGTAGTATTATGCATTATCATTCTCCTCAATCGGCTGCACCTTCATGCCGGGAAGATAACTGCTGAGCGGATGAACTACTATCTTTGTGGGAGTTTGCGCTAACTCTTTAGGGACCCTGATGTAGATGGAACTGTCATGACTGAAAACAGGCTCTGTTGGGAATCTGGCCAGGATGCCGTTGGTCACATACCAGATTTCCCCTCGCTGGCTGAGAGCTGAGTTTGGCAATTTCCAGACATTGTCAACATCACTGCCATTGATACCGACCTCGACAAAAGTGCCGGGCAAAAGCGGTGGAGCCTGCTCCAACGGAGAATCAACTGCAATAAGCAGGGTACGTTGACGAGTGGTGGTGTCAACATGCTGCTCAGCACGGAGTACTCTGCCAGACCATGTCTCTGCACCTTCAACGCTCTTGAGCTGAACGGGCCAGGAGCTGTTGGTAAGAGTTGTTGTTTCAGGGAGATTATCCCAATCTCTTGTTGATAGAGGCACAGGAACTTCTATCATGTCAGTACTGTACAGGGTCGCGACTTGGGTTCCGACCTGAAGGTAACTGCCGGGTGACGTAAAACGTTCAACAACGATGGCATCAAAAGGAGAAGTGATTTTTGTCCGGCTTAAGTTTTTTTCAGCACTCGTCAGCGCCGCTTGAGCCTTGACAACGACGGCTCTGGCTGATTCGAGCTGAGGCTCATGAAGGACAAGATCCGAATCCGGTTCGCCACTCAGCCCTGAAGCTTGCCACTCGGCCTCTGCCTGCCTCGCCTCACGCTGCTCTTCGAGAAGAGCAAGTTTCGCACTTGCCAACGCACTTTTGGCATCCGCCACGGCAGACTGATAGTCGCTATCTTCTAATTGAAGCAGCACGTCACCTTTTTTTAGCTGGCGACCCGACTCGAGTTGTGCCGACTGCTTGACAACCTGACCGCTTGTCTGGGCCGTCAATGTCAAACTGTAATGTGTCTGTGCCTCGCCGTATCCTCTTATACTGGCATTATAGGTAGCCCCTGTAACGGTGAGGACAGCAACATCCGGAAGCTGGGCCTGCTCCACCTGCGATGGACGGTTATGGCCAACCTGCTCTGCTATAAGCTGACGGGTATACAGTATTGCAGCAACCAGGATGATGAGTGCCACAATGATTGTGGACCAGTTTATTATTCGTCGTTTCATTTTTCAACTCCAAGGCCCAGCGCCAGACCGAGATCGATCCGATTCACCAGGCGTTCATACATGAGATTGTCAAGTTGTGCTGCGAGATCAAAAGTTTTTTCCTGAACGGTAAGCAAATCAAGTATATCAACCAGACCAGACCTATAACTCTCCTGGTATCTTGCAAGAGAGTTACGGGCACTTGCCAGCGCAGATGTAATATGCTTTTGCCGACTGGTAAGTGACTGTTCCAGACTTATGGCATTTTCCACTTCACTTACGGCCTCGAGCAGAGTTTCACGATATGCTTCATAGGTCTGTGCCGTCGTAAGTTCTGCAACCTCAGCTTGCGCTCTGAGTTGTCCCCCCTGGAAAAGAGGTGCTGTCAATTGTCCAAGCAGTGTCCATACCGGATCGCTCAAAAGCATGGCTTGTGGGGAGTCACCGATATCCTCCAGGGCGGCTTGAAGACTAATCGTCGGAAGTAAATCTTTGTAGGCAACAGAGATCCTTAGATCGGCCGCTTTTATAGCAGAGTAAGCGGCTTGCAGGTCGGGCCGCCTTTGCAGGGTTTGTTCGGGCAGATCAGCAAGTGGAGCGATGACTTCAGGGTATGTAGCTTTCACAGTGATATTCCTGGTGCCAATACGACCAAGAATGGTTTTCAAGGTTCGCTGCCTTTGTGCCAGACTTTCCTGGTATTCTTCAAGAGATGCCTTGGAAACAGCCGTTGAGGTCCGGGCACTGTCAAGGTCTTCCAAGTTGCCAATACCACTACGATATCGCTGCAGTATGTAAAGTTCATTTTTTGTGAGGTTTTCCTGGCGCAGTTTTTCTATATTGATGGTGTGCTGATCACTGATAAGACCCAGCCATTGCGTCATGACTTCTGCCGTCAGCGAAGTGCGTGCAGCCTCAAACAATGCCTGCTGTTCTACCTCGTCCATTTCTGCAGCATGCTCACTGTCTGCAAGTTTTTGCCAGAGATCAACTTCCCAGCTGATATTAAACGAGCCGCTATAACTTTCTTCGTCCCCCTCTTCTTTATCAGCGCTGACATCAAATTCCACCCATGGCAGACGATTAGCGGTAGCTTGACGACGCTGACCACGGAGAATTTTCAATGTCAACACCATCTGCTGCAAGTTCGGATTTGCCTGGAGGGCTTCCTCTATAAGTGATTCAAGTTCAGGAGCACTGATAAGTTCGCTGAGGACGGTTGCCTTTTCAGCTCCCGCCTCCTGTAGCGGCCAATCCTTCACAAGTTGACGCTCCCGCTCTGCGAGCACCATATAATTTCCCTGGGGAATTGTGCTGCATGAGCCTAAAAAAAGCACAGCACCTGCCACCAATAGAGGCTTAAAAAAAAGTCTGATTTTCCATAAACGCATTGAGATTCCACTCCACTCACTGTTGCTCTGCAATTGTAGCCCCTAGCCAGTAAAGTCCTGACAACAAAGCTACTCTGCAAGCGTTGTATAATTGTAATCGTTCACCGGAACCGCAGTAGGTGCGCGCATAACCCGGATCAGTAATCGTTCAACCAGGGCTCCAGATTCGTTCAAGCAGGCCTCCAAGCTCTAGTTGGCTCTATGAGGGGGCCTGATCGGACGAAAATGGGGTACTGGTGAAAGCTTACGTATAACTCATATGGTGAGAAGGATATCAGAGAGGTGGTTAACGGAGGGTTAAGGTCATACAAGAAAATTGTAAATACGAAAGTATTAGTGTTTTTACCTCATACCTCCTGAATAAAAACGTGGCTCCCGCCGTCCACTGTGACTACAATCTGTAACAGATGGGGCTCAATCCCATCTCGGCCGGGGCCATGATCGCCTTTGCCATGGAATGTTATGAACCTGTAAGTTTAAGAGCTACGCCGGGCTGAATCCTGAACACTGGGCGCAATTGTTATCTGAGTCACCCGGATGGGATATTGCAACAGGCATGCCCGGCAGCAGCAAATTGCAGGAATTCGGATTGGAAGCTTACAGAGAGACACGGTTCATAAAGAGAACCCTAAGGTCGCATAGAGAGAATAGGTTATATATGCAGTCACTCAAATATCTTTACCGATATGGTATGGGGCCTTCATCTAGCCATACCATTGGTCCTAATAATGCAGCGAGGCAATTTAAGGCCAAAACCGTTGAAGCACAATCCTACAGGGTCAGCCTTTATGGAAGTCTCAGCTTGACGGGTAAAGGGCATCTTACCGACAAAGCTATGGTCAGTGCTTTTGCTCCGGTGCCTTGCGAAATAATCTGGTGTAATACAGAGTTACCTTACCATCCCAATGGTATGAAACTCGAGGCCCTGGATGGTGCCGGCCGGGTTATGCGCGAATGGACGACCTTCAGTGTTGGCGGCGGAGAGCTACATGATGAAAGCGGTTCAGCCGGTGAACATCCTCATATCTATAGTCAAAAATCGATGGAGGAGGTGCTTGATTGGGTCAGTAGTTCCGGCAGACCGATCTGGCAGTTGGTGACCGAGGTTGAAGAAGACGGTTTTATAGAAGGATACCTGGCTGATATGTGGGAGAAGATGCAACAAAGCATCAACTCTGGTTTGGACAAAGAGGGGGTGTTGCAAGGTGGACTCAGACTGCCGAGGAAGGCCAGGGATTTTATGGTCCAGACCAGGAGGTTAAAAGAAACAGAGGCCAGAACCGGACTTCTTTCCAGTTATGCCCTGGCCGTGGCGGAAGAAAATGGTGATGGTGGATTTGTGGTCACCGCACCTACTTGTGGTTCATGCGGGGTTTTGCCAAGTGTTCTTTATTATTATTTTCATGAGAAAGGCCACAGCAACAGAAGTATCCTGAATGCCATGGCCACTGCGGGAATTATCGGCAATCTGGTCAAGGAAAATGCCTCAATATCCGGCGCTGAAGTGGGCTGTCAGGGAGAAGTGGGAGTAGCCTGCGCCATGGCAGCCGGTGCTGCGGCGCAATTGATGGGGGGCTCTTCCCGACAGATCGAATATGCAGCAGAAATGGCCCTGGAGCATCACCTTGGACTTACCTGCGACCCCATTCTAGGCCTTGTCCAGGTACCATGTATTGAGCGCAATGCCTTTGCTGCGATAAAGGCCATTGCCTGCGCTGACTATGCCCTCCTGACTGACGGCAGGCATTTAGTCTCGTTTGATAAAGTTGTAAAAACCATGTTGAAGACAGGCCACGATATGCTTTCGCTTTACCGCGAAACATCTCTTGGCGGACTCGCCATATCCTATTTTGATATGCAAAATAAATAGCCAATATTTTTGTAACGAAAAATCCTGCTACCGGGGGGGAAAAAATTCGCCGGTCAAAATTAATATTTACCAGTTTCAAATTGGTTATCGCGGACCGGCGCATGCCTGTCAACGGGTTCATGTCAGGTCAAAGGGTTGCCCTGTTGCCATCAACACGCTGGACCAGAGTCGCCCGGCGGGGTCCACCTTTTTCCGACACTGTACCGCCGTGGGGATGGGCACATGGGTAAAGCGGTTATTCCAGTGACCGACCAGCATATTGGTAAAGCCGGCCATGCCGGCATGCACCGCATAATGACCAAGCTGCAGGCAGAAGGCGGAATCATAGGCCGAGGCTGGTGTGGAGCGGATCATGTAGCTTGGGTCGATATATTTAAGGGTCAGGTCCATGTTGATTGCCTTGAAATACTCCTTGATTTCATCACGCAGCACCAGACCGATATCACCCAGTTTACGATTCCCGGAGGCATCCTCCCCCAGATCATTGTTTAACAGGTTCTGGCCAGCACCCTCGCCCACCACAATCACGGCGTGACCTCGCTGGCGCAGACGTTCCTCTAAGGCCCTGAGCAGGCCCTCCAGGGTAAACTCCACCTCCGGGATCAAACAAAAATTGACCTCGGAGTTGGCTAGAGCCGCCGAGGCAGCGATAAAGCCGGATTCCCTGCCCATCAGCTTGACCAGCCCCACCCCGTTGCGGGCCCCCACCGCCTCAACATGGGCGGTATACGTGGAGTGACGGGATTCAGATACCGCGGTTTCGTAGCCAAAGGAGAGGTCCACGTAGCTGATGTCGTTGTCTATGGTCTTGGGGATGGCGATGATGGCAATATTGAGCCCACGCCGCTTAATTTCATCGGCAATGGCTGCAGCGCCTCGCAGAGTACCGTCCCCGCCAATGATAAAGAAGATACCTATGTCCAGGTGCACCAGGGTATCGACCATGGTGGAAATATCCTGTGGTCCCCGGGAAGAACCCAGTAAACTCCCCCCCTGTTGATGGATAGATTCGACCAGTTCGGGGCTCAGTTCGATGGGGGTATGGCCATAGGCGGGATTCAGACCCTCAAATCCGTACCGGAACCCGTGCACCCTCTTGACACCGTAATGAAAGTGCAGACTTAACACCAGAGACCGGATCACGTCATTGAGCCCCGGACATAAGCCGCCGCAGGTGACAATACCGCAGGAGAGGGTGCTGGGATCAAAAAATATCTTTTCCCTGGGACCGGCCATGTCAAAGGCCGGAGGCACCTGCCCGCCGTCAAGCAGCAGTTTGATCTCCTCAAGCATACCATGGTAGAGAACCGCGTCCCTATCGGTGGTGAAACTGATCCCCTGCATGGGGTTGTCGTAGAGGGATTCGCCAAGCCTGTTCACCCTGAAATCTTCTGGATTCATTGCCTCTCTCCTTGCAGTCGATTGCCCGGCACATGAACCGGGCCTTAAAAGTTTAGAAAACTAACTATATCAGAATCTTGCATAAATGCCAGGTCGGAATACGGCAGGTTACCACACTGAAGATCCGAATTTGCACGGTTCGTTGTGGCTGACCAATTTGATCCAGCCATGTTGTGTACACCCGGCATGGGAGTGAACGAATGGGGTTAAAGTCCTCTGTAAGTGTTCCTCTGTTAGGTTGATAATCTAATCTGAATAAGGGGTTTGAGGTCCAGTTTCTGAATGGAAACAAGCATCGATACGATACTTTTCAGCACCTTTTTTAGGGGTAATTAGATAAAATTAATTGTTAAACGTAGACGTAGCGCCTATTTATTTAAGATAGCCAGAAAAAAAACGGATCCTTTCCATCTCTAAACACTGAACACGTTCCTTAATTGAGGTAGATAATATGAATAACAAAACAGATAGTTCTACCATCCATGAACCCATGAAGCTTAGAATTACCAACTTAAAAAAGCTATCAGAAGAAACGTTTGATGTATTGATTATTGGGGGTGGTATTAACGGTGCAGTATCAGCTGCGGCACTGTCACAAAAAGGTGTGAGGACCGCTTTGATTGACCAGGGAGATTTTGCCGGAATGACGAGTCAGGAATCCTCGAACTTGGCCTGGGGCGGCATAAAATATATGGAAAATCTGGAGTTTATGCTGGTACGTAAGCTATGCAAATCCAGAAACCATCTGATTCGCCACTATCCTTCCACAGTAAAAGAAATCCGCTTTTTTACTACCATCGCCAAAGGATTTCGTTTCCCACCGATCTTTATTTGGCTTGGAACCTGGGTGTATTGGTTCATTGGCAATTGTTTTACCAAAGTACCACGCTACCTGACGAAGTCGACAATAGAAAAAGACGAACCGGTAGTAAACATCGACTCGGCACAAGGGGGATTTGAATATTCTGATGCCTATCTGCATGATAACGATGCCCGGTTTGTCTTTGGTTTTATCCGTTCGGCTATAACATCAGGGTGTATTGCAGCAAATTATGTCAAATTAATTGAGTCAAAGCGAGATGATGATGGCAACTGGGTTTCTAAGGTTCAAAATACAATCACTGGAGAACAATCCACCGTTCGCTCCAGGGTGTTAATTAATGCCACTGGACCGCTGGTAGATCAATTTAATAAGATCCAAAAACAGCGTACAGAACATCGTATTGTACTCTCCAAGGGAATTCATTTACTGGTAGAAAAAGTAACACCAAGCAAAAAAGTGTTGGCTTTCTTTGCCAGTGACGGGCGTTTATTTTTTGTTATTCCCATGGGTGTCCGTACTTGTATCGGCACGACAGATACGCCGGTAGACGCACCAACCAAAAAGGTGACACCTGAAGACCGTTCTTTTGTACTTAAAAACATCAATTCGTTGTTAAATCTTGATAAGCCGCTTGAGGAGTCTGACATTATTGCAGAGCGTTGTGGAGTCAGGCCATTGGTTGTATCCGGGGAGGATGACGGCTCTGCGGGCTGGATGCAGTTATCGCGGAAGCATGCTGTTGAAGTGAACGTCAGCGATCGATATATGACAATTTTTGGTGGCAAGCTGACGGATTGCCTTAATGTGGGTGATGAAGTTTGCGAAATCGTGCGACAAATGGATATCGCAATGCCTTACTATGACTACAAGTGGTATGGAGAGCCGGATGCTGACACAAGAAATCGTTTTATGCATCAATCCAAACTCATTGGGCTTGATTCTTTTACATCAAAAGCAGCATCCGAAAAACTCTCTTCAAGATTGTGGCGGCGTTACGGGGTAGGAGCGTTTCAACTGTTGGAGATGATACAGGAAGATCCGAATCAGGCGGAAGTACTGATCAAAGGAACAGAATATCTACGCTGTGAGATCCAAGAGACAGCACAGCGTGAAATGGTGACAAAGCTGTCCGATTTTTTACGACGGCGCTCCAAAATTGCCTTAATCGAACGTCGTGAAATGATTCGTCACTCAACAGGATTATATGAAGCCTGCAAAATTTTCTTTGGTGAGGAAGCTGATATTAAATTGAAAGAATATTTTGAGGAGACAGATCCGGAAAATATTGATTAATCAGCTAACTTTCGCTCTGGGAGAACGTGATAATAATAATTGAAGCTTACCACCATTCCTCAGTAAGCTTCAATTGATGCTGAGGAACAGATGCAGTTTGAGCTGCATGTTGAGCCAGCAGATCATCCAGCGTTGAAAACGTTGACGACTCCACTCGTAAAAGCATCATGAGTGAAGAGAAAAAACGTACTGCAGAAATGGTGGCCTAAAAAATACGTAAGCATTCACCAGCACCGAATCTGTTTTGTCATCGGTCGGTAAACGTACCAATTGTACAG
>CBDTUM010000154.1:0-9697 GCA_965363495.1 uncultured Desulfopila sp.
ATGGGGACATTGGCCACGGTGCTGGCCAAAAAAAAGATCCGAACCTTTCAGGACCGCTATATGGCGACCGTTACCGGCGATATTGAAGACGTCAACGGAGTGCTGAAGATAGTCCGAATTAACGTCCACTATAATTTGCAGCTGCCGGCAGACAAACGCGAGGACGCGGAAGAGGCATTCAACAACTACATCACACTTTGCCCCGCCGCCCAGAGCGTGATTGAAGCGATCACGATTACCCATGAACTGGAGATGGCGGACGAGGCCTGAAGCTTACGGTAAAACTTGAAAAGAAAGGTCGCGTCGGGGGGAAAAGCACTGGATGCGGCCATCCTCTTTGGCCACTATCCCCATGCTCGAGCAGCTGAAAACGGTTCAAAGCCTACTCTAAGCATGCGGGATCACCCACTTCAACTGAGGCTCATAGCCTTTTCAGGGCAAATCTCCTGGCAACAGAAACAGGTAATGCAGGTATCTGCATCCACCACCGGAATGGAATCCTGCATGGTGAGTGCAGAAACCGGACAATGTTCTATGCAGGCGCCGCATGCTGTGCATAATTCTGGGTCAGCCTTGGGTTTTACATCGATCTTGGATTTCAATAATTGCTGAATCGCCTGGTTACCCGCAATGGCCTCGCCACCTAAAGGAGGCAGCTTAAAATTGGCCAGAATCACCATTTCACCATCTATTTCGATCATATGCGCATCGAAATCGCCAAGACCAAGGGCCTTTGCCTTCTGCAGAAAACGGAGACGAGCCGGATCAACACCCATCATCCTCGCGACCACCGCATCGAGGGCAACTGCATTATCCGCAGCAAGGACCAGCCCGATTTCCCGCAGTTCGGGCGAAGCCGGACCATTGCCCTCCATGCCCACTACGGCGTCCATGATAAAAAGATCGGGCACCCGCAGGCGGAACACCTCAACTATCAGCTCATGAAAGCGCTCCGGCGTACCCGCCAGCTGGTGCAGTCGTGCCTTCTGAGCACCGGGCAGGATGCCATAGCTGTTTTTAATGGCACCGGTCATAACAGTGAGGCCATGGGTCTTAAACTTCGGTAAGCTGATAAAAATATCCGCGTCCATGATTTCTTTTGAGACCCCTACTTCGGGCATAAAATCAGGATTAAAGGCAAGGTGTTGTGTGGTGTCGCCGAAATTCTTGTAATATCCTTTCGCAGCAGCCATCAGCCCGGTTTCTTTAAAGCTATTTTCATTGTCGCCATAATTGAATAAACCGGGATTATCGCCAACGACAAGCTCACGCGGCGACAGCTCCTCAACTTTATCAATCACCGCCCGCAACAAGGCCGGGTTGGTCACAATGTGCTCTTCGGCTTTGGATGTACGGAGGACATTAGGCTTAATCACCACTTTTTTCCCGGCGATATTCTGTGGAAAAAGCTCAAAAGCCCGATCTACCGCTTTTCGACAGTCGGCATAGGTTGCAGGATGGATCATAACTCGCTGCATAGTGTCTCCTCTGTATCATAAACGCTGGAAAGGGAAATAATATTGCACAGGGTGTATTTTTTCATTTCAGAATTATGCTTTTAAATTACCATGAATGAAGAGAGACATCACAAAAATAAAATCCTGCCTATCGTGCCCTCGCTCGGAGCAAAACAGAAAATATTGGTCATTTTTTACCTTCTACACGCATTTTCTGTGGCAAAGATCAGCTGCAGGGATTGGATAGCTATTTGTCGTTTAGTTGCTTTGATATCTGTGGGTTTTTTTGTGAAAGGTGGTACATTTTCAGATTACTTCAATTGAGACAGCTTACAATTGCCATACAAGGAGATGACTATGCATAAATATTTTATAATGACCGCCTTTGGCCAGGACCGAACCGGCATCGTCGCCGATGTTACCCGCCTGCTCTATGAAAATGGTTGCAACCTCGAAGATACTACCATGAATTTATTGGCCGATGCGTTCACCCTGAACCTGCTTTTTTCCTGTACGCAGGATAACATTGAAGAGCACTTGTCGCGTGAATGCCGGCGCCTCGAGCTTGAAAAGGGGATTTCGGCCTTTATCAGATCGTTACCGGCACCACAGAAGAATTCTCCAAAGAAGGTCAAAGCCTGCACCTTGCATATCGAAGGGCTGGATCATTCAGGAATTGTCTATAAAACCAGCAATTTTCTGGCCGAAAAAAAATTAAATATCGTCCATCTCAATTCCACATCTCAAGCCTCCCCTGAGAGCGGCGCCATGTTGTACAGCATGGACATCCATATCCAGATACCGGAAGGGACCTCGCTGGATCGATTGGAAGATGATCTGAACACTTTGGCCGATGACCTGCAGGTAGATATCAAGCTGTCACGCTGAAGGAAGAGGGCAGCAATACTTAGCGTTTATCCAGTTTGATAAAAGTATTGTCCTGCAATTCGTCAAAGGCCCTGTCCAATTCCTCTCTGGTATTCATCACGATAGGCCCCCGCCAGGCAATGGGTTCCTGGAGTGGTTTGCCGGAGAGCAATAAAAATCTAAGTGGCCTGTCGCCGCCACACACAATAACTGCATCACCATCGGCAAAAAGGACA
Source organism: uncultured Desulfopila sp. (assembly GCA_965363495.1). Taxonomy (GTDB): domain Bacteria; phylum Desulfobacterota; class Desulfobulbia; order Desulfobulbales; family Desulfocapsaceae; genus Desulforhopalus_A. Next base: position 2,561 of record CBDTUM010000154.1, read on the forward strand.
AGCGTCTGGTTGGCAACCGCTGTCTCATTGACCCGGCCCTCTCCTCCTATCACGTAAAGAAAGACCGTATATCCTCTTCTGGTATCGTGCGAAAATTCTGTTTGCACAGGAACCGTGCAATCCAGGTATTCAGGGTCAATTATTATATCGGCCGCTGGTCCAAATGCTCCACCTGCTGAACCAGCGATTATCTTTACAGTGGTCCCGTTTTGGAGGGTTACAGCGGGAATATCCACAGCTTTGATATCCCGGTAACGGGGTTCCATCATTTTGTGACTCGCCGGAAGATTTGCCCAAAGTTGAAATCCGTGCATGGAGCCTTTGTCATCTCCCTTCGGCAGCTCCTGATGGATAATACCACTGCCGGCGGTCATCCACTGCACATCCCCTGAGGAAATAACTCCTTTATTTCCAAGGCTGTCGCCGTGCTCAACATCCCCTTTCAGAACATAGGTAATAGTCTCAATCCCTCTGTGTGGATGCCAGGGAAATCCGCGGAGAAAATCTTCAGGCGTATCAGAACGGAAATCGTCTAACAGCAGAAAAGGATCAAAAAGTTTGGTTTCGTTAAATCCGAATATCCTCCGTAAACGTACCCCCGCACCTTCCGTTACTTTTTCACCTTTGAAGACCTGTCTGATCTCACGTCGCATGGCTCTCTCCAATTCAAAACAAAGAATTATACCCAGGGTGGTACGTTTACTATCTGATGACAACGCAGATTCGGTCATTAGACGTACCTGCAACGACAATGCCCCCAACGAACTTAAAGAGTGGTTCGAGTGCTTCCATGGGCTATAATGCATAAGTTAGCCCCAGCCTTGACTGCGCGAGAGGCACAGGACAGATGCTAACGGTATTTTTTTTCAATTCACAGGCCGCAGCCGGTAGAATCTAAGCTCGCAACTAAGGTGAAAAAACGACTTAAACCTTGTGTAAGCGGCGAATCAAATCTTGCCATTGGGCCAGGCAGTTGGCAAGATAGATTTTGATCTGCCGGGCGGTACCCCTTTCCTTGGTGGGCGTGGAAGAGCCGCTATCGGTCGAGTCTGCGCCATGTTCGAGCCGCTTTTTGATCCCCTTCACAAAGGTTTCAACTTTATCCGGAAGCGGTCGAATGGAACGGGCCGATTGGAACAGGGCTAGGGCAGGCTGGTCCAGCCCCCGGCGGGCCAGCGTTGTGGCAATCCCGATTTGCAAACCGGTAGGATGGGCCTCCGGCGGCTGATAGCTGGCGACGATGGCCTCGACCGCATCCCCAATTGTTTCAGGCGCATAGAGAGCGACGATACAGTCAGTGAGCACATCTATGTAATCAGCCTGGGGCTGGTTCAGGCGCATAAGCTTGCCGTACTCCTCGATGGCGGCCTCGTAGAGCCCCATATTGCTCAAGGCTGATGCACAGGTGCTGATATCGGAAGGACTATGGGCATCGCCCCAGCCTTCGCGCAGGATGTTCAGCTCCCGTTCCGAAACAACGTCGGAAGGATCGATCTCCAACTCGGTCAAATCTATTTCGAGCTGGCCGATTTTATCCTGCAGAGATGTCGTTAGGCTGGGCCTCAGGGTGGTGGATTCATCGAGCACCTGCCGGTAAAGCTGGTGAGCCTCATCAAGGAGTCCGTGGGATCGGTAGAGCTCGGCCTCCCGGCGAGTGAAAGCAATGGTCAACTTATTCTTCATACGTTACATGCCTGTCGGATGATGTCCAGCTTCATGGCATACACAGATAGCCTTTTTTTTGTTTGTAACGCTATAATTCTATATCAATAGCTTGCATAAAAATAGAATGTCACATGTGCACCGATTTGTCTAATGATTACTTCGGGAAATCGTGCGATTAGATATTTGTGATATGCTCAGAAATAAAGGCTGATACTTTTGGTAGAAGCGATGAAAGAGTCTACTTTCGCGCCAAGCGTTGATATTGGTAGTGTGAATCTCTTGAGATTCCATATCCAGATTATGTATACCTTATTCCTGAACAGCTTGTGTGTGATCAAGGCTAAAAAAACATGCCAGAAGCATGGTGTCAATAGTTTCAAGTTTTTAGTCAAACTTATGGATTCCACATTTTCAAAGCAGCAATCACTACCTTCTTTGCCCTTTCTTTTCCCAAACTGACACTTCCCACTTAAATGGTTTGAATAACTATAGCGCTCACTGTTAAATCTCTACTTATTGCCTGGTGAACGATTACGGCAGCAGCACCTCCCTATTCGTCATCCCCGTTAGTTTCTCTTTCTTCTCCAGCAGGGAAACTCTCGTTGATTCTCCTTCAAGTAATTGTTAATTCAACCAATGGAAACACTCAAGGGGCATATAAGGCAACTGCCCATTCCATTTTGGGTGGCCGGCTGGCGTTTGAGATATACTAGAGTCAGGATGCTGACAACTTAGAGAAAAGGCTCACATTTTTATCTCTGCAAATGGCAGCAAAATACCATGAAAGACTTCACCATAAAATGGCCACCCAATAGCCCAATTTTTGGAATCCATTTCTCTGAGCCAATGTTGTGATATACTCATACCTACAGATATTGAAGAATGGGCCAGGCATAAGAAACAGTAACCGTTCACCGGAAAACAAATCAAGCCTGCATAACCTCAGCACTGTAAGCGTTTACCAGTACCGGAGATGCGCGGATGAGGTCGTTAAACTGTAAGAGTGTTACGTTTAAAGGCCGATGACAAAACAGATTCGGTGCTGGTGAACGCTTACAAGAAACAGACAATAATGAGATATGAAGGAGCCACATGTCAGATCACGCGAATGAGATGGGAACAGTTGCAATCGACTATTCTCACGCCGCAGATATTTTTCATCGTATCTCTGCCAATATACAGCAAGTAATCAAAGGCAAACCGCAAACCATCAAACTTCTGCTGGCGGCATTTTTTTCAGGTGGCCATGTTCTGCTCGAAGATGTTCCTGGGACTGGCAAGACGACACTGGCAAAGACCCTGGCTAAATCGGTGGATACAGTATTTGGCAGACTCCAGTTTACCCCGGATCTCTTACCTTCAGATATCGTGGGAGTCTCTATCTATCGACAGCATAGTGGGGTGTTTGAATTTATCCGGGGGCCGGTGTTTACCAACATACTGCTTGCAGACGAAATCAATAGAGCAAGTCCCCGTACTCAGTCTGCACTTCTCGAGGCAATGGAAGAGCGTCAGGTCACAGTCGAAGGCAACAAACACTCTCTGGGTACATTGTTTTTTGTAATCGCCACCCAGAACCCTTTTGAATCCCATGGCACCTACCCACTGCCCGAATCGCAGATGGATCGGTTTATGATAGAACTGTCACCCGGCCATCTTGATCGAGATACTGAAGTAACCATCCTCGCCGACCAGCTTCAACACCATCCGCTTGAGAAGGTACAACCAGTTACCTCAGAAGAAGATGTTTTAAAAGTGCGTATCGCCTTGAAGAATATAAGAATCTCAGAAGAATTGAGGTATTACATAGTCGATCTGGTAAGTGCCACGAGAAATGCAGAACATGTGGTGCAGGGAGCCAGTGTGCGAGCCTCGCTTGCCCTGCTGAGAATATCTCAGGCACTCGCTCTTTCTGCGGGCAGGGAATTTGTTGTGCCGAGAGATATTTTTGAGGCAGCACCGTTTGTACTTGCCCACAGGCTCCAGCTTACTTCACAGGCTCAGTTCTCCGGAGTGACGCCTGCGGCGATAGTAGGTGCCATCATGCAGAACATCACAGTGCCCAAATGAGCCCCAGACTTTACCGATTCTACCTGTTTCTTACCAAAACAAAGAAACGGATGTACAGCAAGGTAAGCCCTTGGGGCAGGCTCTTTATTTTTTTTACAGCGCTGTCTGTGCTGTTTGGTTTTAATACCAAACAGACGATGATCTATCAGCTTGCCGGGCTGTTCGTGATGTTATTGATCTTCTCGTTTCCCCTTTCATTTTTCTTTACGCCCACTGTCCGGGTGCGCAGATTTTTACCGAAAACCTGTACGGCTGGAGAAAAGTTGACATATTTACTCCAGCTGGAAAACACAAGGCAAAAGCCAGTCTTCGGGCTGGTTTTCACAGAACAATCAGGAGCTCGCTACCCAAGTTTTGCCGACTTCAATACCAGTCATGAGTTTGGGGAAAAGGGTCGGAATTATTTTGATCGTAAACTCGGCTACTATCGATGGCTCTGGCTGCTTGAGCGTAGCGCGGGAGCTAGTCTGGCGCCCTTCCCCCTGCCGCAGTTAACATCTCGTCAGCATACTCAGGTTGAGGTTTCACTGCTGCCGCTACGGCGTGGCTATATGCAACTGGGGGGCTATACCATACATCGGCTTGATCCTCTGGGGCTTTTCAAAAATGAGGTTTTTATTAGCGACGCCGAAAGACTCCTGGTGCTGCCGAAGATGTTTCCTGTTGTGCAAACAGACTCTATCGGAGCCAGAAAATATCATCAGGGAGGTCTTACGTCCGCAGCCAGCTGTGGAGAATCGGGTGAATTTGTTTCTCTTCGAGAGTATCGGCCTGGAGACCCGGTTAAAAATATTGACTGGAAAGTGACGGCGAGAGTTGGGAGTACCATCGTCAGGCAGTATCAGGATGAATATTTTTCCAGACATGGACTTGTACTGGACACCTTTACAGAGCAAGAAAGTACCGTATTCGAGGATGCTGTTTCGGTGGCGGCATCAATCCTCGTGCAACAGGATGCCACCAGGAATCTGATCGATCTTCTCTTTGCCTGCGACAGCTGCATCTCTTCAATTACCATGGGGCCAGGTCAGTCCGACAGACAGACTCTACTCGAAGTTCTGGCCTGCATTACAGCCTGCCGTGACCAGGAGTTTTCCAGTTTGGCTGAATTGGTGATGAGTCACACCGGAGTGCTCAGCGGGCTTATTCTGGTACTTGTGAAAATCGACGACCAGCGAAAGCAGTTGCTAGACTATCTGGGGAGCTTGCATATTCCGCACCGGATTATCCTTATTTCAGATAACAGGAAAAAAAGCGAAGATTTACTCCGCCAGATGTCCTTACATAACGTAATAGTTTTCGATGTTACGAGTGCAACGAAGCTGGTGGATCTGACATGATAACCCCGCCACTGCTCATCGCGTCTGCTGCTGTCTTCTGGGGAGTGGAGAGTAGCAATCCCATTATCGGAGTGATGCTCGCCGTTCTGGTCGGTGGGGTGGCTCTTGCCCCTGCAAGGTGGAGTATGTCAGATGAAGACTGCGTCCGGGTATCCGATTTAACCTCGGTAATTTTCTTCACTTCAGCAGTATTAATCTTTTTGAACGTCGATATGGTCGTTTTTCTGAAGACCCTCGTCATCTGGCAACCTCTTGTCCTGCTGCCGCTCATTTTAGCCCAACTCTCTTCGGGGAGGCAAGAGATCATAATCGGAACGAGACTGGGCTTTAACAGAGAAGGGCTATACAAACGTAATCCTCTAGACTTCAAAATCTATTACCTGGCTGTCTGTCTTCTTTCGGCAGCAATGGCCAACAGCAGATCACAGCTGTTTTTCCCGTGTGCAGTGATTTTGCTGTTCTGGATATTACTGGTAAACCGAGGCAAAGCATTTTCCCTGCTGACATTTATCATAGTTTTCCTGATGGCTGCAGGAGGTGGATATTTGGCATGGAAAGGGGCAGAGATTGCCCACGACTATGTATACCAAAAAACACGAAAGTTCATGCGGGGATATTTTTATGCTCAAGATGCCGATCCATTTCAAACCCACCTCGCCTTTGGCGCTCTTGGTCAATTAAAAACATCTGGTACGATTGTCCTGCAGCTCAAGACCGAGGAGAAAGGACCAATTCTTCTCAGAGAAGCAAGTTATGAAAGTTTCAACAGGCAGACCTGGTACAGCAGCCTGCCTTTCCAGTCTCTTATGGTCACCAATCTGATGTGGAACCTTCTTCCTGAACCGCATATTCCAGACAAACTGGCGACAATTGAATATTACCTGCCGAAAGAAAAAGGATTATTGCCACATCCCAAAGGGAGCTATCGACTCAAGGGGCCGATGATTTATGAGGTAGAGCAGAAAAATGACGGGATACTCAAAGTCCTTGACGGGGCACCACTTATTACCTACCAAATTTTTTACAATCCCGCCTTAGAACGGGAAGTAGACCAGCCATCGATTAGAAATCTAGCAATACACCCAGAAGAGGACAAGGTCCTCGATAAAGTTGTTAAAAACTGGCCACTGGAAAAGCTATCAAGTCAGGAGAGGGTGTCTAAAATCCGGCAATTCTTCGCAGGTGGCTTTACTTATTCCCTTACCTTAAGGGGAAAAGGGAGCTCTTCCTCTCCTCTTGAAAATTTTTTATTTGGCAGCCGGGATGGGTACTGTGAGCTGTTTGCGACAGCGACAACACTTTTACTGAGAAAGGTTGGTATTCCCAGTAGATATGTGACCGGCTATGCTGTTGCAGAAAAAAGTGCCTTTGAAGACAAGTTTATCGCCCGACAAAGACATGCTCATGCCTGGAGTGAGGCATATGTCGATGGTCGATGGATTGGAGTCGATACAACTCCAGCAGACTGGTTTGCTCTGGACAGTATGAACCGATCCAGATTTGAAAAGGTTTACGACCTTCTTGCTTTTCTGAAGCTGAAGTACAACCATTTCCGAATTCAGACGGAACAGAATTACCAGCAACTGCTCTCTCATTGTCGTCGTTCTGGCTATTATACTTCTCTATCGTATCTCGCGAAGGATGGATAAAAAACAATCGGCGCAAAGAATGTACTGGCAGCCAAAGCATTCAAACCGGTTGACTCCCCACTCTACCAGGTAGAGCAAAAGTTGCAGGAAATGGGCGTTGTACGACAGACAAATGAGCCATTTTTGCGCTGGGCAGAAAGAATCAATGAGGTGAGAAACATCGAGCTCGTCATAATAGCACAGTTGTTTCAAATGCATATCAAACTACGTTTCGATCCCGCCGGCTTAGAGGATTTTGAGCAAAAAAAATTTAAAGAACTGACGAATCAGTGGCTGACACGACATTGTCTCGCAGGAGATACTGGGCAGCGCTGAAAAGGAAGAGACTACCAAAAACAAAAAAGCACTTACCGTTAAAATTCGGTAAGTGCCTGTATTTATTGGTGGGCGAGGCGGGATTCGGACCCGCGACC
>CBDTUM010000155.1:0-9661 GCA_965363495.1 uncultured Desulfopila sp.
ATAATTATCTTGTGCAGTTTACAAGATAATTATTTCGTGAATGAACTTACACCCGTCAAGCGAGTACTAAAAAGAGCACCCCTCAAGGGGGTACTGAACTGAGTCCCGCAAATCTTTTGGGCGGGATTGTAAAGAGCACCCGTCAAGCGAGTATTAAACAGAATCCCGCAAATCTTTTGGGCGGGGCTAGATGACGTGGAACGAATGAATTTGTAATTTGTCACAGTGCAGAGTGTAACACTATGAGAGATGTCACCTTCACATACGATGAGAAGTGTCGAGCGGAATTCTCGTCGCTCATTGCCCGGGTGGAGCACCTCTTTGTCTCAATCGACATTGGATGTCCATATGGTTTGCCCCGTGTGGCAAGGTTCCATCAGGCTACCTTTGCGCCGCTTAGTGAGCGGGCAATGGAACTCTTTTTGGCTGCTGGCTATCGGCGAAATGGCAACTGCTTGTATAATATGCATTGTCCCGACTGTTGCGCCTGCATTCCTATTCGACTGCATCCCGAAGAATTTCGACCGAACAGGAATCAGCGTCGAACGCTTAAAAAAAACCAGGACGTGGAGATGACTGTTTTGCCACTGTATCCTGATAGCGAAACGCTGGAGCTTTGTGAGAAATTTCTGCAAAACCGCTACCCCAAAGAAAATAACAATGCCTCGGGATATTATCGGGATTTTTTCTTCAATACCATCGTTAACAGTGCCCAGCTTCAATATCGGGTTGATGGTCGTCTGGTTGGTACGGCCATTATTGATATTGGCTATAACTGGATGAATGCCGTCTATTTTTATTTTGATCCCGAGGAATCCCGGCGCAGTCTGGGCACCTATAATGTCCTGGAGTTGGTAGCTTTATGCCTCGAGTGGGAGGTTGAATATCTCTACCTCGGTTATCTGATTCATTCTGTTCCGGCCATGAGTTACAAGAAAAATTTTCGACCGCACTACGTTATCGCCGATAACAGGTGGTGCCGTGTAAAATAATGAAAAATTTGGTTTGCTCGCTATGAAAAAAAAACAGCAGAATTCAATCATTGGCCCCTCCGCCCCGCTCTATGTCTCCAGGGATGATGGAACAATCGAGTGTGCAGTCTGTGCCCATGAATGTCGACTGCGCGAAGGTCAGAGAGGGCTGTGCGGGGTCAGGGAGCGCAAGGGTGAGCGTATCGTTAGTCTGGTCTATGGCCGGGTCGTTGCCGAACATATTGATCCGATAGAAAAAAAACCTCTTTTTCATGTCTTGCCGGGGAGCCTCTCCTACTCCATTGCCACTATGGGCTGCAATTTCCGTTGCCTGCATTGTCAGAACGCCTCTATATCCCAGGTATCCCGGGAGATGGATGTTACGCTCTCAGGAGTATCGCGTGATCCTGAGGCGATTGCTTCTGCAGCCGCTGCCAGTGGTTGTCAGTCCATCAGTTACACCTATGTCGAACCGACGATTTTCTTTGAATTCGCCTATGACTGTTGTACGGCAGGCAAGGCGAAAGGATTGAAAAATATCTTTGTTTCTAATGGCTATATGTCCGATACCGCACTCGAAATGCTTGCACCGCAAGTCGATGCAATCAATATTGATCTCAAATCGTTCCGCGATGCGTTTTATAAGAAAGTCTGCGGTGCAAGACTTGCACCGGTTCTTTCCTCCATCGCCCGCTTTAAAGAGCTGGGGGTCTGGGTGGAGGTGACGACTCTGGTTATTCCCGGTATGAACGACAGTGAGGAGGAGCTGACTGAGATAGCCTCTTTTCTGGCTGGGATTGACCCGGCGATACCCTGGCATGTCAGCGGTTTTTACCCAAGCTTTAAGATGTCCGATGTGCCGCCCACCGGATCGAAAATACTGGCCAGAGCTCGACAGATTGGCCTCGAGCAGGGCTTGCATTATGTTTATGCCGGCAACAGGCCGGGATCTGGTGGGGAAAATACCTTATGCCCCACCTGTGGCAGCAGCGTCATCGACCGCCATGGTTTCCAGATTATCGCAAATCGTCTGCACAGTGGTTGCTGTCCGGATTGTGGCAGTCACATACCCGGCATCTGGCAATAATGCTGGCATCGATTATTTTTTCTTTAAGAACAGTGACCGGCTGACGCGAGTGAGCAGGATGGCCAGCAGCGCTGCCGCTAGACCGAGCAGGGCATTATACAGGGGCGGTGCGGCCAGCGCGAGACGGATGATAAGTGTTGACAGGGCAAATCCTGAATTGCGAAAAACCGCATAAAAAGAAGGTTGAAAGCACTGTGAGATTAAAACTACCAGGATGTCGGTGAGAATAAGCAGCGTATAGAATTCATGGAAAAAATCAGCGTGCGGGGTGCCTGCCAGTGTTGCAATACCGCTATTGATGCCCATGAAGACAAAAAATGACAACAAGACCAGGGCGATACCCTTCTTGGCGGCGACAAAGATGTACAGATCTGTCGGCTGCATCTTTTCGTCAATGACCCGAGCCTGAACACTATAATAATAGCCCAGCAGGGCAAAGATAAGTAATGCCCCGAAGCCATCGTAGAGAATGTTTAAGACCGCCTGTTCATTGCCGATGAAGGCTATTGGTTCCGGGAAGTACGAGAGTTCTTTAAAGGCATTTCGCATGAGAATGAGGGCCAGGATCTCAAATTGTTTGCCGACCGACCGACTAAACGAACAGGGAATGGTGAAAACCAGACTGATCACCTCGAGGATGAGGACAACCGTAAAGGCTGCCTGAACTGCAAAAAAATGGTTTTTGGGCACTATCGACAAAAAAGAAGCGGGCAACATATTGCGGCGGTTCAATTCGATGCAGATGATGCTGATAAGAAAAAAGAGCACCAGGCCAAACGAAATTTTCCGGTGCATCTTCTCATGCTCCCATAAGTGATGCAGCGGGTCAAAAATATAGGTTATTTGGTCGTAAATAAATGTCATGTGGTCTGGGAGTCACTGTAGCTTGTTAGGTGTCCGCACTGGAGGCACGGCGTTTTGTCGCGTTTTGTACTATGGATTGCTGTAAATGGCAAAGGACCAGCCGGGGAGATGTCAGAGGGGCGCGAGCCGGTTTTCTAGATAGTATCATTTGTCAGAAGAGTCTTGTTGCTCTTTGAGCTGGCGCTTTTTCAGGCTGTTCCACCACTCAAGTCTTTTCTGGATTTCTTTTTCAAAACCAAATTGTGACGGTTGATAGTAGCTTTTTTCGGCCATCTGGTCAGGGAAGTACTTCTGATAGCTGTAATGGTTTTCGTAGTCATGGGAATAACGATACCCTTTGTGGTAACCCAGATCTTTCATCAGTTTGGTCGGAGCGTTGCGCACTGCAAGGGGTACCTTGAGGTGGCTGGTTTTCTGCGCATCGGCCTTGGCGTTGTTATAGGCTGTTTCCAGCGCGTTGCTTTTTGGGGCAGCAGCGAGATAGACTGTTAGCTGGCTGAGTGCGGTGTTTGCCTCCGGCATGCCAAGAAAATGAACAGCTTCTTTTACCGCCATCGCCTGGACTATCGCCTGTGGGTCGGCCAGGCCCACGTCTTCCGAGGCGATGCGTACCAATCTTCTGGTGACATAAAGAGGATCCTCGCCTGCCTCGAGCATTCTGGCCAGCCAATAGAGTGCGGCCTGGGGGTCGCTGCCGCGAATCGATTTCTGCAGAGCAGAGATCAGATTGAAATGTTCTTCGCCCCGTTTATCATAGAACAACGATCTTTTATTGATTGATCTGGCTACAAAATCTCGGGTAATATGATCGCCAATCTCTGCAATTCCAGCTATCAATTCAAGATCGTTCAGGGCCCTTCTCGCATCGCCGCCGGCTTTTTCTGCCAGCAGCTGCAGGGCATTCTCATCGATGGTCAGTCTCTTGGGGATTTCGGGCAAGGCCCGGGCAAGAATAGTCTGGATATGGATTTCCGGTAATGGTTCCAGGACAAAGACGTGACATCTGGAAAGCAGCGCGGGAATCACCTCAAAGGAAGGGTTTTCCGTGGTCGCGCCAAGTAGAATGACGGAACCCGACTCGACATAGGGGAGAAAAGCGTCCTGCTGAGATTTGTTGAAACGATGGATTTCATCGACAAAAACCATGGTATTGCGGTTTTCCAGCCGATGGATCTGTTGTGCCCTTTCCATCAGGACTTTGACGTCGCCGATTTTGCTCATGACGGCGCTGAGGGCACAAAACGTGTGGTGCGTATTTGATTCAATGAATTTGGCTATGGTGGTTTTGCCGGTACCGGGCGGACCCCAGAGAATAAAAGAGTTGTATGCATCTTGTTCGATCATACTGCGGAGTGCTGAGCCGCCAGCTAGAAGTTTGTCCTGTCCCTCTATGTCCGAGAGCGTCTGCGGCCTGACTTTTTCGGCCAAAGGGACTTCGGTGGGCCGGGGTGATCCTGCAAAAACTGATATCTGTTTCATTGTATTCTACATGAATAAAGTGTTTCTTTAGTTTCGTGTTGCTTCAAAGTTGCTATACTTTAGTACCTTACAGATTAATTTCTTGTTTTTTTTACATTGTTTGCGAGGAGGGCCAGCATGAAACAATATTTAGAATTATGTCGCCGGGTCATAGACAGCGGCGAATGGGTTGAAAACAGTCGAACAGGCAAGCGGTGCCTGACCATTATCAATGCCGAACTCGAGTATGATGTCAGCGAGGGATTGCTGCCGGTATTGACCACCAAAAAACTTTTCTGGAAACAGGCCATTGCCGAAATGCTTGGCTATATGCGAGGCTATACCAGTGCAGCTGATTTCAGAAAAATCGGCTGTAACACCTGGAATGCCAATGCCAATGAAAATCCCGATTGGCTGGCTAATCCGTTTCGCAAAGGGCCTGACGATATGGGCCGTTGTTATGGGGCCCAGGGGCGTAACTGGCGTAACCCGGAAGGTGAGCGCGTCGATCAGCTGCAAAACGTCTATAATGACCTGCGTCAGGGCATTGATAACCGATGTGAGATCATGACCTTTATGAACCCCGGTGAGCGGGATCGGGCCTGTCTCAACTCGTGCATGCATACCCACACCTTTAGTATTCTTGGTGGGAAGTTGTATCTGACTTCGTACCAGCGTTCTGACGATCTGCCATTGGGCCACGGTTTTAACCAGGTACAGGTCGGTTGGTTGTTGATGATTATGGCCCAGATAACCGGACTCAAGCCGGCAAAAGCTTTCCATAAAATCGTCAATGTCCACGTCTACGAAGACCAATTGGAGCTGTTGCGCGATGTACAGATGCAGCGTGCGCCGTTTCCATCACCGAAACTGAATATTAATCCTAATATCAAAAGTTTACATGATTTGGAAACCTGGGTAACGGTCGATGACTTTGAGCTGGTTGGCTATCAGCATCATCCAGGCATCAAATACGAATTTACCGTTTAGTGGTTGCGATTATGAAGACGTATCAGGACAGAGAAAAAATCGATGTCTTGCTGCAATTCGCCGAACATTCCGGTGCGACTAAGGCCAAACGTCTGCCTCCTGAAAATGTCAGTGTGGAGGACAGATTGGCCGATTTCTGCCGTGATCCCAAATGTCCATATTGGGGGCAGTCCATGAGTTGCCCTCCCTATGTTTCCGGGCCCGCCGCTTTGAGAAAATTGCTACAGTCCAGTAAACATGCCATAGTTTTTCGGCTTGAAATTCAATCGTCCTCGCTGCATGGCGAGGACCGACCTGAGGTGATGCGACTGTTGCATGAAATCACCGCGGCAATCGAGATTGAAGCAAAAAGGCTCGGCTTCCCCAAAGCAACCGGTTTTGCCGGAGGCTCCTGTAAACCCAGTTTTTGTGCCGATCAGCCGTACTGTCGGGTGATCGCCGGGGAAGGACCATGTCGCTATCCAAACCAAGCCCGGTCATCGATGTCCGGGTATGGTGTCAACGTTGGGGAGCTGATGAAAGCTGCCGGCTGGTCTACCCACCTTTTTCACGAGATCAAAAATGACGATGCTGAACAGCTCTCCTGGGTGGCGGGACTTGTGCTCCTTGGGTGACTAACCAAAAATACCTTCCTGCCGATGCGACTCTGTGGTAATTGACTTTGTTAGGTGAATACGGTAGCAATGAGTAAAAGTATATGCATTTTTTAACGTTGGTAACTCAGAATTAGGATGTAAGTATTACTAACCCTAACGTGAGGAGGAAACATGAAAAATGTTTGGCCAATTGCCTTTGTGTGCATTGCTGCATGCATGCTGTTGTCGGTGAGTGCGTTTGGTGAAGGAGGACCGAAGCCGCAACCACTCCCCAAGGCAAAAACTATTGCAGAACTTGCTGCGCGATACGATTCCAGCAAGTGTATGGAATGTCATGAAGAAGCGCATGACGAATGGTCGGAGTCCCTGCATTCAAAATCGATTCTTGGCTCGCCTCGTACCGCCCCTACCATTATTACCGCTATTGAAAAAGGCTTAAAGCTCTTCCCTTATTCCGGGGTCAAAAAAGATTCCGATATCACAGTGGAGAGTCTGATGATGTGCATGAAATGCCATCTGCCGCAGCTTGATGAAGCAACCGATGATGTTGCCCGGGAGATTGTGGCAACAATTCGCGGCTGGCAGAAAGCACATAAGGATGGCGATTCCGACAAGGCGGAAAAACTCGAGCAGACTATCGCCAGTCTGAACATTGGTTGTACGGTTTGTCATAATAAAATGGCTATCATCCACAAGTATGCTGACGGCTATCCCCAGCCGGACACGGTATATGGTTCTCAGGCTGGTGCTCATGAGGACGAAACCTACACCAAAATGGCTGTTGCTCCGGCCATTAAGGAATCAATTTTTTGCGGGCAGTGTCACGGTCAGGGGCCAAGTTTCGAACTCGATCATCCGTCCCAGTGCGCCACCGCCTACGGCAGCTATCTTTTTGCCTATGTCGCCCATGGCGGCAGTGAAAGTTGTCAGGAATGCCATATGGAGAAGTCTAAGCTCGGACATAATATGCAGTCCTACCGGGATGAGACTATGCGAAAGATGGCAGTTGATGTCAAAGTCGAAGGGCGATCCCTGTTCTGGCGCAAAAATAAGGAGGAAGGGGTTGTGCCTATCGGTATCGTCAATGTTGAAATCTACAATAAAACGGGACATGGCATCCCGGACGGCTGACCTACTCCAAACCGGCTGGTCCTGGAAGTGACCGCGAAAACAACTGATGATAAAGAGATTTATAAAGAAGATAAAATTTATATGCCTTTCCCTGGACGTATGGGACGTGGCAAAGAAATGGGCAGAGGACCCTACGAAAAGAGTGGACTCTTACGGGAAACGAGTATTCCGCCTCTGGCGAGAGTTCATGAAACCTTTGAAATCACCTATCCTTTTAAAGATCCAGCTAAAGGCAAAGACGGGCAGAGGGAACTCTTGAATGACGAACTGAATGTCTCTGTCGTTCTATGGTATCTGCCTTTCGGTGAATTTGATGGCAATGAAGTCGTTTTTTTCAAAGATGAGAGAAAGCTCGATCTGAAAACCGAATGGGTCTGGAGATAACCTCTTTGTAAACAAACCCACACTCCGCAAACCCGCATGAATCAGAAGTTTCTGGTTCATGCGGGTGTCTTTGACTACCTCAGCAAATCTCCAAAAAAAGAAGCGGCACATACCTTGTCAGCAAAAAGACTGAAAAGAAGAGAAGATGATAATGTCGACATCTTAATTTTATCTGAAGTCCTGCAGAAAATTCTGAAAAAAAGTTTCCATCCCGTCATGGGGCTGTAGCTGGGCTGGAATGAGCCCCGGCGTATAGCCTCGTTTGCGGAATGGGTCGAGCAGCAGCGGATTGCGACTGATGACATGCACCGGTACAGACCAGGGCTGGCCTTCTCCTGTGAGCTGGACGTTTGGTTGATGATCGCCCATGATAATGATCAGGGTGTCGGCGCTGACATATTTCGCCAGATAGTCCCCTAACAGGGTAAGGTCGTAGTCCAGCGAGCGGAGATACGCATCTCCGGCGTTTGTCAGATCGGGCCAGGAAATAGGATATGAGACCAACTCCAGATCGTTATATATGCTGCCGTTGCCGATACTGTTCCAATCGGCAATCAAGGGTGGTTGAATACTGAAAGCTGCGTGGCTGCTGATCAGGACATAGCGGACAAAGAGCGGCTGTGAACGTTTGACGAATTCGCGGCGGCGCACCCAGTCGAGGACGAACTGGTCGGCCATGGGTGCCCAGCCGAAGGTGGGGCCCTGGTAGTTGAAATGCCAGGCATAATAGGCCTGGTCGTAGTCGAAAAGAGCCCCTTCCGGGTAGACAAAACGGGTGCCGGGCATCACCGAAACGGTTCGATAGCCGCTCTTGTTAAAGTATGCAGCCAGCGGAGGCAGAGAGGAATGCAGCAGCGCGCTATACTCGAGGCTGTTATCGACTTTCAGCCCGAATTCCAGGGTACCGTGGGCCAGGCGGGACACGCCGCCGTAGGTCGGTGAAACCAGATAAGATGAAACCGCCATAAAGCCATGTTGCGCAAGAATCTCGGCAAGGCCGGTCATGGTAGTCTCCATCGCCTGCCGGTACCGAGGCCTGGTGTAGACGATGTGGCCATAGGATTCGATCAGGAATACCAGCACATCAGCCCCCTTGAGGGCTTTGAGAGATTCCGGATGCTCTTTTCTTTCCAGGGCCGCCTGCTCTATACGGTCAATGACGGCCTGCTGCTGTTGGTGCTGTTGATGGATGGAGAGGATCTCCTGGCCCAGCCGGACGGTGGCTGGCGTCGCAGCCGGATACCAGCCGGAGAGAAAAGCAGTGCTGAAAAAGAGAGCGGTGCCGCCGAGAAAGAACAACCGGACGCGCTTGTCTGCAAGAACTTTCGCGGCTGTCTGCCAGGCAAGCCAGCTTAAAACTATAACTCCCAGCGCCACTGCTGTCCCGATCGCTGCCATCAACATCATGTCCTTGTTGTCAGACGATGTTGTAAGCAGGTCGTAGAGACTGGAGAGGTAAGCGGAATCGAGGTACAGGTTGAAAGGCCGATTGAGGTACATGGGCACGACTGTATCGCCGATGCGAAGCAGTCGCAGCAGCAGATAGAGCAGCCATACCGGCACAATGGTTACAAAGAGCAGACGCCTCCCGCAGCAGGCAGCCAGGGCGAGCAGAAGAAGGAGCAGCCAGACATCAATCGATGGCTGCAGGAGCTGCCAGGAGAAAAATCGGGCGGCCGGATAGTTACAATTCAGTAGAACACTGAGGCAGACAAAGGCGGCAGCAAATGATAGCCATCGCCGGGATTTGATCTTGCTGAGCATCATGGCAGGGAAGATTTGCGCCGGGCCAGCAGATCGAGGTGACGGGCCAGAAAAGTCAATTCGCCGGCTTCGACCTGCCGGTGTCGCAAATTGGCCCAGTCTGCCAGGCCGGCCGGGGGGTTGCTGTTTTGGGCGAGCTCTGCTGCCACTGTCTCGATGATGGCATGCAGGAAAAAAGTTGCGTCTGGTGAATACTGCTGGTTACGGGGATGGATAATCCAGTCGGAGCTGCCCGCTGCCAGGATATCAACATCCGGATTTTGCAATAAGCTGAGCAATCTGCGACCGGTGTGGCTGGCTCCAGGCAGCCGCGTCTCCATGGAACCATGATAGAGTCTGATTATTTCCTCGTCAGCCTTATTTTCCGGTAGAAAAACAGTCTCGCCATCGAAGTTGCAGGTGCAATAGGCCAGACC
>CBDTUM010000156.1:0-9612 GCA_965363495.1 uncultured Desulfopila sp.
TTGCCAGCATCTCCTCGGAGATCATAGGGTACTCATTGTTAAGCGTATATTTGAAGCCAAGGTCAAAGCCAAACTCTTTCGTCTGGTCAGGATGGACAAGAAAATACCCGTTCTGGTTAATAAGATATTTTTTCACGTCAGGTGCAGCAGTAGCGATATTTGAAAAAAGCCACCGCGTGGAAAGGCTCATGACGATCAAGCCACGGGCGTTGTTCTTTTCATCATATACCGGAGTGGCTATTTGCAGGCTTGCCACGTGCGGGGTAATAATTTCCCCGTCTAGCCGATTTAATCTGACATTTGCATAATAAACCTCGCCTTCCCTGAGCCTTATTGCCTCGGCAACATATTGATACTCAGCCTTTTTTCGCAACTTGTGCCGTGGAGTGACTATTACTGTGCCTTCGACCAGGGCAACCTTGACGAGTTCGTTGCCTTGTTCGTTAAGATAGCAGAGCTGGTTGTATTGTTTCTGCTTACCTTTGAGAAACGCTGCAAATATCTCTTCCGTGCGGGTATACCAGTATTCAACCTTGACCCCTGTCTTTGTGTCGATCCCGCCATTGTCCTCTGCTCTGATGATCCCCCGCATTGGTGGAACTTCCCGCAGAATTATCAGTTCCGCTTTTTCGTCTGCCACCTTGTCTTCGATGCGCAGGGCGTCATTTGTCATCTTCTCTTTGGACAGACTGAGAGTTTTCCGGATGGCAAGACTCGAGCCGTAAAAGTAGTTTGTGGCGCCCATGGCGACCAGGGCAAGCAGGATGAGGAGGCCGAGCACTCCCACTGTCCTTGTCTTGAGGCTGATACTTGAGAGATTGGCGTTTTTCATTACGGTTTTACTTTTTCCCTTTTAGCCGGCGCTTTTCTCACCTTTCGCAACCTATCACCTCTATTACTGCAAAATCATATGTTTGATATATTTCTTACCGAGCAATCTTGGGTCTTTATTGTCATTGACAATAAAGACATCATTTAGACGCCTTAGCATGCAATTCAGGGTAGAGTGCTTCAGAGCACTCCTGGCAGATGCCGTGGGTGAATTCGACATCTGAATTATTGCTGATATACAACTCGATTTGCTGCCAGTATCCCTCGTCGTCCCTGATCTTCTTACACGAACAGCAGATTGGCAGAAATCCGGACAGCAGTTTCACCTTGTCGAGGGCATCTTGAAGTTCCTGCATGAGTTTTTCCCTCTCGACTATCATTTTTTTCCGCTCGATGGCGTAGAGGATGGAGCGGACCAGTAAACTGCCAGTCACCTCTTCCTTGAAAAGGTAGTCCTGCGCACCAGCACGGACCGCTTCAGCACCGGTTTCCTGGTCTGTAAGACCGGTAAGGACAATCACAGGCAACTTCCTCCCCAACTCTGGAAGCAGGAGGTTCAGAGTATCAAGCCCGCTACTTTCCGGCAAGCCAAGGTCAGAAAGCACTATGTCGATCCCGCCTTCTCTGATTCGTTCGATCCCGGCGTTTAAGCTGGTCACATGTTCAATGTCAAGGGTGTGGTTCTTCTCATCGGAGACCATCTCCATGAAAAGAAAGGCGTCCTCAGTATCATCCTCGATTAAGAGAATATGTATGTTCTGTTCATTTTTCATTTGCATGCTCTCTCTGAATTGTTACTATCGTATCTAGCTGTTTACATTGGTCTTAGATCATTTCGAATGGATATCTCATTGTGGCAGTGGGTCATTGGTATGGAGGGTAATTTTCCGTTTATCGAGATGAGATGTATACTTGGCTACCTTTTCACTATTCTCTGGTTTCTCATGAATCCTCTGAAGGTAAAATCGCCAGCTCGTCACCCGAAGGTCCTATTTGTGCTGTTATATTTTACTTCGGGCTTTGCAAGCTTTGCACCAGGCCCCTTGTGTTTCCTGGGATGTTATTCATCATATTGATTTTTCATATAATTGTCAGTAAGAGTATGGATATCTGAGCCACTGGCAGCTCCAGCAAAACGGTCACATGTGACCTATGGTCGTATATGACCTTTTGGGTTTCCTTGATAACCCAGCGCACAATTTTGAATCAATCATAATCTGCGATGCTTCTTTGCAGCGGAATCAACCAGCTCCTCCTCAGCAGCTATTTGTTTCAAGCTGCTTTCACGTATGCTTCATCTCGAAGTGCCGAAAAAAATCTCAGTAGATTATTGGCATCAAACCTTCCTGCTCATTTATACCCAAATGGAAGCTGGAAACTGGTCATTTATGACCAATTGGGAGAGCAATTTGGAACATGAGGTGAGTCAAGCGAAGACGGCATCCCTTTGCCTTACTTTTATCATGTATGTTACATGTCAAGAATAAAGATTTGACCCCACCAACGTTCAGTTTTTCGTACAATAAAATCATCTAATGTTGCAATAACAGTTTCAATCTGTTGAACTACAGTATCAAGAAATCTCTCGTCAAGCGCTAGGTTATTCTTGATCTAACAGGATAACCAAATGAATAAACAGAAAGAAGTATGTAACGTTGTCTCAATCTATGCTTTTTTGGGCTGTGCGTGGATATTTTTATCCGATACAATATTAAATTGGTTTATCCTGGATCCAGATGTCTTAACCAAATTATCTCTTTGCAAGGGATTATTGTTCGTTGTCGCCACCTCTGTTCTCCTTTATTTCCTGATTTCTCGTCTGAGCAGTAGGGTCAAGCAATCAACGACTGCACTTCGTGAGAGCGAAGAATTGCTTCGTTTTCTCGTTAAGAATTCTTCGGATACCCTGGTCGTCATTGATGTTGGCTTTCAACAAAAGTACGTAAGTGCTGGGGCGGAAAGAATCTTTGGCTATAATCTTTGGGACTTAGAAAATAAAACGCTCGATACTGTCATCCACCCAGACGACATTCAGGGTGTCCAGGATGCTTTTCAGGAGGCTCTTGAAAATCCTGAAAAAGCTGTCACCGTTCAATATCGACATATTCACAAGGAGAAAGGTTGGGTTTTTACAGAAGCTATCGGCCAAAGCTTCCTCGATGAACCTGCGATCAACGGGGTCATTGCCAGTGTGCGGGATATAACTGAACGTAAACTGGCTGAAAAGCAATTGACGGACAGCTACGAACTTTTGGAAAATCTCGCTCGTTTGGTCCCTGGATTCATATACCAATACCATTTGTATCCTGACGGAAGATCCGCTTTGCCATATGCAAGCCCTGGCATATGTGACATCTACGAGTTGTCACCAGAGGATGTTCGGGAAGATGCCACGCCAGTATTCAACTTACTGCACCCGGATGACTACGATCGGGTCAGCGAAACTGCACGTGAATCGGCTCGCACCATGAAAAGGCTCTATACCGAATACAAAGTCATTTTGCCGCGACAAGGCTTGCAATGGCGTTCGGTCCATGCCGAACCCCAACGGAGGGAAGATGGCAGCATTCTTTGGCACGGCATCTGTTTAGACATCACCGAGCGCAAGCAAGTGGAAGAACAGACAGATAGATTGCATGAAGAGTTGGCCCAGGCTCAGAAAATGGAGTCGGTTGGCCGTTTAGCAGGGGGGGTAGCCCACGATTTCAACAATATGCTAGGAGTCATTCTGGGTTATTCCGAAATGGCTCTGCTAAACGTGGAAGAAGGCCAGCCGGTGCATTCTGCTTTACAAGGTATTCAGCAGGCGGGAAAACGATCAGTTGGAATAACCAACCAGCTACTCGCTTTCGCCAGAAAACAAACTGTCTCACCCAAAGTCCTAGACCTGAACGTGACTGTGGAAAGTATGCTCGAAATGTTACAGCGTCTTATCGGAGAGGATATCGATCTAGAGTTGTTATCGGGTAAACATCTAAGAACGATCAAAATGGATCCGTCCCAAATAGACCAAATCCTTGTAAACCTTTGTGTAAACGCTCGGGATGCCATAGAGGATACTGGCAAAGTCACTATTGAGACGAACAATACGGTTATAGATGAAAAAGATCACGCTCTTCATCCTTATCTTATCCCCGGTGAGTATGTGCAGCTTACCGTAAGTGACAATGGTTGTGGCATGGACAATGAGACGCTCTTGCACTTGTTCGAGCCGTTTTTCACGACTAAAATGGCAGGAAGTGGTACGGGGCTTGGCTTGGCTACAACCTATGGAATTGTTAAGCAGAACAAAGGCTTCGTTCTCGTAGATAGTGGACTTGGGCAAGGAACAACATTCAAAATTCACCTGCCCTGTCATCAGGCCAGGAATAGCCAGACCATTGAGAGAGCTACGGAGGAATCCATCGAGCCTGGACATGAAACCATCCTGCTAGTGGAAGACGAATCTATGATCCTGGAAATGACAACGCTGATGCTTAAGCAGTTAGGCTATCACGTCTTAACGGCATCCACACCAGGCGAGGCTATTTGTTTAGCCCAAGGTTATGCTGGTAAAATTGACCTGTTGATAACCGATGTGGTCATGCCTGAGATGAATGGCCGAGACCTGGCTAAAAATATATTAGCCCTCTATCCCCACCTCAATCGCTTGTACATGTCCGGTTACACAGCCGATGTAATTGCGCATCACGGTGTTTTGGACGAAGGGGTGAACTTCATTCAAAAGCCGTTCGCACTGAATAACCTTGCTGCCAAAATCAGAGAAGTCCTTGAATAACAAAGAGAGGGGGTAAGTCCGCTTTTGACCTTTCACTCTCTTGAGAACCACCCATAGAGACAAAATCAAGGTAGGCTGAGTTGTGTCTGCTCCAGGCATAGTTAACAAGACTTTTGACAATCCCTGCCTTCAGCGGATTTCTATGTATGTAATGTAGAACCTCCAACAGAGAGCTTTCCTCATCAACAAGTACAGCCTTATACAATAAGCCGAAACTCTCACAGTCCCTGCTATACCTGCTTGTGCCAGATATTCATGCTTTCGAGGGAGCCTGATATTTGAGTATTGTTGATCAGGGTACCAGCGAAAGTATAGCTGTTTTTGGCGAAAGTGATATTCATCCCGAAGCTGGTCGCCCGGGCAATGGTGTAGCAGGTCTTGATACCTGTTTCCGCCACAAGGTCTTCCAGCATTTGTAGCAGGACATTGGCAAAGCCGCGGCCGCGATAGTCTGGATGTGTTGCAAAGTCAGTCATTTCGGCGTTTGCCATCTTTTTGTCGACCTCCGCCGAGGACATTGCCAATAATTTTTCATCTTGCCAGATCCCCGCGTAGATAACATTTTCGGCCATGGTCTGACGCAGGTATTCAGGATCGTTGATCGGGAAGGGATAGCTTTCGAAAACCTGCCGATAAAGCTCGCTCATTTGCAGGCAATCGAGCGGCGTTGCAAGACGGCATGCAAGACCCTGGCGGATTTCTTTTTGCTGTGGTGGTGCAGCTTCTTCCTGAGCTTTTTCAATAACAGTCTGGACTCGCTTGCAATCGGAGTCAATCATTCTTTCCGGCTCATAATAGCAGGCCATGAAGAGGCCATCTTCCCTGCCGTTAAAAAAATTTGGGATAGCCGCCTCAAGCCGGTAACCGCCCTCTTTAAAATGTGCTTCGGCATAGGCTGGGACCTTGGCGAATATTTTTGAATAGCCGCGCCGCATGGCCAGTTCGTGGATGTGGTCAATAATGTTCGGTAAATCTGCTCTGTCCAGTTTCATCAGGTAGACCCGATCATTTGCAGGGCCATGCTGAAGCAAGGAGCGACCGAATGATTCTATGTGATCAGTTTCCATTGCGTCGTTCCATCCGTGTATTATTTTTTGGCGTCAAACTGATTGTCCTGTCGCAATCTGAAAGCAACCTTTCTATCCCGGTAATAGCTGTTTCATCTGCATCGTCAAGATTAAGCTGCAGATGGCAGTCTCCGCAAGTGCGGTCGCAGAATTTCGTCTTGTAACTATCCGGTTCCTGGTAAGTTGTGATCACTCCTTCGTAATTTCGTAATATCACCTTGTTGGTCGAAATCGAGATTAAATAGTTGGGAATGAGGGGTATTTTACCACCGCCGCCCGGTGCGTCGACTACATATGTTGGCACAGAAAACCCGCTGGTGTGGCCGATCAATGCTTCCATGATCTCAATGCCCTTACCGATGGGGGTACGAAAATGCGATAACCCTTCGGAAAGATCACATTGGTAGAGGTAGTAGGGTCGTACGCGATTTTCAACGAGTTTATGGACCAGCGCTTTAATGATCCGCTGACAGTCGTTGACGCCTGCCAACAGCACAGACTGGTTGCCCAGGGGGATTCCTGCATCTGCCATTTTTTTGAGCGCCTGTCGGGAGGAACTGGTCATCTCTCGAGGATGGTTGAAATGGGTGTTGACCCAAAGCGGATGGTGCTTTTTCAACATATTAACCAGGTCGTCGGTGATGCGATACGGCAGGACGACGGGCATCCGTGTTCCAATACGAATGACCTGGACATGCTCGATCTGTCTCAGTTCGGTGAGAAGCCAGTCGAGGTGGATATCGCTCAGCATCAGTGGATCACCGCCGGAGAGCAAGACATCGCGCACTTCGGGGGTGTTGCGGATATAGTTAAGTCCTTCACGGATCTGATCGCGATTGGGGATTGAATCGACATCGCCTACTTTGCGTTTCCGCGTGCAATGGCGGCAGTACATGGAGCACACGTTGCTCACATGAAAAAGCACCCGGTCGGGGTAACGATGGGTGATTCCCGGAACTGGGCTGTCCTTGTCTTCGGCAAGTGGATCGGACATGTCACATTTATCAATCTGCAGCTCTTTAGGGTTAGGGAAAGCCTGGCGGAAGACTGGGTCGTTACGAAAGTCATTTCGATCGATCAAGGAAAGATAATAAGGCGTGATCGACATGGGGAATTTTTTCATGGTCAATTCGATCTTCCGTCTTTCAAGCGGCTCGAGCTCGATATTCAGCAGTTTTTCGAATGTATCAACATCGGTGATAGCATTTTTGAGCTGCCAGTGCCAGTTTCTCCATTGGGAAAGATCAACTTTTTCGTCACTAAGATGGTCTGCTATTTGTTGTTGGTTGTTACAAAAAATATTTACTGACATAATTTTCGAGATCCTTGCCTACAACGAACCGCTCCCCGGAGTGCAGGTCAATACTGCTGCATCTCAGGCTAAGCCGTCATTGCGCTATGCGCTAGTTAAACCGCGAAATGCGGTAAGGTGATAGACAATTGAGCTGCAATCTGTTCCCTTGGGGTTCAAGGGGGCTCTTTCGTCTTTGTTTTTTAATTGTTTTACAGGCAGGTATTATTGGTATGGGTAATTGATTAGTGCACTAATGATTCGCACTCAAACGATACTAGCACGAACCTTACCGCTTGTCAAGGCCAAGCCCTATTATGGCCGACGAGCAGGTGGTTGGGAATTATTATTTTTCCGGTGAAAGAGGGCCTGTTTCCAGAATCGGTGCGGCGTTGATATGATCGACTTCCATCAAATCGACAAGTTTTTCAAGAGCCATGGTAATAGAGATCTGCTCTCTGTCTGGAAGTTCTACAAGGGCATTTACTAGGGTGTCCTGCAACAGAGACGGTGCTGCGGCGACTAATTGCTCGCCGGTGGCAGTGATACAAATATGGATGAGGCGGCGATCTTTACTGTCGCGATTACGCTCCACCAGTTTTTTTTCTTCAAGTCTGTCAATGATACCGACAATGGTGCTGGGACTCAGATAGACTTTTTGAGCCAGCTTAGCACTGGTTATGGGGCCGCTTTCCTTTACTGCCAGGAGGCAACCGAGCTGGGGGCCGGTGATTTTATGTTGGGCTACCAGTTTGTGTGAATGGATGTCTACCGCCCTGATGATGCGGCGTAAAGCCTGAAGGATTCTGAGCTCATAGCTTTGTGAGGGGACTTGCGGCTCTTGCTTCATCGGCGGTTTCCTGTCTGGGGCATCTTTTTTTATTTTCATTTCGTTTGTAAGGACTGGCAGGCTCTCGCCGCCTCGCCACCATCCGGCTTAGTTATTGATTTGCAGCGAAATTTATCCTATTTATTTTCCTTTATCCATGTTTTTTCCAAAGGAAGATTTTCAAGTGCCGAAAATGTGTTGAGATTTGGACTGCTCTGAAAATAACATGCGTTGACAAATCTGGTTGAGTTGAATAAGCGATTTTATATCACTGGGGGGTACAGCGACTGCCGAGAGGATTATCTCTAACCCTGTGAACCTGATCCGGGTAATGCCAATGAAAGCAGCAGCCGACTTGGAACCGAAGTTTCGGAGCACGGAAAATGGCCAGATGCTGCTTTTCCGTAGTACGTGGAGGTGATTTTTGTTGCTTTTTGCTGACAGGGAAAGCTATGGAAATTGAAGTACATATCAGTTGGGGCAGACGAGCGCCTGATGGAGTGCATGATTGAAGACTTGATCGCAGAAAAAGTGGCTGGTAGCAGCTTTGCTGGTGGTTGAATACAACGGCCGGATCGTCAAACAGGCCGACTGGAGCAGAGAGAAGCTCAGGCAGGGAGGTTTCCTTGAAATGTTGGATTTCGTCGAGGAGGTTGATTCTGTGCAGGATGACCAATTGATAATTAGTGGACAGAGCGTTACCCCGGATTCTCTTTTCTGGTTTTGGGAAAAAACCGAGTGCATTCGACTGGTCAATCCAAGCAAACCAGTAGGTATCTTGTCTTTAAATTTCAGATAATTCAGGGTTGTCCAGATTGGTCTGAATCCAACGGTCGGCAAGATGAATGTCGGTGGTCTCTAGCGTTCCAGGCCCAATGTTGTGATACTTATGTGGGGTTTTTGCGGGGCCAAGCAAGATATCACCGGCTTTAGCCTTTATTTTTTTTATCCCCTATCGTGAATAAGGCGTTTCCTGTGCGAACGATGAAAATCTCATTGTGTGGGTGAACATGCCAACGTGGTTCTTCACCGACATTATCAGTCACCCACAAAATATTACGGTTAACACAATTTCCGAGGTGTAATGATATCAAACATTTACGTATGTCAACTCTTTCAGGAAATATCTGGACTTTCGCCTGCTGTCAAAATCGAATATAGATTTCGGGCCTGAACTCACTCTTGCCTGACTATATCGTCTGATATCTCCACCGCCGGAATCGTTCCTCTGTTCTCAAGCCAGTGCGTGGTGTTCCTATCCTCTGGCCAGCCCACCCCCGATCCATAGTCCGTAGCGACTCCATTTCGATGGTCAGTGATCGTTCCTTGCAGTATGTAGACGGTGCCTGGTCTGTCTTTATGATCGTGAATAGGGCCGAAGACATCTCCAAGCTCGATGGTCACCATACGCATTCGAAGTTGACGCCCTGCCATGCCATCGATCTCAGGGCCAAGGTCAACCGTTTCAAGTAACTTCACCGTGACACCTTTCGTCTCAGGTGCGACCTGGTCGTTGCTCATCGTGCTCTCCTTGCTGTAATTCCAGGGCCTAACCAGTCAATCTGCAGATCTGTATTCCTAGTGCGACTACTCGTTATGTCAGTTGCTTATCTATTTCTTTTTTGTATTTAAATACTTTGAATTCATTCTTTGGGTCAGGCTGTACTTCGCCAACTTTGGAATAGCCAAATTTCTCATAGAAATGGTGATTTCGATACGCTTTATATGGAGTTACAAGTACCCAAACTCTTGCATTACTGTACTTCTTCTCAATTAACTCCATTGTTGTGGAGCCAATGCCCTTGTTCTGATAGAT
>CBDTUM010000157.1:0-9601 GCA_965363495.1 uncultured Desulfopila sp.
TCTGGAATGGACCAATGGGCGTATTTGAATTTGAGCGGTTTGCTGGAGGTACATTAGCTATCGCAAAAACCTTAGCTGGAATTGATGCGATAACAATTATCGGTGGCGGTGATAGTGCTGCAGCTGTCAATCAACTCGGTTTTGGTGGGGAGATGTCCCATATCTCGACTGGTGGTGGTGCGTCTCTGGAATTTCTCGAAGGAAAAGTATTACCAGGTATCGATGCATGTGATGATAAGTAGCCCCATCTCCGTTTAAGGTGGTGTTTGTGTTACGCCTAATCGGCAATGATTACTAGAGGAACATAATGAGAAAGCCTATAATTGCAGGAAATTGGAAAATGACAAAGAGTATTGCAGAAGCGAGGGAATTCGTTGCTGCAATTAAAGACAAAGTGACTGGAACAGACGTTGAGGCCGTTCTTTGTGCACCATTTACTATGCTCAAAGATTTAAAGGAGGTTACTGCCGGAACAAATATTAAGGTGGGAGCTCAAAATATGCATTTTGCAGAAAGCGGTGCTTTCACGGGAGAAATTTCCCCTTCAATGCTGAAAGAATTAGCAGTGGACTATGTGATTATAGGTCACTCAGAGAGAAGGCAGTACTTCAACGAAACTGACGAAACAGTGAATAAGAAAGTCCTTAAGGCATTAGAACACAATATCCTGCCAATCATGTGCTGTGGTGAAACTTTAGAGCAAAGAGATGCTGATAAAACCAAAGATGTGGTTAAAGGACAAGTTGAAAAAGGTCTTGCTGGTGTAGATAAAGTAGCTCTTGCAAAAGTCGCTATAGCGTATGAACCTATTTGGGCAATCGGTACCGGAAAGACAGCTACCAGTGCACAAGCAAATGATGTTATTACTTACATTCGTAATGTTGTAGCGGATATGTTTGATGAGGAAATAGCTGCAAAAGTTCGTATTCAATACGGCGGTAGCGTCAATCCAGCAAACGTTTCTGAAATAATGAAAGAGTCAGATATAGACGGGGCTCTAGTCGGTGGAGCAAGTTTAAAACCAGAGAGTTATCTGGAGCTTGTAAACTTCAAATCTTAGTTACACCGTGTGCCTTCCTGTTGTCCCTTGGGCGGTGATCAGCAGTTGGGAGCGTCCATAACTGAAGGCAAGGTTGATATTCTCATATTTTGTCAGCCACTATTGTGTTGCATCCTTTCTTAATTTACGTGAACCGTTCACCAGCACCCCATTTTTGTCCGATCAGGCCCCCTCACATAGCCAACTATAGCTCGGAGGCCTGCTTGAACGAACCTGGAGCCCTGGTTGAACGATTACTGCTCCGGGTTATACGCGCAGCGACTGCGTTCCGGTGAACGATTTCAAATTAACTGGCATGGAGCACTGCCGAAACAACACTTTTCGAGTGTGTAGGATGGGCGTGAATTGTCTTGCCAACCTTCTCCAGAGTCAAATGGTTTTCGACGGCCAATGCCATCTCATGGATCAGCTCTGTAGCCGCTTCACCGATGATGACTGCTCCAGCTATCTCGGAATTATCGTTATTTATAAAAAGCTTCACAAAAGCAGGTGCTACTTTGTCCACTACAGAACGGCCATTGGGAACCTGGCGCATCGTGAAAGATCTGATATCGCCACTTTCATGATTTATCCCCACTGCCGCCACCTCAGGGTGACAGAATGCAACTCGTGGTACAGCGTTTTTATTTAGGGTGGCGGTTGTTCCTTGAGACAGATTTTGCGCAAGCAACTGCCCTTCTTTTTCTGCGACGTGAGCCAGCATTAAACCACCGGCAGCATCGCCTATAGCGTATATATGTGGTGTGCTGGTTTGGAAAAATTCATTCACCTTGACGGCACCGTGTTCAGTTTGTACTCCAGCGGCGCCCAGATTCAAGCAGTCAATGTTCGGTTTACGACCAACTCCGACCAGAACTTTGTCGACGGTGTCAGTCTTATCGCTATCCTTATAGTGAATCGTGACCTTGTCCTCTGCCAGGATCAACTGTTCAATCATTGTTTCTGTTTTGACTTGGATGCCTTGTTGGGTGAAAGCATCTTGTAACATTTTTCCGGCTTCCTGGTCTTCACGCGGCAAAAGGGTATCCAAAGCTTCAACCATGATGACCTCGCTACCGAACGTGTTGTACAGCGTGGCGAATTCACAGCCAATGGCGCCACCACCGATAATCAATAACCTTGATGGCAGTTCAGTGTTTTGAAGAAGTTGGTCACTGGAAAGGATATTCTTCCCGTTAAAAGGGGCAAAAGGAAGTTCAACAGGTTTTGACCCAGTTGCGATAATGATCAATTCCCCCCGCACCTGTTCGGTGCAGCCTTCTGTCTGAGTTATGATAATGTCATGATCTGACGCAAACGACCCTTTACCGCGCAAGGTGGTGATATTTTCCGCTGTTACCATTGTTTGGGTCATTGCGCGTAATGTGGCAATGTCATTTTGAGTAACAGCCTGCAAACGTTTTAAATTGATTGGTTGGGCGACCACATCCAATCCGTATTTTTCACACTCTTTAGCCTGGCGATAGGCTGCCGCTGCCTTAAGTAACGATTTGGTAGGCATACAACCGCGATTAAGGCAAATCCCACCGTAGCTGTCCTGTTCTTCCTGAATCATTGCGACAGATTTGCCAACCTGGCTCATCATAATTCCTGCTGCCAATCCACCGGGGCCGCCACCGATAATTACAACATCAAAAGTTTGCATTACTTCTCCAATTTTGATTCGTCTGGTTCTGTTTGTTCCAGTGTTTGTGTGGCTATATCCAAAAGTCTGTTGAGCGTCTCCAGTTCTTGCTCTGACATGTGCTGCGTCATCCTTGCAACAACCTCATCTCTTTTCTCCTTTAGGACTTCTACCGTTGGTCGGGTCGGTTCGGTGATAAACACCCTCGACTGACGTTTGTCGTGCTCGCTGTTTGCCCGGTAGACTAAACCATCCCGCTCCATTCGTCGCAGTGTGTTCGCCATGGTCGGTTGTTCCACTTGAACGTTTTTACAAAGTTGCATCTGGGTCTGTCCATCATCTTCATCCAGACAACAAAGCACCGGGAGTTGCCCTTGGGTGACACCGTACGGTTTTATTTGGTCGTTTAATCGTGACAATAATAACCGAGAAAGATAATTCAGTTTGTAGCACAGGTTTTCATTCAAGTTCGTTATCTCCTTCGTTATACTCAGTTGCATAGCCGGCTATGTAATTACTTATAGCAAAATACATAGTCAGCTATGTATTGTCAAGTGTAAATTTCCGGGTAATGGTCCCAGCAGAACTGTTCCAGCTTTTTGGGATAGAAAAGGGGATGGTTAAGCAGATTTTTGCTTGTGGAGCACGGCACCAGCGCCAGGGTGTTCCACGTTTAGATTACCAGGGAGGATGAATCTATGATAGAAGCCTCTCGCTTTCATCTTTGGCTATAGACTGGATATTTATCCGTATTGTGAGATATAATCCCTGGCAAGGTTATTTCCTTTAAGCTATATGTATAAGAATGAAAAGGTGGAGAATGACTGGGCTCTTTATCTGCATAATCCGGTTACCGAAAAGGGCGGGCAGATCCTCTCTGGCAATCAGCCTTGCTGAAGCGCTTCGAACGGTGGGACTTGTAAACCATACGGTATGGAGATCCTGTGATACAAGTAACCTTGAGGGATTGCTTGAGTGAGGTCATGTGTAGTAATCGTATGCTCTCAGAGGATTACTGCATCGTTTTGTTCAATAAACCTGCAAAGAAGAGGGTGTGAAAATGTATGTACTCGCTGTAAATGGAAGTCCGCGTAAAGGTGGCAATACAGAAATGCTGCTTGAAGAGGTGTTGAAGCCTCTCGAAAGTGCCGGATGGGAGACTAAACTTGTCCGCATAGGCGGTAAAGAAATACGGGGTTGTATCGCCTGTGAAAAATGTTGGGAGAAAAAGAATCTGGCATGCGCGATAAAGAACGACCTCTTTAACGATCTCTTCAAGGAGATTATTCGGGCAGATGCCATTGTTTTCGGTTCGCCGACCTACTTCGCTGATGTTACCGCAGAAATGAAGGCTCTGCTTGATAGGACGGGTTTTGTAGGTTTGGCTAATAACAATGCGTTACGTGGTAAAATAGGTGCAGCAGTAGTTGCGAACAGACGCGGTGGCGCAATCCATGCGTACGATACCATTAACCATATGTTTCAGATCAGCCAGATGATTCTCCCGGGGTCGACTTACTGGAACATGGGAGTGGGACTGGCCAAAGGGGATGTCGGAGAGGATGACGAGGCTTTGAGAAATATGAAAAACCTTGGTGAAATAATTGCCTGGCTCGGCAAGGTTATGCAACCGAACATGGAAAGCTTTCCTGCCGCAGCGGGTCATGACGAAGCAGGTTGATGTCTGATTTGCCATCTCCAAAAAAAGGGCGGGCTACAAATCCAGTGCCCGCCTCACTGCCTTCTCGCAATATCTGAGCTTGGTACGTGCATTTGTTTATTTGCATATATAACAACCAGAAATCATATGAAAAATCTAGAAATTGATATTGTATGTGATGTGTCCTTGGTGCATTATCGGCTACAAGCGTCTTGAAAAAGCCCTGGATTCCATCTCGGATCGAGTCAGTGCTACAATTCATTTTCACCCATTTATTATGAACCCCAATGTACCAGAAGGTGGGCAGAACCTTTGGGAAAATACCTCACAAAAATATGGCATGACGGTAGAAGAAAGTTATGCCGGTCGTGAAAACTTCATCCGTCTCGGCAAAGAGTTGGGTTTCACGTTCAATTTTCAAAAACATACTCGGATGTTCAACACCAGCAAAGCGCATCAGCTGATGATGTTGGCATTTCAGGCGCTCAAGACCCCGGAATGCGGCCAATGCAATGCTTGATATCGCAACAGAAAATGAGATCTAAAGCCATAGAATGAGGAACTGCTGCGGGGATGTTTTTAGCGGCTGCGGAAGGATGCCGCTGCCGGCATTAACAATTCTAGATGCTCTATTTATAGCTAATTTTCGGAGCATACATTTGACATTTTAAATGTGCCAGAATGCTCCTTTTTGAACATTTTTCTAGGTATGATCACATACGAACAGATCAGGCAAAAGCTTAACTTACGTTCCGTGCAATATAGTTAAAGTTGCCAAATCAAATTCTTACTCATCATGAAAATTCTTCTCAGTAAATACGTTGCACCAAAATGGCTTTAACAGTGCTGCCTATTTATTTCAAGCAAGTACCACTCCGTTGCATTGACTGGGATTATTCTCTTCATATCCTATCTAATAGGATATGAATTTTCAGCTTAAGATAAAGCCAAACCTGCCGTGAGATAGGGCACCAAACAACCTGCTTCATGTCATGTCTATTTTTAACTTAAAACGCCTTCAGGCACTCATTTTACGGATGATGTGACAATTCGGAATCGGAATGGTTAAAATCATAAGGGAGGGGAGCAGATGCTGGTGAAACAATGGATGACCAGGAATGTGATAACAGTGGGTGCGGACGAATCGATGCATGATGCTATCTATACCCTGGAAGAAAATCGAATTAAATTGTTGCCTGTCATTGAAAACGGGCAGCTGACCGGTATTATCAGCGATCGAGACCTGAAACAAGCATCGCCGTCCAAAGAAGAAATTCGTGACATGGATGAGTTCATGGATCTTATAGCCAAGATACGGGTAAGAGATATCATGACCAAGAATCCGTATGTCACTTCACCAGACCATACTATCGAGGAAGCGGCGGCAATTCTTGTGACCCAACGAATTTCGGGTCTTCCTGTGGTGGATAAAGACAAGCAGCTGGCCGGGATCATCACCCGCACTGACATCTTTAAGATGCTTATAAAGTGCACCGGATTGAGCAACAAAGGCGTACAGATTGGCCTGTGCTTGAAAGATAAGGCTGGTTCTGAAATGGAGATCAAAAAGCTTATCAATGAATTTGGCGGATATACCGTCAGTATCTTGACTACCGATGAGGATGCACCCTCCGGTTACCGCAACGTTTATTTCCGCGTATATGACATAGAAAAGGGGAAGCTCTCGCTCCTGACCGAAGCGATAAGAAAAAAAGCCACCTTGCTCTACCTGGTGGACTTTGAGCATAACGAACGAACGATCTATGAAATACCCGAAGAAAATCGTCCGTGAAATGAATGGGAGTTCTTGACGTAAAAAAGACCCCTTGGACTTTCACTTTGGGTATAGAGGCGATGTTTTTTGATGCTTACCATTTGCCTTTTTTCTGTGATGGAAACAACGAACATAGTGGAAACCGGGTGCTTATACATCGCTGGTTATAGCGATATTGGAATGATAGAAATATACTAATATAATTGCCGCTGATAGGCGGCAGGAGGCTGTTATGACAACGTCTGCTACTCCCAGAAAAGGTACGTCATTGCCGGATGAACAAGCCGAGGGGAAAAACCACAGAGTAAAGGATCGTCGGCAAAAGTACAATAAAGGATACACGTATATCAGTATAGTTGGTTGGATATGCCGTCGAGAGAAAGTACGTAGAGATCCTCGTCAATCCGGGTAAGTAAGTGTTCAATATTGCCTGAGTGTGATTGTATTCGGAACAAAAGGTAACTGCATTTTTGCTTGTACAGGGGTCACCCATTATAAGGCCGCTGGATTGATCTCAGTGATTTTAATTTTCTAGTTTCAAAACACTCTACAAATTTTTTGTGTATTACGAAAGACTTGTAGGAGTAAGCCTCTCATAATTTCACGTGAGGCCCGCAATGGTCAGCAAGGGTGAAAAACCAGGACAAGTCAAGAAGTTTGCAAATACAACCGAGTTATCGCAAGGAGATTCTTCTCGACTCAATCCATTACTTATTCTGCGCCGATTGGCCGAAAAAGTCCTATAAGTTCAAAAAGATTTGGCTATCGAAAGATGGCATGAATCTCTTTCGTCCGAAGAAACTCAGCATATGAGAAAGGTTGAACCACTGGATTTTTCCAAAGTTTGTCAACAAAGTCTTTCTGTACCTCTCACCCTGTTCATCCTTGTCATTCTGATGGTGGTGATCCCGATATTCTAGCTGTTGACAGGGGGTGATGAACACTTTTACATTGCAACTCTTTAAAGAGTCTTTATGGCGCCTTCATTATTTAGATTTGTATACTACAAAATATGAAAAAATTTCTATTTGAAATGCTAAGGGAGGCCGGTTTACGTTTTATTCCCTTCCTTGATTGGATTGGTGAATTAAAAAACCCTGCTGTTCTCAGGGCAGACATAATTGCCGGGATAACTGTGGCCCTCGTGCTTATTCCTCAATCTATGGCCTACGCACAACTGGCCGGTTTACCCCCACATTTTGGCCTGTATGCCTCGTTTTTAGTCCCAATAGTCGCGGCAATTTTTGGTTCCTCCAAACAGCTGCAGAACGGGCCGGTGGCAATTATTTCCTTGATGACAGCTGCTGCGCTGGCGCCTTTGGGTTTGAACGCTGAACAAACAATCATGTATGCCGCACTACTGGCCTTAATTGCCGGGGGAATCCAAATTATTCTCGGACTTTTACGACTCGGCATTATGGTTGATTTCCTGTCACACCCCGTCGTCATAGGTTTTACCAATGCTGCTGCCCTGGTTATTGCTGGAATGCAACTCGGAAACATATTCGGTATCAGTATTGATCGTGGACATCATTTACATAATACTCTCTGGAATCTGGCCGTTTCTATACCTGAGAAAACCCATTTAGCGACGCTGTTTATGGGAATATTTGCATTGGTACTGCTCGTTCTATTCAAACGATTTACACCGAAATTACCGGGCATTCTATTTACTGTACTCATTACGACCATTCTCGCATGGCTGACTGGCTATGAAAATAGAGGTGGAGCTGTTGTAGGTCACGTGCCCGCAGGGTTACCTTCGTTTGTATGGCCGGAATACAATCCTGCTCATATCAAAGACCTCCTGTTGCCAGCAGGCATGATCGCCTTTTTGAGCTTTGTGGAAGCATTTTCCATTGCCAAAGCAGTTGCCTCAAAAACTCGCCAACGTCTTTCTGCTGATCAGGAAATGGTGGGTAAAGGGTTGGCAAATCTGGTTGCCGGTGTAACGCAGGGCTACCCGGTATCCGGTTCTTTCTCCCGAACAGCAATTGCTTTTGATGCAGGTGCCAAAACAGGCTTTGCGGCAGTTGTTTCCGGAATCATTGTCGGAATAACTCTGCTGTTCCTGACACCTTTGATGTATCACCTGCCGATAGCAACGCTTGCAGCTGTAATAATTATTGCCGTTGCAGGATTATTTCAGATTGCTCCCCTTGCCCACTCCTGGCGAGTGAATCCTCACGACACAATAGTGGCACTGACGGTTTTTAACTCCACAATATATTTTGCGCCACATCTTGAAAAGGGCATATACATCGGAATATCAATATCTCTGGCCTTCTATATTTATCGTACAATGCGTCCACACTTCGCTGAAGTGGCCCTGTCTGAAGATGGCACCTTTCGAGACGCCCATTTGTTTGGCATGCGGACGAGCGACACCCTGGCACTTTTTCGTTATGACGGAGACCTGTATTTTGTTAATGCCGGCTACTTGGAAAAACGGTTGGTGAATGCCGTCGCCGACAAACCTCAATTAAAAGTGGCCATACTGGATATTGAGGCGGTCGAGCAAATAGACACAACCGGAGAAGTGATGCTTGCCCATATGTCAGAATGGTTTAAGGAGGCAGGTATTGACTTTTACATTACACGCCCGAAATTCAAGGTAACAGATGTGCTTAAACGTACGGGGTTGTATGACAGAATTGGTGGAGAACATATCTACAGCAAACGCCAGGACGCACTTGCGGCAATTAAGGATAAATACGGTGATTTGGTCGACATTGAACATTTACAACACTATATGCCTGTTCAAATGTCAGAAAAATGA
Organism: uncultured Desulfopila sp.; assembly: GCA_965363495.1. Classification (GTDB taxonomy): domain Bacteria; phylum Desulfobacterota; class Desulfobulbia; order Desulfobulbales; family Desulfocapsaceae; genus Desulforhopalus_A. The sequence goes on from CBDTUM010000157.1 coordinate 8,898, forward strand.
CTTTAAAATAAATAACATTGCGATCGTAAATTTTCCTTGATCTTGGCATTTGTAGAGTATGACAAGCAATAATTTGCTTGTCCGAAATGCAAAAGCAAAAAGATGTTTTTGGCCTTTGGCAATCAGAACATTGCTCTGAAGTGGCTGGCAAGAAAAAAGTATTCTTCGCGAAGTTAGTAAGGTTAGGCAAAAGCGGACGTGCCCTCTTTTCTGTGGGTTTGTACAAGAATGTGCTAATGACTTTGCATAAGAAAAAATGCAGAACCTCTGAGAGTGAAATTCTCAGAGGTTCTCTGTAACAGAGCAATAAAACGCTCAAAATCATCTGTGTTGTCAAAAATGTTTTCGTCACTTCTGCCACGATTCATAGCGTGGTACCAGGTACCAGGGAATTCTCTGCGAAGTGGTCTTGTCATGCATAAAGAGTATTATATAGATTGGGATGATTCACGCAAAGACCACTTTGCTGTGATACGTGTTGATGGTTGCCAGCAGAGGCGAAAGAAATTGACGATTCCCCTGTAATACGATAGGATTGCGGCCAATAACAATAGGAAAATATCTTACTTTAACAGCGATATTTTTCTATTGAACCGTACCTAAAACTAGACACTATGAGGAGTTTTTATGAAGAATTTATTTTTAACTACATTTCTTGTTTTTGCTGTTTTTGTAAGTTCAGCTTCTGCTGCAAAACTCGTTGT
>CBDTUM010000158.1:0-9555 GCA_965363495.1 uncultured Desulfopila sp.
CTGCGGACAGACTCTGGTTCCCATGCGCTGCATGGGAACTATTGGACGCCATCAATCTTTCTTAAGATGGTTCCATAAATTGACAATGAAATCCTGCACATTAGTCAGGATAGCCTGGGCCTGGGCCGAACCGCGGTTGGCGAGCTTGTCGGCACTGAACTCCGACATATCCACCACATAAAAGTAGACTGGGCGGACGGAACCGTCTGGTAGTACTTTATATCCAGGCGTCATATTGCCAAAGGCTATGGAGTGGAGCTGCGTGGCCATGGTGATAACAGTGGTGGCCTTACGGGCATGGACACGCATTGTATCCTGTGATTCATACACATTGCCGATGGTCTCCGGCAGCGGTCCATCATCGCGTATGGAACCGGCCAGGACATAAGGGATGTTGTTTTTTTCGCAGGCGTACATGATGCCATCTTTAATGTTGAGGGTCGTCATGGCCTTTGCAATGGAGCCAGCTTTGCGCACTTCATTGAGAATATCAAGGTGGTTGTAGTGGCCCATTGGCTGCAGCATCTGGGTGTAGATATTCTGGCCCAGCCCGGTGTTGTAGACGGCGGCTTCAATATCGTGTGTTGCCAGGGCATTACCGGCCATCAATCCATGACAGTACCCATTTTCGATGAGTCCCTGCATTGCCGCTCTGGAGTCCTTGTCGAAAGCTACAGCTGGGCCAAGCACCCAGACTATATGGCCGTGGTCTCTGTCGTGTTTGAGTATTTCATAGAGAGAATCGTAGGAGTGGGAAAAGGGTGTCTCTCTGGTGCCCCGTGAGCGAAAGGCGAATTTATCGGCATTAGCCGCACTCCGTTCAAAGCCTTTTTCATGCACGAGAATGCCTTCCTCACCGTTTTCGGTCCGTCCGGTGACCACCATATCGCCTTTTTTGAGATTTCTGGCTTCAACCACTGCAATCCTGTTGCCGGCGACAACAAACACCGCATCCATCCGGCTTTCCGGGGCGAGAAGCCAACGATCCCTGGCGATTTTTATATACTCCGGGTGGTTAGAGGTGGCATGATAGTTGGCCGGAGAAATCCCGTCGGAAGGGGATGGTTCAAGAGTGGCTAAAGGGCTTTTCTTTAGGGTGGGGTGTTCGAAATCTGGCGGGGTGTAGGTGAAATCCAGGTTCATAGCTGCCTCAAATATGATGGTTTTTCTGGGCGAAGACAATTGTTCTACAACTATAGGGGGATAACGCCCAAAAGCAACGTGCGTTAGGCAGGATCACTCAGCGACACCCTTGGTAAACTATTTTGGGATTGGTGGTTGATTGCTTGACCCAGTCTGAAAATCCTTCTACACTACAACATAATAAAAAGTCAGCTGGTTATCCCCACTCTTCCGGGACAGGTTATGAACCGATCCGCATATTTTGCCACTGGTCTGGCGATTAAGCTTCTTTCTCGCTTGACCAAGGCCTCTATTCATGTCCATGGCCAGGAAAATATCCCCAAAGGGCCGACCATTTTCGTGATGAATCATTTCACCCGGCTCGAGACCATGCTGATTCCGGCGTATATCTATAATCTTACCGGAAAACCGGTCTGGTCCCTGGCCGCGTCTTCCCTTTTTCGGGGTGGTTTTGGGAAATTTCTGAATATGATGGGTGCAGTATCCACCGCCGATCCAAAGCGTGATGAACTCATCGTCAAAAGCCTACTCACCGGCGAGGCTAACTGGGTTATCTTCCCGGAAGGGAATATGGTGAAGACCAAAAAAATTGTCGCTGGGGATAAATTTTTGATCGCCAGTCACAATGGTCCGCACGAACCACACACAGGAGCTGCGGCCCTTGCCCTGAGGGCAGAGCTCTATCGCACCTATCTTCTCGATACAGCCAAGACATCCCCGGAAAAATTGCCCGGGATGCTGCATGTCCTGGAGTTGATAAGTATTGCTGAAATTCACCGGCAAAAGATCGCCATTCAGCCGGTAAACCTCACCTATTACCCCATCCGCGCAGCAGAAAATATCGCCTTGGACATTGCTTCCAGGCTGGTAAAAGAAATTCCCGAGCAGATGGTGGAAGAGATAATGACAGAAGGGACCATGCTCCTGTCCGGGGTGGATCTCGACATCCGGTGCGGTAAACCCATGTTGATGGCCGACTATCTCGATAAAGAGTGGCTGCAGGAGGACATGGCACGTGATGGAATTACCGGATATTCTGTTTCAACCGTTTTAAAAGAGAAGATGCGTAAAACGGCCTATGATGTAATGCAGCACTATATGCAGGATATCTATGCCATGACCACAGTCAACCACGAACATCTCTTTGCCTCTTTCTTACGGATGTATCCCTTTAACCGCATCGAAGAACTCGATTTCAAGCGGCGCGTCTTTTATGGAGCAATGCTTATCCGCCATGGGGCGGAAGAAGGAAAGGATCCTTTTTATCTGCACAAGTCGCTGCAGGAAAATCAGGCCCACCTGCTCACCGACGATCGCTATGGGAAATATGATAATTTTTTACAACTCGCCTTGGAAAAAGGGGTTGTGACATTGCACGGCGAATATCTGGTTCGTGATCGTTCCAAATTGTCAGCACCGATCAGTTTCCAAAAGGGGCGTATCAATAACCCTCTTGAGGTTATGGCCAATGAAGTAGAACCGTTAAAAAAATTTATCACGACCATAAAAGCATTGTCCTGGCAGCCGAAAATCCTGCTGAAAATTCTGCTGGTCAAATATCTTCTCAAACAGGAAAAGCAGAAATATGCCAGGGATTGTAAAAGAACCGGCCTGTTGGCTGGAAATGAACGAATATGCAGTGGTAAGCCGTTTCTTCTTCCTGGTTTCAGACGCAGACTCGGAGTGATACTCATCCACAGTTACCTGGCGGTGCCTGCAGAGGTGAAAGAACTGGCCAGGTATCTTCGCAGACAGGGAGTATGGGTCTATGCTCCCAGGCTGCCGGGGCACGGCACCTCCGCAGAGGATCTCGCCGGCAGGAAATATCGGGAGTGGGTCGAGACAGTTGAAAATAGCTATGTCCTGATGCGTACCATCTGTGATCGAGTTGTCGCCGGCGGGGTAGGAGTCGGCGGTAATCTGGCCCTGGATTTGGCCGCCCGGGTTGGTGAGGTGGCCGGGGTTTTCGCGCTTTGTCCGACTTTATCCTTGCAAAATTATTCGACCAATTTCATGCCGGGGAGAGATGTATGGAACCGAATTCTGAACAAGATGAAACGTGGTGATCATGCGCAGCAATTTTTTGAGTTTCACCATGGAAACTCCCATGTGAATTATCGCAGAAATCCACTGACTACAGTAAAGGAAGTCGGTGAGTATCTCGAATCGATTGAAAAAAGATATGCGACAATCAGCCAGCCGACCCTGATCCTTCAGGCAAATAAAGACCCGGTTGTTGATCCGGCAGGGGCCAAAGAGCTGTATGACAATATCGGTTCGACCAATAAAGAGTTCTGCCTGCTCGGCGACGACCAACATGTCTTGGTCAATGGTGCAGGTGCCGAGAAAGTATTCCGTAAAATAGGTGATTTTGTCAGGGATCTCGCAACCAGTAAAGCTGCTGTGGAGCGATTCCCGGAACTATAGCTAGAAGATGAAAGAGGGTGTCATGTCCGCTGTCCAAGAAGAATGCTGCAAAGATTGTAAAAGTTCCTTATGGTCCGAATACTATATGGAATTCCCTTATTTTTCACAGCAGACAATACGACCGGGCTGTCAACCTTGTCAACTGCTTCATGAAAACCGGACTGGAAAGGCCATAGTTTTGGTGCATGGGCTGACCGATTCCCCCTTTTATATGAAGGGCATAGCCAAATATTTCTATGAAATTCTGGGATATGATGTCTACCTGCCTTTGCTCCAATGTCACGGATTGCAGCATCCTGCCGGTATGGCAGGAGTTTCCCTCTCGGAATGGAAAAAAAATGTTCGCTTTGCCCTGCGCTCTGCTGCGGAGAAAGCCGAGCGAGTCTCTATCGGTGGACTTTCCACTGGGGGAGCGCTGAGTTTTTATTTTGGCTGTACCGACCCGCAGGTGACCGGTGATATATTCCTCTTCTCGGCTGCCCTCGGTTTGTATGGCGGACGTTTTAATATGTTTGACGAGATGCTCGAATTTTTGCTCCGTAACGCTTTTTTCAGTCTCCTGGACAACAGAAAACCACTGGTGGGCAATAATCCCTATCGGTATGACCGAGTTCCGTTAAATAGTGCAGGGGAGCTGTCCTGGTTGATCCGGGAGATTGATGTATTGCGGCACACTGCCGCAGGTAAAATTTCGGCGAAACGGATCTTTGCTGCCTGGTCGGATTATGACCGGGTGATCAATGTGAAAAAATTAGAGAGCCTGCGGAATTGTACAGGAGCAGACAGATTTGTTTCTTTTGTCATCCCTGTAGCAGACCGGGTCGATCATGCCTGTGTGGTATTAAAAGAACCGGTCTATGCTGTCGGCAGCCAGCCGGGCGACGAGCCTTTGGAAGAACCTAATCCACGCTTTGCAGAGATGATGGTCTCTCTGCAAAGCTTCGAAGCGGGGGGTGATCGTATGCAACCGGTCAAGCCATCATGATTTCGGCAGGGGTATGATGAGACTGGGTATTCGCGAACGGCGCAGTACTCTTTTGGCGATGTCGCCAAGAAAGGTCTGGGTGAATCCAGTTTCGTGCGCCCCCATGACAAGAAAATCGGCCTGTATATCATGGACGGCCTTCAGTATCTGTTCCTCTGGGTAGCCCTTCACTACTTTGATCGAAACCTGATTTTTGCACGCTGCATCTTCGCCAATTTCACTCTTGCAAAATTCCAGCAACCGCGCCTTCATCTCTTCGACTACACTCGACTCTCTCTTGGCGAGCAATTTTTTTTCAACATCCTTGTCAAAGTAGGTGGCAAAAACGAATTTCGCCTCATCTGAGAGCTCCTCAACGACGTGCAGGATAGTGATGTGTGCATCAAATTTTTTGGCCAGCACAAAGGCATAGCGCAGTGCATGCCGGGAGTTTTCCGACAGACGGGTGGCGAAGAGGATCTTTTTTATATCTGGTAGCATGATGATCTCCAAATGCGTAAAAATGTTGTGGTCTTATTTGTATCCCAGCAGACCGGGCAGAAAAAGCGATATCTGCGGGACATAGGCAATAATAAAAATGGCTATAACCGCCAGGATCGTAAAAGGGATGGCCTTGACGGAGATATCCTCGATTGTCGAACCGCCGATACCGGAGGCGACAAAGAGATTCTCCCCCAGGGGCGGCGTTTGAAAACCAACCGCCAGGGTAGCGACCATGACTACCCCGAAATGCACGGGATCGACGCCAACATTGTACATGATGGGCAGGAGCACTGGAGTCAAAATCATAATAGTGGCAAGAGTTTCCATGAACATGCCGACAAATAAAAGAAAGGCAATAACAAAAAACCAGATGATGTACAGGCTGCTGGTAAAATCAAGCAGGGCCTGGGCAACTATCGCCGGTATCTGGTTCTCCACGAGCAAACGGCCAAACACCGTTGCCGTAAAGAGAATCAGGAGCACCCTGCCAGAAATCCAGGTTGTCGTTTCGAGGGCATGGAACACATCCTTGAGCTTCAACTCTTTATGGAGAAAAATGCCCACGAACAAGGTATAAAAAATAGCCACGATCGCCGATTCAGTAGGGGTGAAAAAGCCGGTATAGATTCCGCCAAGAATGATAAGCGGGGCGAGAATCGACCAGATACCGCTTCTGATTGTCTGGACCATTTCCTTAACCGACCAGCTTGCCGAAATGCCCGTGTATCCAAGCTTCCTGCTGCGGAAGTAGTTGGCAACGATGATTCCGGAGGCGATGAGTACCGCCGGCAGGAAACCGGCAATAAAAAGTTTGGGGATTGACAGTGACTGGAATTCCCCAAATTTTGCTATTGCTTCAGCCGGTGGACGCATGCCCATGCCCGATATACCGAAAATGACCATGGGGATGGAGGGAGGGACAATGATCCCGAGTCCTCCGGAGGAAGCAGTAATGGCCGAGGCGTAGCCGCGATCATAGCCACGTCTGACCATGGCGGGGATCATCAGCATGCCGACAGCGGCGGTGGTTGCCGGCCCGGATCCGGAAATAGCCCCAAAAAAAACACAGGCCAGGACCGTGGCCAGACCCAGTCCACCGGTGAGCGGCCCGGCAAAGGATTCAGCGATTTTGACCAGGCGCCGGGAAACGCCGGCGGCTTCCATCAACGCCCCCGCCAGGATGAACGCCGGCAGGGCCATAAGGGGAAAGGAGCCAACTGAGCGGAAGGCAATCTGAACCAGTTTTATTGGATCATCGCCCAGGTACATGAAGGCCGCCAGAGCCGAGGCACCGAGGGCCACCGTAATGGGTGTGCCAAGGAGCAGCAGAAAGATAAAAGTGCCAAATAAAATCTCAACAATTAGGGTATTCATACGATTTCTCCGGATCGGTTCTATTTTTTCCGTTCAGTTGATTCAGCGTCCTTATCCGCATCAACGCCCATCGTGTCTGCCAGGCCCTCCATTTCCGCTGCATCCGGATCGCGAATATCGATACCCTTAACCAATTTAAGGTAGTTTACCTGGATGATGCGGATCGACATCAGGGTAAAGGCAATGGGGAGAACCATATAGAGATACTTCATAGGGATCCCCAGGGTTTGGGATTTCCAGAACAGGTTCATCTTGTGGAAGACAAAGTCATAGCTGAGGTAGACAAAGTACAGGTTGAATGCGAGCCAGATCAGATCGGCAATGGCTTCGCTGACCTTGCGCACAATAGGGGGAAAAGGTTTAAACTGGAAAACAACCCGGTTGTGTGCCGCAATCTTGGCCGCATGACTTGCGCCGAAATAGGCAAACCAGACAAAGAGAAAGACCGAGAGCTCCTCGATCCAGGAAATTGAGAATCCAAAAACCTCGCGGGCCACGATCTGCGTCATTAAAAGAACAGCGAAAACAGCCAGGAGCAGACGGCAGATATAGCTTTCGATGTTGTTGAAGAAGTGTCCAATTGTCATGTACGTCTCCTCATGGGTCAAGAATTGTTCGTTATTCGCTCTAAGATTCGGTTCTGATGACGACAGATCCTGTCGACAACTTGCTCAGCTGTCTCTGGGAGAAGTCAGCCGGCACAAAAAAAAATGCGCCGGTTTACAATATGTAAACCGGCGCATTCGTCAGATCATAGGAGTAGACCTCAATCCTAACGACCGAGGGCCTTGAGCACTGCGTCAAATTTTTCCTTGCCGCCAATACTGTCATAGTATTGCGGCCAAACTTCAGTAGTTGCCTTGTCGATCCACTCTTTCTCGTTATCGGCCGGCGCAATGATTTCCATGCCTTTTTCTTTCAATTTGGCAATGATCGCCGCCTCACTATCCTTGAGGTGCTGCTCCGAGAACAAGGTGGCCTCCTCTCCTGCTTCGAGAACTGCCTGCTGAACCTCTGGTTTCATGTCCTGGAATATGGACTCACTTATGACCAGCGGTTCGAGGGAGAAGATGTAGCGGATTGTGGTGATATACTTCTGGACTTCGTAGAACTTCATGGCATCGATGGTCATGAAAGGATTGTCCTGGCCATCCACTACCTTCTGTTGCAATGCGGTGAAGGTCTCCGACCAGGCCATCGGTGTCGGGTTTATTCCCCATGCCTTATAGGAGTTGATCATGATTTCATTCTTGGGTACCCGAATCACCAGTCCCTTGAGATCGGCAAGGGTTGAAACCGGTTTTTTGGAGTTCGACAGGACGCGAAAACCGGAATAGGCCCAGCCGATAATGCGCACGCCGGCATCACGGATGGTATTCTCCGTAAGCTCCTTGCCCACATCACCCCGGGTCAGGGTTACGGCGTCTTCCAGGCTCTGAATGACATAGGGGAGGGTCAGCACGCCGACGGTTGGAGAAAATGGCGTCATATTGTTGACTGCCAAGATCGAAAAGGCCAGGGTGCCCATCGAGGCTTCGTTGATGGTGTCTTCTTCACTGCCCAACTGGCCGTTGGCAAACAATTTAACATCATCTTTGCCACCGGTTTTCTCTTTGAACAGCTCGGCGAATTTTACGCCCAGTGCCCATTGTGTGCCACCCTGGGCATCGCCGACAGCCACATTGTACGTTTTAGCCTGGACTGCAGAACCGACCGTCAGAAACAGGGCGGTAGCTGCCAGGATTGCAGACATTTTGCGTATTTTATTCTGTAACATATGTTCTCCTTAGTGTTTATGTTTATGCGGAACCAGTGGCCAACCATTGGTTTGTGAGGATGTTTGTTGCAAACGGTCTTACGACACGAAACAGAATACTTGAGGATGGTGGAATGTTCTGGATTGGCATATTTTTTTTATGTAAAACTCCAGCTGAAATAAAATAGTTACCTGTGACTAGAATCTGATATATCATGTATCAGATAGTAAAAGCACCGTCAAGGCTAAAATTTCCAGATGCAGATGAGCCTGCGACATAAAAGCTCATGTAAAATTGGCGGAGGTGACCTGGCAAGTGGCACTGCACCGCTTGCTCAGGAGTAACTCGTTGAGATCGACTTTGCAGGACGAAGAGGCTAAATATGCAATATGTCTGCAAGGCTATATTCCTCTTGAAGAAGAGCCCGCTTCACAGTTTGCGAAGAAGGCTACTCCCTTTAACCTTTTGGGGTGATTTCTTTTTTGCTTCATAGAATTGCAAGATATAATCTTTCTGGTAGGCAAAAGACCAGTGCAGATCCTGTAAAATTCTTGCCGCTTCTTTGGCGTCACCCTCTTGTAGACTGATGATGAGCTGCTCGTGCTCTTCACAGTTGCGAATTTCCCAGGTACTGATGTAGTTCTGCCGCGGAAAATCATAAAGCCGATGCTTTATCGGTGTTATGAACTTTTTTAGGCGTTGGTTTTCTGACAACTCGACAAAAATATCGTGAAATTCGAGGTTGGTCTCGAAGAAGGTGGTGAAATCATCCCGTTCAATATCAGCGATCATCGTCGCATTGAGCGCTTTGAGTTTTTTGATATGTGCAGGTTTGATCTTACTGATACACTGGCTGATAATGAAAGCTTCAACCAGTCCTATAGCATCATAGGCATTCTTGACGTCCGCCATTTCGAGGAGGTTCACCCGTACCCCTCTGCGCGGCAGAATGGTGACGAACCCCTCCAGCTCCAGTTGCATCAGCGCATCCCTGAGAGGGGTCTTGCTGATGCCCAGCTGCGCGGCAATTTCACCGATATTGATGGTGGAGCCAGGGAGTAATTCTCCGTGGTTCATCTGCTTGCGGAGGTATTTATAAACCTGTTCACTGAGAGAGGAATATTTCAGCGCGGTATGCATCATGGATATCCTTGGTTTTCTGAAACAACTTTATACTTCCCCCTTAATCATTGCGCGAATTCTTATAACATATCTCCGGCAAGAGGAAAGTATAAAGTTATGGTATCCAGATGTTACAGAAATGTTTCGATCGGGGTGTATTCAAGGCCAAAGGCTTCTGCAACTCCCTTGTATGTCACCTTGCCCTGCACGACGTTAGCGCCCCGCATGATCTCTTTGTTGTCCTGCATTGACTTCTTCCAACCC
>CBDTUM010000159.1:0-9501 GCA_965363495.1 uncultured Desulfopila sp.
AACATACCTATCGTACGTCCAATATCCTCACAGGAAAAGCAACAATCAATTCTACGCCCAAATCAATGGATTTCTGTGGCTGTAATTGACATCTTCAACGAAGTGTCCCCAGATTGACTTGATTGCGGGTTGCTACAGAGAAAGTTCTGAATTGTGGTTGGCGGTGTAGGCTCTCAGGGCCTTTCGAGAGGCACGATCGACTAATGAAAAAATCATATCGATATGAGTCTTTCGGCTGGCAGGTGTATGGCCTTTTATATGAGTAAAGGTAATATTTAAATTGTCAGTGAGTTGGTAAAACTGCTTGTAGAGTGCATGATACTTCAGTCGTTTTCCATTCTTTGCGTAATAATCATTTTCTTCTAATTTTTTTCGCCTTGAATGTAGGCCGACGATATTTTGAGAATCCGTATACGAAATAACTTCAGGTGCGGATATCTCTGACATTGCCCATAACAGTGTCTGTAGTTCCAATTTTGAGGAGGAGGTGTCTTCAAATCGCTTGAATTGGATGTCTTCGGTCAGCGGCTTTTGGCCTTCTGGAAATGCCAAATAGGCACCATAACCAACCCGTAATTTTGTGTTCACGCTTCCATCTGTAAAAAGCATTAATCTCATTTTTCTCCAATGTTTTGAAAGCTATTGGCCCAACGAAATCCGACAGTACTGGCCACCTGCAATCGTTGATATATCGTTGTAACCAGAACCATTGCAGGTTCTCCTGCAAATTGTCAATTGGTTTAACTGGTGCGGTGGTCTGATTCATCTTTATTGTTTTATTAAGAGCAATCACATATATGCCAATGGGTAATGCTTGATAAAGATACAAGAGGTGCAACTCTCTATGCTGAACCCTTCTGCCATCTGAAACTTTATGGTACTGAAGAAATCTGTGCAAGTAAGCCTGGTTTCTGTAAACGCTCTGAGAGCGTTTCTATTCCTGTGTAAATAGAATGGCTTGCAGATTTTTATTTTCCGGTTTAAGACTTGTTGCAATCACGTAACTGTTTATCGGATAACCGCTAAATCCTGAATAACCTCTGAACTGTAGCCTGGCCGTTGGATTATGGTCGGAGGAAAGTTTCTCAAAGAGGCGAAAGATAACCCTATCTGTCGGATCGAGTTAAATGATGAAGGGAAAGGAGATATGAATCGTGTCCGCTACATTGAACTATCCAGCCCATCTCGAAATTGCCCGAAAAGAAACACCACTGCAGAAAATGGAACGATTGAGCGAGGATCTTGGGGTAGAGATTTTCTTCAAAAGAGATGACTTGACCGGTTGTGAACTCTCCGGTAACAAAATCAGAAAGCTCGAGTTTCTGCTGGCGGATGCGAAAGCAAAGGGGGCGGACACTGTAATTACCTGCGGTGGAGCCCAGTCTAATCATTGTCGGGCGACAGCCTTGGCAGCAGTGAGAGCTGGATTGGGCAGTACGCTCCTGTTAAGGACTGAAGATCCGACGAATCCTCCACCTCCCCGTGGTAACATTCTGCTCAACAGGATGGCCGGGGCAGAGCTCATCTGGATCACTCCAGCTGAATATAAAGAGCGGCATAACAGGTTTGAACTGGAACAGGAAAGACTGCGCAGACTAGGTAAGACCGCCTATATAATCCCTGAAGGAGGGTCCAATCAGCTGGGTTCCTGGGGGTATGTGAAGGGGATGGAGGAGATTGCTAACGACTTGACTGCATTAGGAGCAGGGGACCTAGGTGAGACTACGGTCCTCTCTGCGACCGGCTCCGGGGGAACGACCGCCGGACTGCTTCTCGGCGCCCGTCTGCTCGACCTTGATCTAAGGATTACCGGGGTCAATGTGTGTGACGACGAGGACTACTTTGTTACAGAGATCGGCCGTATTTGCCACGGATTTATCCAGGATTACTCAGTTGATATTACCATAAACAGCACTGATATCCATATAGTTGACGGCTATGTCGGAAGAGGTTACGCACTTTCCAGGCAGGAAGAATTGAAGGCGATTTACGATCTTGCACGGCTCGAAGGTGTGGTACTGGATCCGGTCTACACCGGTAAGGCATTTTATGGCATGGTGAGCGAAATCAGGAAAAACCGGTCGGTTTTCGGCAAACGGATTGTCTTTGTCCATACCGGCGGACTCTTTGGACTTTTTCCTGTCGCGGATAAATTTGAGGAGTTCTTTTAGCAAAAGGTCTGCGTCACCCTGACGTGGACGTTCTGTCTGGTGAAGGTTCAGGGCAAGCGCAACTTCATGTGGAAAATGATTTGTGAATCAATGCAACCATCGACAACAAGTCATAAACCTGCAGATTAACAGCTTTTCGCACAGCATCTGTAAAAGGAGGCAAATCGGTACACTCGAGCAGGATTGCTCCTAGATCAGGGTGCTCTTGTTTTGCAGCTGCTGCCAATGAAACTACTTCATTTTCCACTTTTTCCATTGCGAGAGGCTGGTCTGGAGAACGGCTGATTTTACTCCATTCCGGCATCTCTTCCATATCGTATATTTCGATTCCATGCATATCATGCACTCCTACGGCTCTGAAGTGTTCCAGTCTGAGCGTTGACTTGGAGGTGAGAGGAATCACAATAAATGATAGAATAACTGTTTGAAATGTGCAAGATAAGTGATGGAAGGGCAAGGATTCCCCTCACGTACCTTGCAAATACAGATAGAGGACTCCTGCCCATAATGAGGCAGGAAAATGTTACCAGAACTCCTGCAAAGCTCCAACCTTTTTTATCTTCTTCACCGTATTGACATTGACTTAGCCAAACAGCAACAGTTTGCAGGCTGTCCTTTTTGCGGTGGTCCTTTACATTATTCTAACTATGAGCGAAAACCTCGAGGTGGACCAGAGACGCTCCCTGAAGATATTTGTATCCGGCTAAGCCTCTGCTGTGGCAAAGAAAATTGTCGTCGTAGAACACTTCCGGCATCAACGCTTTTCATGGATCGGCGTGTCTATTTCAGAGGTGTGATTCTGATTATTTTAACGCTGCAGCAAAAATTTCCTCTGGCTTCACCATGTGCTCGCCTACCTGAATGGGTTGGTCGCTCAAAAAGCCGCATCGAGCCATTTTTTCCCAAAATGCACCGTGTCCTGGCCAGCGACAGATATAACGCCCCATACTCTTAATAGTCTTGCCTATGTTGAAATGATCGATGTATTGCGTTGCATTGCCATTGCAAAAGCACTCTAGTGTATCTCCTAAGCCTGGAATCTCCAGTTGGTGTGAGTTCTCAGGGGCGAATATGGCGTCAGCCTTAATTGATCGAACCTCACCGTTGTCAAGATACGTGGCTGGTCGCAGATGAGAGCGGATGACACCTATAATCGACCAGGTGAATTTATACCTCAAAGGGTTGTTTGCTGATTGCAACTCTGGAAAACCTGCACCGTAGGAATGCAGGGCATGCTCATCATTGATGATCTTGTAAATACGGGAAAGACTGCCAGCAGGAAAATTTCTTGTGGGCGTCTGTGTGACGGAAGTCGGTCTGGAGAGTTGGAGCTTTCTTCCCTGGGGTTCGGAATGAAGATTTTGGAACGCATTGGAGCAGAGAAAAAAACCGGTGGAGCAGTCAGGGGAGAGCTGGTGAACTCTCCCCTGATAAAAAAATGCCCTCTGGCAATTATTTGTTTTTTTGCATGATATTTCTGTGGGCCATCAGACGGATGGCATTGATTTTAATAAACCCTTCTGCATCTTCTTGATTATACCCGCCTTCGATATCCATGGAGGATAGATCCTGGTCGTACAGGGATGAGGGGCTTGTGCGGGCCACGGGATAGGCCACGCCTTTGTAAAGTTTCACGGTGACTTCCCCGTCAATCAATTCCTGGCTCTTGTCGATGGCCGCCATGAGAAAGTCCATTTCAGGGCTGAACCAGAAACCGTTGTAAATCAATTCGGCAAATTTGGCAGCCAGCATGTCCCGGAGTCGCATTACCTCTCTATCCATGGCAATGCCCTCAATATCCTTGTGGGCTTCATGGAGGATGGTACCGCCAGGTGTTTCATAAACTCCCCTGGACTTGATGCCAACAAAGCGGTTTTCCACCATGTCAAGTCGGCCGATACCGTTTGCCCTTCCCACTTGGTTCAGGTATTCGAACAATTCAAGAGGGTCTGTTTTTACGGTATTGTCACCAAGATTGGTCACCTTGACAGGTACACCGTTTTTGAACTCAAGCTTGATTTTTGTTGGGGTATCAGGGGCCTGTTCCGGGGCAACAGTATGGGAATAAATATGCTCTTCTGCCTCATGGCCGGGATCTTCCAGGATGCCGGCTTCGTGGGAAATGTGCAAAAGGTTATCATCTTCGCTGTAGGGTTTGGAAGCGCTCTGTTTGGTGGGTATCCCGTGTTTTTTCGCATACTCCAGAAGGTCGGTCCTGCCCTTGAAGGTGTTGAGGAATTCTGTGTTCTTCCAGGGAGCAATGACCTTTATTTCCGGGTTCAAGGCATAATAGGACAGCTCAAACCGGACTTGGTCGTTTCCTTTGCCTGTGGCACCGTGGGAAACATACTGGGCACCAACTGTTTTGGCAATTTCAATCTGTCTTTTGGAAATCAACGGTCGGGCAATGGCAGTACCAAGAAGGTACCGGCCTTCATAAAGGGTGTTGGCTTTGTACACCGGAAAGATATAATCAGTGACAAATTCTTTTCTCATGTCTTCGATAAAGACCTTGGTGGCCCCGATATCCAGCGCTTTTTTTTCTGCAGCCACAAAATCTTCCTGCTGACCTATGTTGGCCATATAGGCAAACACCTCATATCCCTGTTCCAGCAGCCACTTTAAAATAACCGAGGTGTCAAGACCTCCTGAATATGCAAGTACAACCTTTTCTTTAGCCATTGTGTCTCCTTTTGTATAAACTCATGAATGATTTTTTAGTAGTAGTGTTATATATGCAGAGCATTATTTAAAAAACCAATAATTTTATATATTTATCTGTATAGGTGTGGTTTTTTGTGTAATTATAGAAACAATATGAACACCCCTGTGCCATCAACACAATAAAAAATGACGAACAGTTGCAACAGTTGCTGTCCGGAGGCATTGACTCTAACCGGCCACCTGCTTGTGGTGCACGTCAAACCGAGTAGGGCAATGACCTCTGACAGAGGATGACACCGTCAGTATCGTTCCCAAAAATGTCAGTCTTACCCTTTTGTGGCAGAACATGTCAAATTTTATCTAAGTAGGATGGGTATCGTGCAAGAGGAGCTGGATTTCGCAACGCGCGTTTTTGCTGCTTCTGAGCCAATTTCTAAAGAATCAAACTTTTTCTTCTGCAGTTATTATTTTCTGGTGGTGTCCACGGCCGGTTTGTGGATCATGAAAAACCGTTTGGCGAAACATTAGGTGATAATAAGGGCTTGCCTGGTCCCAGAGGTTTTGTATCATGGAAAGTAGTATGGGCATATTGTGAGGTAGGTTGAAAAGAGTGGATACCAAACTATAATATGCCACAAGGGATGAGGCTGAGTTGGAGATTCGCGAGTATCTTGAGATATTTTATAAGCAACCAACAACGAATTCAAAAGAAAAGAATGCAATAGAAAAGTTTGGTGTCCACTCTTGATGACCGACATCTCTTAGGAGAAAACATGGCTTTATTCTTTATGGAAGGAAATGAGGCTCTTGCCAGAGGAGCAATAGCTGCAGGCTGTAATTTTTTTGCGGGCTACCCCATAACACCGGCAACGACGATTTTTAACAACATGTTGAAAATGTTGCCGGCTCAAGGTGGCATCTGTTTGCAGGGAGAAGATGAAATAGCTTCTATGGGCTATTGCATTGGTGCTGCTATGGCGGGCAAAAAAGCACTCACCGCCACCTCAGGTCCGGGGATCAGTCTTTACAGCGAACAAATTTCATTTGCGATTGGCAGTGAGATACCTCTGGTGATTGTAGATGTACAGCGTTTAGGGCCGTCGACAGGTTCGGCAACGAGAGGTGCGGACAGCGATATTCAGTTTTTGCAATGGGGGAGTACGGGCGGTGTGCCGGTCATTGTGCTTGCTCCAGCAAACGCCCTCGACTGCTATGTCCTGGCGATTCATGCTTTCAATTATGCCGAAGAATTCAGGTGTCCTGTTTTTATTGCTTCTAATAAGGAAATTGGGCTGACAAAAGAAAGTTTTGATCTCGATTCTGTCATCCTGCCAACGATTGTAGAAAGGACACTCTTTGCAGGTGGTACCTACCTTCCTTTTGCCGCAAATCCGGATGCGTCGCCTCCGTTTCTTCCCATCGGTGGGAAAACCCTGGTCAGACAAACATCATCGACCCATGGTCCAGAGGGTTTCATCACCAACGATCCGGAAGTGATCGCTCAAAATCAGCAGCGATTGCGGGAAAAAATACTCAGTGCTCAGGGCAGAATCACCCTTTTTACGGAAGATATCAAAGAGAAATCCGACACCCTGGTCATCAGTTACGGTGTCACTTCCCGTGCTGTTGCGGATGCGGCCCGAATTCTGGACGGTAGAGGAAAACCTGTTTCCACTTTGACCCTTAAAACTTTATGGCCGGTACCCGAAGAACTGCTGCTGGAAAAAGCCAAACGTTTTCAGCGTATTGTGGTCATTGAGATGAACCTTGGCCAATATGTTAATGAAATCAGAAGGGTGCTTTGTGGTAAAAAGCTCGATTTCTATGGGCAGATGGATGGTGTTTTGATCACACCCGCTACAATAATGGAGGTCATTGCTCATGCAGAGCTATCTTAATACGAGTCGCCCCCCTGTTTACTGTCCTGGATGTACCCATGAGACTATCACCAAACAGCTGGATAAAGCCATGGTCGGCCTGAATCTGCCCGCAGAAAAAACTGTAATTGTGACGGACATCGGCTGCTCCGGGCTTTTTGATACCTTTTTCAATGTGCACGCTCTGCATGGCATTCACGGACGTGCCCTGACCTATGCAGCAGGTCTTAAACTTGCCGATCCCGAACTGAATGTGATTGTTACAATGGGAGACGGTGGGCTTGGTATCGGTGGTGCTCATGTGCTCGCAGCATGTCGGAGAAATCTTGATATCACCTTGATTATTATGAATAATTTTAATTTCGGTATGACCGGGGGGCAATACTCCGCTACAACTCCAACGGACGCTGTAGTGGGATCTGAATTCCTCAATAAGGCGGAGATACCACTTGATATCTGTAGTATTGCCGAAAGTGCAGGTGCAACATATGTTGCCAGATGCTCAGGTCTGGATCGTGACGTGGCCGAGAAAATCGGTGCAGCCATTCGGCATGAAGGCTTTTCCGTTATTGAGACCCTTGGCATGTGCACAGGTCGTTACACCAAGGGGAACCGGCTGACTCCAAAAATCCTCGAGCAGATGATAGCCGGTCTGCCGGCAAGAAGTGGAAAAATTGCAAAGAACAGTAGAGCGGAGTATGGGGCACGCTATAGAGCGCTTGCGGGAGAAAGAAACATTTTTCCGGAACCGGTCATAATAGAAAAGAAAATTCATCTAACCAATTATAAGCATCAGGAGGTGGCCATTTTGGGCAGTGCCGGTATGCGGATTGTTACCGCCGGGGATATCCTCTGTTATGCAGGTCTTTCTGCCGGTATGCATGTTTCTATGAAAAATGACTATAATATCACTGTTCTCAGGGGGCAGTCTGTCAGTGAAATTCTCATTAGCCCGAATACCATAGGGTATGCAGGGCTTACCTCTCCCACAGTTGTCCTGGCGCTCAGTGATGAAGGTGTTGAGCGGCGAAAAAAAATATTTGCAACGCTTAGCTCTGCTACCTTGGTTGTAAAAGAAAAATCCATCGCACTGCCTGCGACCAATGCGCATGTCGTTGCAATTGATTTCAAAGAATTGAAAATACCGAAGCAAGACTGGGCGTTGGCTTCTCTTGGCGTCATTGCCAAGAAAGAAAGAGCGATCAATCTGGAAATGTTGCAGTTTGCTTTAAAATCTCGATTTTCAGAAAAAGCGTATCTGAGTTCCAGGCAAATAATAGATAAAATAGTCAGTTCTGACACCATTTAATAGCAGAGGAAACTATGGAAATTCTCGATATTCTCGGCATAAAGAAGACAAATCAAGGGGCATCGACTGGAGTTACATGGAATACAACCCGGGAATGCGGAGAGTTGAAGGTTGTCTCGCCTGTTGACGGGAGATTGCTTGCCTCTGTTTATCTCGCTTCGGAAGAAGATTACCGCAACTGTGTGGCGTCGGCCAAGGAGGCGTTTAACCAATGGCGTAAAGTGCCGCCGCCCAAAAGAGGAGAGATCGTGCGCCAGGTCGGCGACGCTTTGCGCGCAAAAAAAATACCTCTTGGAACCCTGGTGTCCTGGGAAATGGGCAAATCCCTACAAGAGGGGCTGGGGGAAGTTCAGGAAATGATAGATATCTGCGATTTCGCCGTAGGCCAGTCGCGGCAGCTTTATGGTTGCACCATTGCCTCGGAGCGAGTGGAGCATCGCCTTTATGAACAATATCATCCGCTCGGGGTTGTGGGTGTCATCAGTGCCTTCAACTTTCCGGTTGCGGTCTGGTCCTGGAACGCCATGCTGGCGGTGGTCTGCGGTGACACCTGCTTATGGAAGCCTTCCTCCAAGACCCCGCTCACTGCTATTGCGATCCAGCTTATTCTGTCCGAAATCATAACTCAAAACAAACTGCCGGAGGGGCTCTTCAACCTGGTAGTCGGTTCTGGAGCGACCGTTGGTGAACAGCTTTTGCATGATCGGAATCTTCCCCTTGTTTCAATTACCGGTTCAACCAGAGTGGGACGTCGCGGTGCTGAGGTGGTGGCTTCCAGGTTTGGCAGGTCTATTCTTGAACTTGGCGGGAACAATGCTATTATTCTGAGCTCTGAGGCCAACCTCAAGCTGGCAGTACCGGCGATCGTTTTCTCTGCGGTTGGTACCGCAGGTCAGCGCTGCACGAGTACCAGACGGCTAATCGTCCACGACTCAATCTACGATAAGGTTAAGCAGTCGCTTATAAAGGCTTATAGCACGCTCAAAATAGGTTCACCGCTTGATGAAGATAATCATGTCGGTCCTTTGATCGATATGCACGCGGTGTCGGCGTATTTAAAGGCCCTGGAAGCCCTGAAGGAACAGGGGGGAACTGTTCTCTGCGGTGGAACTGTTCTCGATGGTGCTGGCTTTGAGTCGGGCTGCTACGTGGAACCGGTTCTGGCAGAGGCAAAAAACAGTTATCCGATAGTCCAGGAGGAGACCTTTGCCCCCATCCTCTATTTGCTGAAATATTCAGGTGAAATTGAAAATGGTATCGCCATCCAGAACGATGTTGCCCAAGGATTGTCATCGTCGATTTTTACTGACAATTTAAGAGAGGCTGAGCTTTTTCTTTCTGCAGCGGGCTCGGATTGCGGGATCGCCAATGTTAATATTGGTACCTCGGGTGCGGAAATCGGCGGCGCCTTTGGCGGGGAAAAAGAGACCGGTGGCGGCAGAGAATCTGGCTCGGATGCCTGGAAAGGTTATATGCGCCG
>CBDTUM010000160.1:0-9487 GCA_965363495.1 uncultured Desulfopila sp.
GGAGACCGTGACGGCAGTGGAGACCGTGACGGCAGTGGTTCCGGTGACAGGGATGGCGATAGGGATGGTGCCAGGGATGGCTCCTGCCAGTCTTGATAGTACTTGGCGATTCTTTATATATTGATCGTAACCGAATTGATTGAGTCCGCTTTCCCATAAAGTAGTCACAACTGATTTTATGATCGGCTGGGGAAGTATAGAATGTGCAAATTTCTATAAAGTTTAAGCACAAAGCTTTTCAGAGGGATGTATCTCCTTATGGAGGGCTTTGTGCTTTTTAAAGTGATTTTGTAGCAATGGAGTTAATCGGCAACGAGGTAAGGGACACCTTAACAAGTTATTAAAAAATGCTGGATAAAGGAGCAACTGCAATGATTAAAAAAGCAATGGTCGGTGTGATTATTCTGCTGTTTTCAGGGACTGCCGGCATGGTATCCGCCGCAAAACTTTCCCAAATAGAGCAACTCGGGAAAATCATGTACCAAGATAAAGATTTCTCACTGAATAAAACTCAATCCTGCCAGACTTGCCACCATCACTTGACTGGTTTTGCAGATCCCACCAACAGTAGAGATCCTTATTATACAGTGGTTTCCTTGGGTGATGACGGGGTGAGTGTCGGGGGACGAAATGCGCCTACTGCAGCTTACGCAGGCTACAGTCCTATTCTCCAGCAGAACGAGACTGGCGCATATTTTGGCGGCATGTTCTGGGATGGTCGGGCAACCGGCTGGACTCTGGGTGATCCACTTGCAGAGCAGGCCCAGGGACCGCCGTTAAACCCGGTTGAGATGAACATGCCCGACAAGGAAGCAGTAGTTCAGGCCGTTCGTGAGTCAAGGTATACCCATCTGTTTTATCTGGTTTTTGGCGAAGGTTCGCTCGATGTTGTGAATCCGGCTTATGACAATATCGCCAGGGCAATTGCCGCCTACGAACGATCCAAAGAAGTTCAGAAATTTAATTCCCGATTCGATCAAGGGAGGCTGACCGCCAATGAAATAAACGGTATGGCTCTTTTCGAAAAAAACTGTGCACAATGCCATACAACGGCGAATGTCACGGGTAAAGGGCCGCTTTTTACGGACTACACCTATTACAATATCGGCATTCCGGTCAATCCTCTGCTTGCGGATAACCCTATTGATCTGGGCCTTGGTGGTTTTTTAGCTGATCCAGCACAAAACGGCAAATTCAAGGTTCCTACCCTGAGAAATATCGCCCTGACCGCACCCTATGGCCATAACGGCTACTTTCCAACCTTAAAAGACATGGTTAGCTTCAAAAACTCCCGAGATGTTGACGGCTGGGACGTACCAGAGGTAACAGATAATGTAAATACGGATGATAATATGGGTAATCTCGGATTGACCGATCCAGAAATCAACAATATTGTATCATTTTTAATGGCGCTGACAGATCTGTAGCAATAGGCTACGATACTGGGCAATGTTTGCAGAATGACCAGCGGTCCTTATACTGAGGACCGCCGGTCCCACAAGCATCGTATTGGCTCATAACTTCCCTGATGTTCTCTCCGGCGCCTGACAGGTCGCCAGAGGCCTCGATAGGCTTAGATTGGGCCAACATGCATTACCTATGGAGGAAAGAATGAACATTATCAGAATTTTCACGACAAGCTTGCTGTTGATACTCCTGACCGGAGGCTGTGCCTCGACAAACTTCATCGGTAGAAAATCAATACCGCTGCCGCCCGGCACCCTCGGCGCGGCTGAGGTGACTGCTCTGTTTTCCGGGAAAACCGTAAGTTCTGTTCTCGACAAGAGCGGCCGTGTCAGTCTGACCTATTACAACCCCAACGGTGCACTGCGCCAACTGCAGAAAGGCGGGAATCGAGAAGGCGCCTGGCGAGTCAGGAAGGACGGTCGGATCTGCCTCCAGTTTGCTGGAAAGGGGAAAAGCTGCCGGATTATCGTCCAGGATGGTAATGTCTACCAAAAATACATCGTCAAACGTGATGGAAACCACCAACGGATCATCACCTATACCTCGTTTCGTAATGGTGACCTGGTGGGTCGATAACCTGGAGATGCCCGCTCTTTACCTTAATTTCAGAGATGTTCTTTTTACTACCTCAAACGGGGTATACATACACCTTGAGACTGATCATTTTTCTTTGAATGAAACAAGAAACTCATCTTTAAGGTGCCAAATCACACTCAGGGGGGATAATGGATATTAAGTTGGAGCCCTTAAAAAAAAGACGCCTCTCCCAGGCAAAATGGGCGTACACTACCCGCAGGATCAACCGGCAGCAGGAATTTCATCTTATCTCTGGAGAGCTGGCTCCATTGCCCGGCGATCTGACTTTGGCCCGCGTGGAGGAGTTGGGGCAGCACAAACGCCTCGAGCTGGCGAATAGCCGCCGGGCATCTCTGTTTGAAGGAGATGAAATTGTCGTTGCCTATGGCAATCGTTACGCGCCGGATCAGTTTGAAGGAATAGTCCCCGATCATCTCGGTCCCTGCCGCCTGGTCGCCGCCGGTGGGGTTGCCGCCCGGCTGCTGAACAAACACGATCGAATCAAGACCGCGACCCGGATTACCCCCTTAGGCCTGCTGGCCGACAAAGATGGCCATCGTATCAATCTCAGCTCCGCCCGCCTGCCGAAAGCCGATCAGATCTGTTCCAGCCCCTTAGTACTGGTGGTTGCCGGGACCTCGATGAACTCTGGGAAAACGACCACCTGCGCCAATCTCGTCAAAGGTTTCGTCAGGCAAGGGATCAGGGTGGCGGCAGCAAAATTTACTGGAACCGGCGCAGGGTCGGACTACCGTGCACTGGTAGATGCGGGTGCCGATCCCGTTTTCGACTTCGTTGATGCCGGCTATGTTTCCACATACCGGGTCAATCGGGATGCTCTCCTCGATATAGTCATGACGCTCAGAACAGAAATGTGTACCAGCCAACCTGAGATTATTATCGTTGAGATTGCCGATGGGCTGCTGCAGCGGGAAACCGCACTTTTGTTCAGCACCCCCGTTTTTACCGACTGGATCGACGGGGTCATCTTTGCCGCAGGCGATGCGCTGGGAGCTCGGGCAGGGATCTCCTGGCTGCAGGCTCGCCAGGTGCCGGTTTTCGCCATCACCGGCATCCTGACTTCATCGCCCCTGGCGCAAAGAGAAGCAGCCGAGGTATGTGGGTTACCTGTTTATCACACCAGATCTCTGGCCCGTGCTAATGTGTCGCAGTATATTTATAATTGTCTGAAATTCCGGCAACAACGTCGACTGCATTTGACCGAAGAAACAATAGCGGCAACTGAGGCTCCTGGATGATCAAACTCCCCTCGATCTTCTCAGGAACCAGGCGCTGGTTACTCCTTCGTTTGATCCTCAATGGTTTCACGCAGGCTGCCATGATTATTTGCTCAATGCTGTTGGTGAAATACTCCTTTAATGTTCTGTTCAATCCGGAATTCAGCGATGCGGAAATTCATCTCTTCGATTTCGACGAAGTATGGCAAATCGCCTTTTTTGCCGCTGGTCTCCTCGGCAGCACCGGTTTGACCGCCTGGTTGCGCTTTGTCGAACGGGTCGATGCGGAACGGTTAGGCCAAGAATATATCCATAGAATACGGTTGACTATTTTTAACCGAATGCTTTTTTTTTCTTCCAGAGCCTTCAGCAATCGCAGTACTGGGACCTCCATGTTGCGCTTTGTCGGAGATTTGTCGGCAATTCGCCGGTGGGTTTGCTTCGGATTGGCTCGAATAGTTGTGTCGGCTATCGTCGCCTTTATCTCAATCGGAGTTCTCGGCTATCTGGATCTCTATCTTGCTATCTGCTCTGCAGTCATCCTGTCGCTCGGTATGGTCTGGAACCTCAAACTTGGGCCACGAATGCGCCAGGTTCTCCTGGAATCCCGCCGGGTCCGTGGTCGTCTTGCGGGCAACATCAACGAAAAAATTCGCTCCATTGCAGTTATTCAGGCCTTCAATCAGCAAAAAAAAGAACGGAGTCTTTTCAACAAACACAGCCGTCAACTCCGGGAAGTAATGATCCATCGCGCACGCGCTACATCCCGGATGCGCATCGTCAATGAAGGTGCGGCCGCCTTGTCGATGGCGGCAATCCTTTCTGTCGGCTCCCTGGAAGTCTTTCGCAACATGACCAGCACCGGTAACGTTGTGGCGGCCCTGGTAGTAATCAGCTTTCTTTCCAATGCTTTTCGCGATTTCGGTAGAATCAACGAATACTTACAGGCATACAGGGTTTCCAGGCAGAAGATCATCGAATTCATGCAGACCAAACGACTTCTTGGTCGTTCAGCAAGGCTCCCGTCTCTGCAGATTCAAAACGGGACCATCGAATTACAGGATGTTCATCTCCAGGGAGTACTGGAAGGTATTTCCGCAGTTGTTCCCGGTGGAGCACGACTGGCGATTCTTGGCGACAACGGCTCGGGAAAGTCGACCCTGCTGCAGCTGATCGCACGCCTTATCGACCCAAGCAAGGGAAAAATCCTGATCGACGGCCAGGACATAGGTCAATGCAATCTCACCTCGGTTCGTAATGCAATAGGCATCGTCAGCCCGGACCTGCCACTCCTGAAAGGATCCGTACGAAAAAATTTGCGGTACCGGAAACCGGATGTCCCCGAGAAAGAAATTGCACAACTCAAACAGCTTTGTCAAATTGACGAGCTGCTCAGTCAACTTTCCCGGGGAGAGGATTTCCGCATACAGGAGGGCGGCAAGAATCTTTCCCTCGGCCAGCGCCACAAATTGTCCATTATCAGAGCATTAGTGGGACAGCCGGCAATCCTGATCGTGGACGAAATTGATGCCAACCTGGACGAACAGACAGTCCAGTTTTTTGAGACAGTCATCCGTGATTTTGCCGGGACGGTGCTGATGGTCAGCCGATCTCCTGATCGCCTGGCCCTGGCTGACATATACTGGCGACTGGAAGCTGGCAAACTGGCGTCTGTCGAGACAAATGCGCTTCAACCCCTTGAAAAATCTATTCAGCAAGACATCTTGCCTGTTAATTAAATCAAGTGAGGAGTACTCCCATGACCGATACCCTACATCCCGGAAAGATCTATCATCGGACTATCGCCGGCATGTCACAAATGGACTATATTGTGTATATTCCCAGGGAAAGGCAGGATACCTCCCGGATTATGTACACAATCCATGGTATTTCACGCAACGCAATAGAACACATTCAGGGATTCATTTCCCAGGCTGAACGATACGGGGCGGTATTAATCGCGCCAATCTTCCCTAAAATCAACTTCCCCCGCTATCAACAGCTGGGAACCTCAGTCAATCAGGAGCGTGCGGATATGGCCTTTAACAATGTTCTGCAGGATGCTCATGAATGGCTAAAAATTCCACCTGCACCCATGCACTTATTCGGGTTTTCCGGAGGCGGCCAGTTTGTCCATCGCTACGCCATGTTTTATCCGAAACGCGTTGCCAGGATGGTTCTTGCTGCGCCCGGCTGGTACAGTTTCCCGGATCCCGAGCGAAAATATCCTTATGGCATTCTATCCTCAAAAGAATGGCCGAATCTGACATTTGCCATGGAGAATTTTCTACAAATACCAACTCTGGTAATGGTCGGCGAAGAGGATGATTTACGGGACAGCGATCTGAACAAAGCTCGAGCAATCGACTCCTTTCAGGGGCTGAACCGGATTGAAAGAGCAGAACACTGGACGGCTGCCGCACGTGCACTGGGACGTTCTTACGATATATCCACCGATTTTCGCCTGGAAAAGGTTCCCAATGCCAGCCACGCTTACGAAAGTTACCTGGCACACCCTCCCTTTGCGGAAAATATCTTCAGTTTCCTGTTTGAGGATCGGAACTGAAGCAAAGAATATTTCTATATTAGATAATGTCTGTCAAAATATGGTTACTTTCTCCTGATTATTCGGTGTTCGTAAAATTTAATCCTCGGAGATAAGCGAGTGTCGCGCGACACACAAATCCAGTGTACGCCGATTGACGGAATTCTTAACCAATATAAGTAGAATTAGTGACGATTTCGCGTAAGCCAATTGCAATACCAACAAAGTTAGCCCATGCCGTCGGGCTTCCTGTCAGGCTGTAATCATTATGAAGTAAATCATTTAAACGTTAGGAGAAAGAGCTTATGAAAACAAAAAAATGCATCCATAGCATTCTAATGGCCTCATCTTTACTTTTACTTTTATTTCACCTAAGTGGCTGTGCCGCCAGGAAACAAGAGATGTTAGATTCTGGCGTAAAACAGCTGACGACAAAAGAACTCAAATCATTATTTTCTGAGAAAAAAATAGCAAAAGTTTATGTCGCAAAAAAACAGCGATGGTATACGTATACATATCTTCCTGACGGATCCATCTCCATCCTAAGAAAAGGAAAAACTCGTCCTCGTGTTTATATCATCGACAATGACCAATTATGCCTGAAAAGAAGATTAGCGAGTCACAAAAAAACATGTTCATCCTGGCTTAAAATTGATAACGAAACATACTATACATACGGACGCAATGATTCTTTGATTGATAAACAGACCTTTCAATAATCGTCGGCGATTACCCTGTAACACCAGAACAACGTCACCTTATTCAACCATACAACCCAAAAGGTACCTTATGGGAGTTGCTACGTGCCTGAATATTCGTCTCCGTCTCTTATTGTTGCTGTCAATAATCCTTGGCAGGATTAGAACAGATAACGTAGACTTCCGGTAAGCGTAGACTCCGAGATATCTCATTTATGGACAGACACCAGAGAGCCTGCAATTCGGCGGAAATCAAAATTGTTTTCCGGGCAAAAATCTTAGATATTTAACGCTCTTTTGGTGTTGCCCGTTCTTTTTGACGATATACTTGCTGTAGGTGTCTCCTTGCTTGACGATAATTCTGCATTTTTCCTGCAGCTCTTCAAGCTTGAGGCACATTCTGTCCTTATCGGTAACCCGCCAGGTGCCACTGTGTTTTTCCCCGTTTCGCATTAGTTCCAGGGTGCCGTCCCGGTGATAATAGGTCAGGCTGGTTCTCCCTTTGCTGACAGTTTCCGAGGCAACCGTCTTATCGGAAAAAAGCATGGTTATTGCCTTGTTATTGAGTTTTTCCAAGGCGGGCAAAGATGATTGTGCACGTTCGAACGATTCGTACCCTTCCCTAAAATTTTTATAGGACAACTCAAGCAACCGACTGCCATCCTTTTTCACCACATATTGGTCAACGCTCTCCCAATTGCCTGCAAGCACTCGACATTTCTGGTGATCTCTGGAAGGAACAATGCACAATCGATCTCTTTCATTCACCATCCAATATCCAACTTCCAGCCAGTTGTTTATAAGGCTTTTGAACTGACCGTTTGGACTGAAATAAACCAGACCATCTCCCTGTGGTTTAACAGAGGTAACTGCAGCCGTTTTCCCTTGGATCAGCTGAACTATTGCCTTTGAAGCAAGAACTTCTTCCGGTACCGGTTCCTTTGCCGATAAGAATTTTCCGGTAAGCCCTGATAAAAACAAAATAGTGAGCGTAATAAACAGATAACGATCCCTTTGTTCCATAATGATCTCCTGAAAGATCTTCTATGACTTCGTGCGCTTTTTCCCAGCTGTTCGAGAGGAAGAAATACGAGTTTTAGGGAACAATGGAACGAAAACCCGGTTAATCCCCTTCTGAGCCAACGGGTCCATTTGAACAGAAAGGTACGCTTATGTTCCCTTTTTGTATACTAAGATAAAATGCTGGCTACCATCAGGCTTGCACATCTTTTTTCCCTGTAAGCATTGATCGTACCAGATTCTCATTATGCATCCGACTTGAGACAGCAACTCCAACGACATGTAAACAAATTAAAATCAGCATGAATTCTGCTGACATTTCGTGAATGTCACTCCAGACGCTGTCGCTCTCGTTGTCTTCCTTTTCTCTACTAGTATGCCTTTCACGCCCTTTGTGTTTATCTCCATGTTGCTCATTTCTATTGTCATCGGCGTAGACGTTTTTAACAATCGAAAATGGAGTGCCAACTCGTAATAATTGATTTTGTCCCTTTGTTGCCCATGCCGCATAGCCGGTCAGGCAGATTATTATGCTGCTCACCAGGAGCAAAAGGATCATCCAGGCAGCTGCGGGATTGTGACCCACAGAGTGTGTTGGTTTGCCGGTTGCCAGTTCTTGCAGGTAGGTCAGAGCCTTGAACGGAGAACAGATAAAATTGCTAAAAAGGGCATATTCCGTGCCCCAAAAGCCCCAAAATATACGAATCACCACAAGACCTAGGATTGCAGTGCCAATATACTTATGCAAAAGCCCCTTGCTGTCTCCTGTCATATAGGCCAATGAAATAAGCAGCACCAATGACCAATGAAAAAACCGCACAAACCGGTCCCATACGACTACCTGCTTTTTGTTATTCATCATTCACCTCTCGATTGGAAGTTTATCTAGCTACAAACCTGGCTTATTAGTGATTGAAGCGACCACGAGGGCCTGGTTAATTTGTAGATCGTGAGAACCTATTGCCGGAAAAACGTATCAGTTGGACGAAGGTTACTGAAAAATTCGTAAATCCACACCTGATGTTTGTTACCTCCTCCATTTTTAAACGTTATATTATTGGGGTTTGATGGGTAGTTTAGAAAGATATTGTCTTTCTCTTCTTATTTTACCCAGCTAAGTTTTCCTTGTTCTTTTAAATCCCTTTGATAACCATAGACTGTTGCTTCACCAACGCCGATAGCCCCTGTAATTTCCTTCACAGCTTGGTTGCGATTCTGTAGTGCTTTTGGGCGACCGCCTTTACTTTCTCGTGCCCATGCAGAGGCAAGTCCAGCCCCTGGTTTGTTCCACTCTCGTTGACCTTCCTACCGTAGATGAAATCAGAAAGTAGTCTCAAAAACATGGCAACATAAATAGGTCTTTAAGACCTTTTGAAAAGTAAGATTTTCCTGATAAGGAAAAATAATATAAGAATTCTTGATGTTTCCAGATTATGTTTGATGGTCACTTTAGGAAGTTTGTCAGGCGCGATGCAATACAACACGGCACTATCAGCAGGTCTTCTTTGAATCAAAACATATGAAATCTATCTCCAGGTAATGAGTGAGGGGAAAAATAAATAATTTATAGTGCTCTCTTTGGAGCTGGTTTTCAGGAGATAATTTTGAAACCTTCAAGAATGCTTTTTTAGGGTTATTTTTAAGGCATGGTCAGGAGACATCCTGATTTGCAATTATTCTTAAATCGTTAAGCTTGCCAAAGGACATATCTTTGGCGGGGTAGCGGATGACTCAATTGACGACCGACCCCATTTTGTACGCCTCCTTTTTGATGTTTCTTCCCCCACGAACAGGTCAGCATCCGATTCATCCCCGCTCCGCTGTTATAGCTGTTTGTTCCCCAAAGCGCCGGGGCGACATGGCTACCCGCAGCACCAGAAGACATTGCCTGATAACCGTCCCCATTTTCGCCATGGCACGACATGCAGAACCGATTGTACACC
>CBDTUM010000161.1:0-9469 GCA_965363495.1 uncultured Desulfopila sp.
TTGCGGATTTTTATCAGGGGATTACGCAATATATCAATTTCTTGTTGGCTAAATTCTGCGCGGATATCATTTTCAATGTGCTTTATCACCCTATAAGCAAAAACCGCGGCCTCTTTTCCTTCTGAGGTGAGAGTAACGTTGATAACTCTATCATCACCTGAGTCTCGTCTGCGATCAATCAACCCAGACGTTTCCATTTTTTGTACCAGATTTGTAACCGTGGCGGGTTTGATATGCAGACCACGGCCAATTTCCCCTTGGGCTAATGTACCATGATCCAGTAAGGCAGTAAGAATTCTTGCCTGTCCAAAATGAATCCCTTTCTCACCAAGAGCGTTTCTTACTTTATCATTGAGTAATTTTCCTATGTGCATGAAAAGGTGTATCAACGGTTTGTCAAAGTTCTCTTGTGTCATATTGTTCCCCCTATTTTTATTAGCAATCTAATCTTTAGATATCTAACTGTCAAGGGCTTTTTATCTATTGAGAGCATCTTTACGGACCCCCCGTGCTTCAGCTCTATTTTTAAGTGCTTCTTCCTACTCTTCATGCTCAGGAGTCTGTCGGATTTAGAGGCCACACCGCAGACCTTAACCTAACCGTTGCAGCTAAATGTTCTGTCTACTTGATAACAAACATCCCCTGTCAGACAATGAGCCACCGATCTGAGCTAAAAAAGTCCCCTCTTTATTGAGGGAGATGATAAACACAAGGAGGTTAAGGTAGTTTAACCAAAGATATTTTTTTGCTGCGTGTTGACTTGCTTTATTGAAAAGTGTTTTATCGTGGGGACTCAGTGGTAAAAACCAGATTGGAAAAATCAGCCGATCGATCTATCACCAGGCATAGGTATGCAAGTCATTTCTTGCAAATACAGCACGATATACGTATCATGGGGCGGTTGATCGGTCCCAATAACGGAAAAAAAAAGTGATCTACAGTCCATCTAAAAGAAGTGAAATGAGTGAAGTATGAGCCCATTAGATTTTACATGGCAAGTTGGCAACATTCATACTTGAAGGTAACCAATGAGGAGAAAGATCTTATGAGCAAAACAGAGAACAACCTGAAAGAAGCGCTTGCAGGTGAATCGCTCGCCCGCAACCGTTATTCGTATTTTGCGGAAATGGCTAAAAAGGACGGGTATCGCTATATCGCAAAGATATTAGAGGAAATTGCGGAAAATGAAAAATACCACGCCATGGAAGAGATCAAGCTCCTGTTAGGGGAAAGGGATACCTTGACAAATCTGCGGGAAGCTGTTCAGGGCGAGAGGTATGAATCGGAAGAGATGTACCCCAGGTTTGCAACCGAGGCTGAAGTAGAAGGCAACCGGGCAGCCACTGTCCTGTTTCGCCAGATATCAAAGATCGAACAACAACATTGCGAACGTTTTAAAAACCTCCTTGAAATGGTGGAGTCGGGGAAAGTGTATAAGCGAGATAGTCCGATTAAATGGAAGTGCAGTATCTGCGGCTATACTCATGATGGCCTCGAGCCACCCAAACGTTGTCCTTACTGTAAACGCCCGCAGGAATATTACGAACCAGCTAATCTGGATGTGTAGGAGGGATTATGGCAAAATACGTGTGCAATGTCTGTGAATATGTTCATGATGAAGAAATAACCGGCCAACAGTGGGATGACCTGCCTGTAGATTGGGCGTGTCCGATCTGTGACTCACCTAAAGATTATTTCACAAAATTGGACGAGAAAGATTCCGTCCCCGCATCCCCAGAAACCCAGGTGGAGAGAGCCGAGAAAGCTCCTACTCCTGTTGATCTGCAGAAAACCATGGCTGCGGCAGAGCCATATTTTGCAGATATTCAAGCAATAGCCAGGTCCAGTCACACCGTGAATGAACCCATGCGCACCAAAGAGCCCGTCATTTCTTGGGATGAGATACTCTTCAAAGGTGCACAGCTGGCCAGGCTGCCGCTTAATCAGGAGGATCCGGTAATGACGACAACAGTTATCGGCCCACGAGCAGACAAACCGCTGGTTATTGAAACACCGATCTATATTTCGCATATGTCTTTTGGCTCTCTGTCAAAGCAGGCTAAAACCGCATTGGCAAAAGGCAGCGCAGCATCTAAAACATTGATCTGTTCAGGTGAAGGCGGCATCCTGCCGGAAGAATTTGATGCCGCGTATCGTTATATCTTCGAATATGTTCCCAATCAGTACAGCGTCAACGAAGAAAATATGAAAAAAGTGGACGCCATCGAAATTAAGATAGGGCAGTCGGCTAAACCAGGTTTGGGAGGGCATTTACCAGGAAATAAAGTAACACCAGAGATTGCTCTGATCAGGGGTAAAAAAGAGGGGGAGGAAATAATCAGCCCTTCTCACTTCAAAGATATTCGAACCAAGGAGGAACTTAAAAGTAGGATAGATTGGCTGAGGGAAAAGTCTGGAGGCAGGCCGATAGGTGTTAAACTGGCAGCCGGAGACATAGAGGCTGACCTGGAGTTTGCAGTCTATGCGAGGCCGGATTTTATTACCATCGACGGCAGAGCTGGATCAACAGGCTCAGCCCCCAAGTTTGTCAAAGCGAGCACCTCAATCCCGACCCTTTTTGCTCTTTCTCGGGCGAGGAAATATCTGGACGAGAATGACGCCGAAGGTATCAGCCTCATTATTACCGGAGGCTTGCGGATATCCTCGGATTTTGCCAAGGCATTGGCAATGGGGGCAGATGCGGTAGCAATCAGTACTGCTGCTCTGATCGCTATTGGTTGTCAGCAGTATAGGGTGTGCAACACCGGAAAATGTCCTGTGGGAATCGCCACTCAGGACCCCGAATTGTGCCGACGTCTGGACGTCGATCAAGCCGCCAAGTGGCTTGAAAACTTTTTACGAGTATCCACGGATGAGTTGAAAAGTTTTGCTCGTCTGACCGGCAAGGATGATGTGCATAAACTATCCATTCGGGATTTATGCACGACGAACTCAGAGATATCGAATCATACCGCGATTGAGCACGTTTGATCTTTTGTAACTTCTCCAGCCTTGTTGGATGGTGGCTTTCCTTCACTAGCCTGCTCAGTGAGAGGGAAGCCACTACCAGATAGATGTATACCCTTATTGCTGGTTTGCACACATCAAATTCGCCCCTAAAACTGAACGTTAAAATTTCAGACTGGCGCATTACTTTTTAACTGTATCCAGTCCAATCTCCTTCCCTCTCGTTTGCAGCTGAATTTAAGATTCACAGTCTATGTGTTCATTTGGTTGAAGGCCGTTCTTAAGAGATTTTAGCTGCCAACCCCCATGTCTGCTTTGAAAATAACATCAGGTTTTAGCTCCTCAAGAAAACATCCGTAACTATGCATTATCTTCCTAAGATTTTATGAAAGTTTTTTAGCACCGGGCAAAGACCTACAGTATATTGAAAGCAGTCTACTGACTCGGCATTTGTTCAACCGGTGGATAGAGCAGCTGATTAAGTCGCTGAATCCCTGAAAGAAGACTTATGGGGCGACGGGTATACTGGCAAGTCGTGATCTTGGTGGTCATAACCCTTCGGCAGTCAAGATCAAACGGAATCGGGCCAAATCGATTGATGCGAATGTTTACCATTCCCCGCAATGCCTGAAGATACAACGAGAAGAAAGCAGCAGAGGGAAAGAAATGTGCATCTGATAATGTGCTTCATGGTCAGACTCCTTACGTGAGTCCGGGCAAAAAAATTCCCGAACCAATTATGAAAATTGATCCGGGATGTCCCAAACTATCCGAAATCGCTATCACAGCATCCATCCTCGATACTCTGACACTTCCACTCAGGCAGGTCTTCTGACTCCCGGTTCTCCCTCACTTCGCGCCTTCCCATCCAATCGGCAGTGGCATTATGCGAAGTTCGTCACCGGTTACAGCGGCGGGCCCGTCTTCGATTTACACGATGTTCCCTATTCAACTTGGAAATACTTATCAGTATTCCAAAGTACCTGAGCTCTTTATCATTGTCATTTAGCTTGAAGCTTTGCCCTTGTCAAGGAATACTCAATATCAGTACTATCCGGTTAGGAAATTGCACGTGGTTTCTTTATTCATTTAAGGTGCTTTCTTCGTATCTGATTTTCACCGCTGGTTGCTCTGCAGTTTGTTGGTCTTACCTTCTTACGAAAAGAGCAACCAAATTTTTCACCCGCAGTAGTGTTATTGTTTGTTTTGGATGTATTAAAAGGTAGCAAGTTATCTTGCTTGACCACGTTGTTGCATGGTGATAATGTGTAGTAACTATTTGTTAACATACTGTATGTACGAGAGTAATATTTTTTGCATAAAATGTTAGGTGCCGACGAGGATTGGTCGGGAAACTCTAAACACGCAAAAGGTGATTTTATGGCTCAAACAGATGCGAATGTTGTTGTGGATCACGGCCAAAGCAGTTGGTCTGACCTTTGGAAGAAAGAAGATTATCTGGCAATCTGGCTGGCGTTTCTCATCATTGGAGTTTGCCTCGTAGCATATTTGGGATTTGGCCCGAAAGCTGAATTTGCTCCGAAGATCAATGAAGCCAACCAGATACAGGCGGCTGAAGTTGCGCGTGCGCCTTTTAAAACTATTACATGGTACAACGCTGATGATGCCAAAAATTTAAAGGCATTGAGTGTATCGTCCTTTGGTAAATTCCTCACTCACTGGACTGCTAACACTGGCAGTTGGAAAACAAATCCGCTTGATTCTGTGCTTCGATCAGAAGCTCAAGCTAATGCTTTAAATGCCAAAGCCATGCCAGCCTTTGAGGAGGCTAAGGCTAAAGCCGCAATAGCACTTAGCGCAGCCACCCTAGCCGAAGAAGCCGCCTCTGTCGCAAATTTCAAAGACCAGGCCCTAAATGATGCTGCCATTGCAAAAATAACGGATTGGCGAGCTGTAAATAAAAAAGTTTCCTCCGCAAAGGCTAAAGCAACGAATAAACCCTATAATCGTATCACCACCTTAGTGGGATTGTGCATCTTCATGATCCTTTTCTTCGGTATCGGTAATAAGATGATGGGGAATAGCGTCACTACATTCGGCAAAGGTTTTGTTATCGTTTTCCTGGTTGCCGTTCTCGCGTATATGCTTGGTGATCAAGCGATTTCAAAGCAATACGGGTTTGGTTCGGAAGCGTGGGCTATCGTCCTTGGTATGATTATCGCTAACACTCTTGGTACACCGAAGTGGGTTCTCCAGTCTTGTCAGGTTGAGTTTTTTATTAAGACGGGTCTTGTCTTACTTGGAGCAGAGGTACTTTTTAGTAAGATTATGTCTATCGGTATTCCTGGTATTTTTGTCGCCTGGGTGGTAACTCCGATTGTTCTTATTACTACTTATATCTTCGGGCAGAAAGTCATCAAGATGCCATCAAAAACGCTCAATATCGTTATATCTGCTGACATGTCTGTCTGCGGAACCTCAGCCGCTATCGCAACTGCAGCAGCGTGTCGTGCAAAAAAAGAAGAATTGACCTTGTCTATTGGTTTGTCTCTTGTCTTTACTGCGATCATGATGATCATCATGCCGATGTTTATTAAGGCAGTTGGTATGCCTGAAGTTCTTGGTGGAGCATGGATGGGTGGCACAATCGATTCGACTGGAGCGGTTGCTGCGGCAGGTGCATTTCTTGGTGAAAAAGCGTTATATGTAGCTGCAACCATTAAGATGATTCAAAATGTCATGATTGGTGTTACAGCTTTCTGTGTGGCTCTGTACTGGTGTATGAGAGTGGAACAGGATTCGGCCGTGAAGCGATCTGTCAGTGTTACTGAAATTTGGCATCGCTTTCCGAAATTCGTCATTGGTTTCCTTGGCGCGTCTATTTTGTTTTCAGTGCTAGATGGTGGCATGGATAAGGCAATGAGTGATTCCCTGCTCGAGCAAGGAGTGGTTCGTGGTGGAACTCGCCTTTTCCGCGATTGGTTTTTCGTTTTGTCATTTGCAGCCATCGGCCTTTCTACTAATTTCCGTGAGCTTGCTAAATATTTCAAAGGAGGCAAGCCTCTGATTCTTTATGCTTGTGGTCAAAGTCTGAACTTGATTCTGACCTTAACTATGGCATATATCATGTTCTACCTTGTGTTCCCTGAAATTACTGCAATGATCTAACATCATAACCAGAGAGGAAAGAACCTGGAGGACTCCTCCCGGTTCTTTCATGAGAAAATGAAAAATAGAGTTAATAGAAGTTTAGCGCTGCGGTTACGTGATTTCGTTTTTGCCCTCAGTGCGGCATTGATATTTGTCTACATACTATTGCCCTTGCTCACGAACTCTGTTGGTGTGCTGAGCAATATGTCCGTAGTTCTTGATGAAAACGACATTGATCCGAGCCGTTATTATTATACAGATGTTAATCAGGTGCAGGAAGCAGAGCATTACCTTAATACAGTTCTAGTGAAATAAGACACTAGGAGTAGTATTGCTCGTTATGTAAAAGGTGGTCCTTTTTAAGCACAATGATGGGTACAATAACCTTAGCTGTGGAAGTGGATGTGAAAAATAATCCCATCGAAGAAAAGAAAGAACTGATTCTAGCTCACGAAGAATCCACGGCCAATCAGCTGGCGAGACGGGTTCTTGATAAGCCAACGCCTTCAGTGTGGATGATACTCATCCCTGTGTTTTTTGTATTTAACGCTTTTAAAATCAAGGAGTATTCTCAGGGGCTGAAAAACTTTTCGGCAAATTATCTGATTTCCAGGCACCGCGCCCTTGAAACGGCGGTTGCTGCCGAGAAGAGAGGTGTACCTCCTGAGATTACTCAGCTGATGGAACAGGTTGATTCAATTCCTGTTGAGGCGCAATCTTGTTTTCGCGCCTGGATGACGCTTTTAATCGATCACTACAGTGCTCTGTTGTCTGTTTCTGGGAAGAGTTATTCTGAACTGATAAGGGCACATTACCGCAACAAACTAAGTTATTCACAGTTTCACGATCAGCTAGGTACAATTGAAAATGCTTTTAATATGTCTCTTTTTAGCGGGTTAGAAGGGGATGCTCAAGACCTTCTCTACACTCTTGACAGAATGAAGAAGGGGCTTGCAGATCTCCGCCAAAAGGAAATTGAAGAAATCTTCTCCTGATCAGGTGATACGCGATTTTTTTAACCGGTAACGGAACAGACGTGTTTTTCTCCATTAATTGAACAAGTATAGGTGACGGGGCAGGCCTTTTTCACCATGTTGGCCACAGAGCAGTATTTAATCGCCCCAATCTCAAAGGCTTTCAAGAATTTAGCGATGGTAATGTCTTTACCGCACACCGTGTAATGAACATGAATATCAGTGAACACATTTGGTACTGTTTCAGCCTTTTCCGCCTCCACGGATATATCGAAGCTGTCATATTTAAGACGCATTTTATTCATCACATTGGCCACTTCGATTCCAGTACACCCGGCAAGGGAAATGAGCAACATCTCTGTGGGGCGGATGCCGTTTCCCTCACCGCCATAGACTTCGGCCGCATCCATGACCAAACTCCTTCCATCGGCATCGGTGCCGGTAAACCGCATTTTTCTATTCCATTCCACATTGACTTTATACATGTCCGTACTCCTTTCTTTTCTTTTATATAAACTCTTATCGTTGAGACCTTCAAGAACGACCAGACTTCTTTGCCGGATCGCCACGGGTCCGGCCCGCCAGTGACAGACAAACCCCGCCAAAAATGACAACTGTTGAGACC
Organism: uncultured Desulfopila sp.; assembly: GCA_965363495.1. Taxonomy (GTDB): domain Bacteria; phylum Desulfobacterota; class Desulfobulbia; order Desulfobulbales; family Desulfocapsaceae; genus Desulforhopalus_A. The sequence goes on from CBDTUM010000161.1 coordinate 7,678, forward strand.
ATGAGTTGCCGGGTAATCAGTTCTTCCAGGAAAAAAGCCCCTCCAAGAGATGCGAGAACGGGAACAAGCAATTGCACCACGCCAGCCTTGACTGTCTTCATCCGCAGGACCACCGCATACCAGAGTGCATACCCAACACCGGAAGCCAGTGCCCCCGAAATAAAGGCCAACCAAGCTCCCCAGGGGGAGATTCGGCCCTCCTGCCACATGGGCAGTAAAAGGAGTCCGGCAAAAACAACCGATCGAATAAAATTAGTTCTTGTCTCGGCAAGAGGATATTGTACCCTCTTGCCCATTACCGAATAGACCCCCCAGGAAATTCCCGCTATAACCATCAAACAAGAACCAGATGGAGAAGGAGCGACAAATCCTGGAAAAACGAGGTAAACAAGCCCCAAAAAGGCGACAAGCCCACCTGTCCATACCATACTCCCCGGACGTTCCCCCGATACAACGGCGCTCACTATCATAGTCAGTTGGACTGCACCAAAGAGAATCAAGGCACCCGTACCCGCTTCCAGGGTCATGTAGGCATAGGAAAAACAAGCGGCATACAAGAACAACATCCCCGCCGGGAGCCAACTCACATGAGAAACATTCTCTTGCCCTGATCCAAAAAATTTGAGCAGGAGAATCAGCACAGCTGCTCCTGAGATAAGCCGGATCAGGGTAAAACTGGCCGGGTCGATGGCTCCCCTGCCCAGAGCGAGTTTGCAGACAACAGAATTGGCTGCAAAAAGAACGAGGGTAACAGCAGTGAGCAGTGATACAGATCCGCTAAAAGTTTTTACCACCCCCTCCTCCTCTTGGATTAAATTGATGTCGCGGCCTGAACATTTTCATTACAGACTTCATTTGATGGTACAATAAAAGCCATGAGCATGATCCACAGCCCTACGATGGAAAGGAACAGGAACATTCCCAAAAGTCCCGTAGTGCTTAACCAGTCGAATTTGGCTATTACAGCCAGGATAAAAACGGCTGTAATGGTTCCACCCAGAATACCGACTTTCTTTCTTTGTGGTGAAACCATATCCAGGGTCCAAGGTGCCTCAATCAAGGATATGACAACCAGAGTGACAATATTGGCGGTCATACCTGCCCAGACGGGATGCGTGTTCAGGTAAAAAGAGTTGATGGCCCAGCCACCCAGATAATTCCAGATGAGCCCGGTCAGGAAACCGGCCAGCAAAGATGCCACCACCGCCCGCCGGGTGACCACTGGCCAGAAAAGAGCCGCTACCACCGGAGCAAAGGTTGCACCGTTACGGGCAGTCCAGGCAAAGATATTCCACCAGGCAGCCTGCTCCGACCGGAGGAATCCAAAGAAAATCATAAGAAGGGTCAAAAAACCCAGGGACCATTTGGTGTATCGTACAAGATCCGCATCCGTTGCATTGGGGTTCAAGGCACTCCCGACATCTCGGCCAAGACTGGTCGCCCCGGAAAACTGGCAGGGGGCTCCCCACCCTAGAGCACAGGCCCAGATACCCAGGGCAAAAAGACCCACCAGGGGTGCTGGCAGGGTTTGCATCAGGTAGGTGGGTACTGCCACCAGGCCACGGGCCATACCAGGATTGACGGAAACCGCAGCAAGACCTGCCACAACTCCCATAACAATAAAAATCACGTTAAAACCCGCCGCAATGTAAAGACCTTTCTGCCCCTCTTCCGAGGTCTTGCAGGAAAGTGCCATTTGAAAGGCTGCCTGGGCGAGAAGCACATTGATCCAGAAGGTGCCGAACCAGGCGAGAATCATTTGAAGTCCGACATTGGTGGGCGCAACCATCTC
>CBDTUM010000162.1:0-9460 GCA_965363495.1 uncultured Desulfopila sp.
TGTCAGCACATGACAATTGCTTCTGCTACGTCATACCGGCAGGTATCTGGCAAGCTGCATCCCCATTATCTGACACGGTTCTTGTTGGTTGTTCTGTAGCGCCAGGTTTTGAATTTTCTGATTTCACGTTAATTGATCCGGATTCTGCAAGCGCCAAACTGCTGCTTTCTATCGCACCAGAAATGTCCAGATATATTATTCCCTAACAACAGGAGACCAAAGATGATGAAAAGTCCCGAAGAGGTTCTGCGACAATGGATGCAGGCTGTCAATAATGGTGACATAGCAGGACTTCTGGCTCTCTATGATAAAAAAGCCGTTTTAATTCCAACCTTCTCAAATAGAGTGTTAAACAGTCCAGATAAGATTAGAGATTATTTCGAAAAACTTGGCAGCCGCGAGGAGCTCAGTATAGCCATGCATGAAAAAACATTGGTTGTTCAGTCAATAACCAACGACAGTTATGCCTTATGCGGAATTTACTGTTGGCGTTTTCTGCTTGACGAGGAGTTATTGAGTTTTGAGGCTCGATTTAGTTATATTCTGGATCTTTCGTTAGCAAGCCCAATTATTCATCACCACTCCTCCCAAATTCCACGGACGCTCTGATAATTGTCGAAAAAAGTCAATATTAAAAAATTCAATACCCAACCGGTCAACAGGACTCACTGAGGCTCGCTGCTGCAATTTTCTGAATATATTAGTTGTCTTCCTGCTTCGCAGTAACCTTACTCTGCCAAAGTTTCTGGAAGAAAAACGTTGTGCTGTTGCGGCGACATCTCTCTGCACAGAGATCACCCCGCTGGCGATGTGTGCGGTGCAGAAATTCCGACTCTGCGGCATTGGGGTCTATAAACAGCTGATAGAATGAACCCATATATAAGGTTTGGAAAATTATGCCTACCAACAGCCCAAAAGAGCACCCAGCGACGACAGAAAAAGAAATCATAGCTATTGTTGCCAGGCAACATGAATATTTTAAGTCAGGCGCTACCAAAAGCTATCAGAGCCGTATTGAAAACCTGAACAAGCTTAAATCGGCCCTTGTCAAATATGAAAGTGAAATACATGCAGCCTTACGTGAGGATCTGGGCAAACCAGCGTTTGAAGCGTATCTCTCTGAAACTGGTTTCAGTCTTCTTGATATATCGAAGGGGAAGTTCAGGAAACGACGCTTCTTCTCCAACAAAAGTTTGAGCATATTTTCTTTACCGGCAGCCCGCACAGGAAATTTCAGAAGAATGAGTCAGCGGAGGAATAAAAATGGATGGTGATGGAGGTGGTGTTTTGTGTGAACGTCAATGGTGCAAATGATGAAAAAACTTATTCTGATTATTATCATATTTCTCGGTGGGTATTACGGATATAACCAGTTTATCTCTGTTTCTTCGGTCAATTTGCGTGATGCTGGAACGTCATTTCAGCCGCAACCACAGAATGACGATGCCATAGATAATGCTTTTAAAAATCACGCGAGCAACCTCCAGATTGCAGGATCGGGGGTAGTGGTAAAAATCTTGCCCGATGACACAAAAGGAAGCCGGCACCAAAGGTTCATTATCAAATCATACTCGGGGCACACCCTGCTCATTGCCCATAATATTGATCTGGCACCGAGAGTACCTTCGTTAACGCAAGGTGAGCACATCAAATTTTATGGTGAATACGAATGGAACGATAAAGGCGGGGTTCTTCATTGGACGCATCATGATCCAAGCGGGTCTCATGTTGGTGGGTGGATAGAACATAAAGGGCAAAAATACCAATAGGATTCCATTCTCCATTGCCAACTCAAGCTTTACAGCATGCAGCCGCTGCCGATTACGCGCTCTTGGAGCGGGTATCTGCCACAGGAAAATGATCCCTGGAGAATAAAGCCCAATGTGCCAAATGAACATTGCATTATTGGCCGCGTAACCTGTAAACTACATTTCGGGTTACAGAGTGCAAGAGCTTTGCTGCGACGCAACGGTTATCAGTCTCTAGTGTTCAGCGTAGGCGCACGGTAAACAGGGAGCCGGATCCCTAACCGGTCACCGAAAAACAAATCAAGCCTGCATACCTTTCGTACTGTAAGCGTTAACCAGTGCCCACAACATCCAGTACAAACGGTTAACCGGTCATAGATATGAGCGACCTATATGCCTAAAAAAAGAGTTTTCTTTCTGCTCCTTATGACGAGTCTCGTCCTCTTTTCCTGCCGGGTAAAAGAGGAGCCGATTAAGGTTTCCCTTGAAAAACGTCAGGAAATTACGTTCAGGCCGCAACTACCTGCTATTACCTACGCTTATCTGCCCCAATACTCACATACCGAATCATTTCAACGGCATAATCGCCTGGTAGAATATCTCTCCGAGCAGACCGGTTTACCGATGCGCCAGGTGTTCCCGGACACGTTTGACAATTATATCAGCATGTTCGGCCAGGGGAAAATTGATATTTCGTTTTCTAACCCGTTTATTTACGTCAAGCTGGCCAACCGGTATGGCGCCAGAGCCATGGCCAGAATCGTCGAGACGGATGGGCTGGCGGAGTTTCGTGGCCAGATCATCGCCAGAAAAGACAACAAGGTCATTCAAACACTTCAGGACTGCCGGGGAAAATCGTGGGTAGCTGTCGATCCTTCCTCGGCGGGAGGCTATCTGTTTGCCCTAGGCCATTTTGTCGATAACGGTATTACTTTAAAAGATTTCAAGGAAGTCGTCTTTGCCGGTGGCAGACAGGAAAACGTAATTTTGGGTGTATATGCCGGATTGCACGACATCGGCTCGATACGCGAAGGATCGCTCAGCGTTGTGCGGGACAAAATCGATATCAACCAGATAAAGGTGATTGACAGTTCCAGAAGGTATCCGGGATGGGTTTATGCGTACAGTCCAACACTTTCAGAGGATGTGGTTGACAGGATACGCAAGGCCATGCTGCAGCTCGATTATGAACATAATCCCCAGCACCGGCTCATTCTTGATGCCGCCAAATTCATCGGCTTTGTGCCCTCTGATGACCAGGATTTTGACCCAATCCGGGAACTGAGCAAAAAAGTGGGGTTGGATCTTGAGTAATTATCTATCCAGGATACTGCATCGCCTGAGATTCAGAACCAAAATTACCCTGGGGATGACCTGTATGCTGGTCTTCTGTGGCCTGGGTATCGGACTGATCCTCTCCGCCATGTCATCGAATGCTCTGCTTGAGGAAGGACGAAAAAGAGGCATGGCCATCACCTCGAGCCTGGCATTTCGTTTGGCTGAACCCATCCTGGCCATGGATTTTCTACAGATGAAGAACTTTATCGACAATGTCAGAAACCAATATGATGACGTTATCTATATTTTTCTTACCGACGCCGGCGGCAATATTCTTTCTCACACCTTTTCCGGGGGATTCCCCACAGATCTTCTTGACGTCAATGAAGATGGAAAAAAAGTGCAGCCGATTCTTTTGTCCACTGAGCAGGGACTGGTCTACGATTTTAATGTCAGGGTAAGCCTGGGTGAAAAGAATCTTGGCTCGGTCAGATTGGGCCTGTCAAGAAAGGAAATTGAGGCCCAGATCCATCGTCAGCGTTTGACCAGTTTTTTCATTACCATGGGGGTCGTTGGTCTGGGGATTGTCCTGGCCCTCTGGTTTGCCCGTACGGTGACCTTTCGTCTGAATCGCTTGCGAGAATCGGTAGAAGAGGTTGTCCGGGGTAATCTCGATGTGCATGCCGGATTCTCGCTGGAAAAATACTGCTGGCAGCTTATGGACTGTGACCGTTACGATTGCCCTGCCTATGGCGATGTGCAGCGACGTTGCTGGTATCTGGCGGGAACGCTGTGTCCGAATTGCGGCGATAAAGAGTATCCCTTCAAGATGGAGAATTGTCGCCAATGTTCTGTTTTTAAGCATAATTTCGGCGATGAAATCCAGGATCTTGCCGAGGCGTTTGATGCCATGGCTGTCACGGTGAAAAAACATATCGAAGAGCTCACCGAGCAGGGAAAAACCATTGCCCGGCAACAGGGACTGCTCAAGACCATTATGAGTGTCACCCCGGACTTCGTAACATTGCAGGATAAGGATTTAAAATATACCTTCGCTGGCAAGTCCTTTTGCGACTATTTTAAGCTGGACGAGGCAGATGTCGTCGGCAAGACCGATGCAGACATTTTTACCAGGCAGCAGGCTGAAATCAATGTCTACGAGAGCAAGCAGATTCTTGCGACCGGTCGCCCCCTGGCGAAAGAGATTACCTTCAAGCGGGCAAAAGAGCAGAGATGGTTTCATGTTCTCAAGGTCCCCGTCTATGATCAGGACGGCAGTATAATCGGCCTTCTGCTCACCGCGAGAGATATCTCCATGCTCAAAAAATTCCAGGAACAGCTTATCCAGTCTCAGAAAATGGAAGATCTGGGGCGCCTGGCCGGTGGTGTGGCCCATGAAATCAACACGCCCTTAGGCATCATTCTCGGTTATACCCAGCTGCTGATGGACGATATTGAAGATGAGGAAATCCTGGAAGGTATGCAGATCATCGAAAAACAGACCAAGGTGTGCCGTAAAATTGTCGCTGATTTACTTGGTTTTTCAAGAAATTCTCAAGCAGTCAGTGAAAATGTCGACATCAACGAGTCGATACTTCAGGTTGTCAGGTTGGTGGAACATATCTGTTATATGAACCGGATAAAAATCGTCTATGCTTTGGATGAAAACATTCCACCTCTCTGTGGTGACCAGGAAAGGCTGAAGCAGGTCTGGCTTAATCTGCTCAATAACGCGGCAGATGTCATTGGCCAGGATGGCGTGATACACGTGCAATCCAGGTTTCTGGCCGAAGAACGAAAGCTGGAGGTCAGTATCGCCGATACCGGCAAAGGCATTGCCCCGGAACACCTGGGTAAAGTTTTTGATCCGTTTTTTACCACGAAACAGGTGGGTAAAGGAACCGGACTGGGACTTTCCGTGTCGTTCGGTATCATCAAGGATCACGGTGGTACAATATCGGTCCTCAGTCCTATTCCGGCAAAATATTTAACCGAGGACTTTGTCAGAGGCGACAATTTTGGTCCCGGAGCGGTCTTTATCGTCGAACTGCCCCTCGATAGGCCAAAGGATACCGGTAATGGGGATGATAAGGATGAGACTATTGTTTAGTGACTGAGAAAGAGGTTTCTTGTGTTTTTTACAAGAAACTTATTTCGTAAAGGAACTTATACCCGTCAAGCGAGTACTAAAAAGAGTCCCGCACAGCACGGGGACTGAACTGAGCACCCCTCAAGGGGGAATCGTAAAGAATACCCGCAAAGCTTTTTGACGGGGTGAGTAGATCGTGCCCCCGCAGCTTCGACAAATAAATTGAAAAGTTCGAGCCGGTAGGGTATGAACGGTATCCTTGAACGTTGGTGTATGCGGCTGAAAGGCCATTTTTTTGAGGTATCGTCTATGCAATCAATTCACAAATCATTTCGTCAATCTCTTGCTCTGCTGATAACATTGCTGTTCCTGCAGAGTTGTGCTGTATATGTAGCCTACGGCCTCTACCGGACCATAACCGATATTAATGCAAGCCTGACCCTGGTCGACAATTCGATTCTCAGGATTCAAGGGATCCTCAATGAGGGAAAAAATCTCAAGCGAGCCGCTGAAGACGGTAAACTTATCTCCACCCTGGCGGAAAAAATCCCGTCCCTTATCCAAAACGATGTTACTCTTGCAACCAGAGAAAAAATCGTCAAACTTTCGAGCGACCTGAAACTTTCCTCGGACGATTTCACCAAAAATGCGACGGCCGAAGATCTGCCCGGGGCGAAAAAAGCCTATAACGATATGACCACCACCTATGACTCGTTTACCGGTTTGATGAACGATTTATCTGACTCGGTCGGCGAGCCTCTTCGCTAGCCCGGATGAGAAATCCGGGCTAGCTGCCTTTTTCAAAATCATTCGTTTTCCAAGAATAGAATTTTATCACTACCGCTATAGTAAGAGCTCAGCTTTCCTGGCTGTGCATCCTTTCCTCCTTGGCAGCTGACATGTTGCTATCATCCCTTATACTACGCTCACCACTTACCAATATTCTTTCAACGTACTCGAGGTTTTGCAAAAACTTTTCCCGGCGAAGAATATATTTTGCCCAGCTAACTCTCTCCTAATTCTTGATTGGTATTGTATAGACACGCGAATAATCGCGGAATCAATTTTACAAGGAGATCCCACAATGAAACGTTCACTTTCTCTGATAGCGCTTGTTCTGTTGTCAACAACTGCAATTTCCAGCAGCTATGCAGCTGATGTCAAAGAAAACGATGCACTTGCCGTTTTGAAGACAAACATCAGCCTGTCACAAGCGGTCGACGTCGCCGAACAACACGTCTCCGGGAAAGCTTCCCGGGCGGAGCTGGAACAACATAAGGACCGCTTGGTCTTTGAAGTCGAAGTTGTCAGCGGCAACAAGGTTATGGATGTGATGATTGACCCGGAAAACGGCAAGGTTCTTGCCGCCGAAGAAGACAAAAGCGATCATAATCAGGAACATGAAGAGGGCCGTGACAAAGACAGCTGATCTGTGAGGTAGCTGTACCACCGAAACGCCGAGACGCTAAAACGTTTCGGCGTTTATCAAGAATTGCTCAATTTTAGCATGCTGCAAGCAGGCAACCCGCAAAACCTTATCCTTTTGAAAGGGAGTAGTTTTTTTGGAATTGAAGGCATATCGGTCTTATATTCCATGGTGTTACGTACCAAGGAAAAAAATTATAACTCATTAAATAGTAATGAAAATTCTCTTAGTCGAAGATGATTTCATGATTGGACAGGCGGTCTCCGTTGCCTTAAAAGATGCCGCATATGCCGTGGACTGGGTGAGAGACGGTGATACCGCATTGCGTACGTTGACATCCGGGGGATATCAAGCCGTGCTGCTTGATCTCGGTTTGCCCAAACTCGATGGTATGGAGGTGCTAAGAGAGTTGCGTCAGGCAGGGAACAAGGTCCCCGTCATTGTTATTACTGCCCGTGACGGAGTGGAACATCGTATTGACGGACTTGATCTGGGAGCAGATGATTATCTGACAAAACCCTTCAACGTCAATGAGTTACTTGCCCGCCTGCGGGCAGTCGTGCGTCGTCAGAGCGGACAGGCCGCACCCTTACTCACCAATGGGAAAGTGACCCTTGATCCAGCCACCTATCAAGCCACGTGCGGCGAGGTTAGGGTGGTCTTAAGTGGGCGTGAATTTGCCCTGTTTCATGCGCTGCTGTTGCATCCAGGCAGAATTCTTTCCCGGGCTCAACTGGAAGAACACATCTATGGCTGGAACGAGGAAGTGGAGAGTAACGCGGTGGATTTCCTCATCCATGGGGTGCGCAAGAAACTTGGTGCCGACACCATTAAAAATGTGCGGGGGGCCGGCTGGATGGTTGAGAAACTTTAATGAAACGATCCCTGCAATGGCGACTCACCTTCATACTGGGCTGCGCCATCCTGCTCGCTGGAATTGCCATAGCCCTGATGTCATTTATACTGGCCTATAACGAAGCGAAAGAATTCCAGGATGATGTGTTGCGACAGATAGCGCTGCTGACATCACGCAGTACCGGTAGTCATCCACAAGTTGCTAAAGGCCTTTCTGGAAATGACTCGAAAATCAACTATGACGACCCGGAGTCACGAATAAACGTCATGCATCTTTCGGATAGCCCACGTCCGACCTGGCTTACAGATACACTTTTACCGGGTTTTCACACCTTGGAGACAAGTGGAGAGCGTTTGCGAGTTTTTCTCCAAAAAGACCCCTCCGGCGACACAATAATGGTGTCACAACCAACTGATATTCGAGATGAAATTTCCATAAACAGCGCTCTGCGCATCTTTGCTCCCTTGTTGCTGCTGCTGCCTGCGATGGCGTGGCTTATTATGCGTATCGTTCGCCGTGAACTGAAAACGGTCAAAAAGCTCGCCGCTCATGTAGATGCACAACCGGTAAACCTGCCTCGTCCGCTTCCAGACCATGATGTTCCCGAAGAAATCGCCCCATTTGTTCATGCCATTGACCGTTTGCTCAAGCGAGTCACCGTTCTCATGGAGCAACAGCGGCGCTTTGTTGCCGATGCCGCCCATGAACTCAGGAGCCCGCTTACCGCGCTGTCGATTCAGGCGGAAAACCTGAACCAACCTGGAACACAAGAGAGCATGAGCGAACGAATCGAGTCGCTGCAGACAGGCATCAAACGAGCCGGAAAACTCACCGAACAGCTCTTGAATCTTGCCAGAATTCAAAGCGGCACGACGGAAACCACCATGATTGATGTCTCGAAGATGGCTCGTGATTTGATAGCCGAATACTTACCCAGTGCGGAAGCGAGACAAATAGACCTGGGCCTGGATGAAACCGCGGAGCTGATGCTGCCTGCCGTTGCTGAAAATCTCTACCTAATACTCAAGAATGCCTTGGAAAATGCCCTGAAATATTGTCCTCAAGGTGGTGAGGTTACCCTTGGCATTCATCTCGCCCAGGAGAATGTCGTCTTGGAGATTATCGATAATGGGCCCGGTATTCCGGACTCCGAGCGGCAAAAGGTTTTTGATCCCTTTTATCGTCTCCCTGAAACAGGCGAAGAAGGCAGCGGACTCGGCCTGGCGATTGCGATGGAGGCTGCGGTCAGTCAGGGGGGAATCGTGAGTCTGCATAATAGGCAGGACGGCCCGGGCTTGATCTTTCGTTACAGCCAGAGAATAAAGTCCACCTCAGTGCACAAGAAAGAGCCTTTTCAAAGAACAAAGAGCCGACAATTCAAATGAATACTCCAAAATCAATCCATTGGCCGGCAGCAGTCAGTCGTTGGTCATACACAAGAATCAAGGCAAGAGTCCTTTCAGTGGTTTCTTCCCTGGCAGTGCTCGTCGTTATTTTCCTTGTTGCTCTATGGGGCTTCACGGCACTGAGCCGCAGACTGGTAATGTTGATTGGACGCCGCGGGCCATTCTGGATTGCCGGGTTAAAAGACTGGGCCACCTTGAACATGCCTGCTCATGGGATGATGCTTCCTGTAAAACGCATTGTCTCTTATCTCTTCTTTCGCCGGCAGGGCGAGGAATTGTTTCTCTTGCTTTTAGTCCTGACACTTTTTGTGGCCGGTTTTCTGATCGGGACAAGCTGGACAGCTCTGCTTGGAATCACCTACACGAAGGGAGCTTTTGAGGTTATCCCGCGACGTTTACTTGGGCTGACAGCAATTCTTGTCGTTGTGGGGGCCGGTAGTTGGCATGTGAGCCAACGCCATGAAAAAGATCTCACCTTGTATGCTCCTCAAAAAAACATACACACCATGCCTCTTGCAACATGGTTGGCCGATGGCTGGCGCGATCTCCCCGCCTGGCGAATTGACCTGGAGGGCGAATACGAACAGCCTCTCACCATCCAACTAGTGTCTCGTCAATCATCAAGTGTCGGGTAAAGTCGTAACAGTTTTATCCTTG
>CBDTUM010000163.1:0-9434 GCA_965363495.1 uncultured Desulfopila sp.
CGCTTCAATAGAAATGTCAGGCAAGCTACCTGATGCTACGGCAGGACCGTGCTGTATCTTGCAGCACCAGATAGAGATTTCCACTGCCAAAGAGAATGAACAGACTGGTCCAATGATTTGACTGTTCGTTCAACGACAATTAAAATTCCCGGCCGACTGATAAAAACATTTATTCCAATCCTAAAGAATTGATCCGATCAACGGCTTTCAACTTGTGGTCGTTAAGAAGATGGGTGTAGCGATGCACCATCTGTAAAGACTTGTGACCTAAAATCTCGGCCAGAGTCCTTAAGTCCACACCGGCCATGAGTAAATGACTGGCTGCGGTATGACGCAAATCATGAAGATGAACATCTTCAAGGCCGGCTTTGGTTCTGGCTGTATTGAATGACTGTCGGAAATGAAGATTCGGACGAGTAAGAGCTTTCTCTAACAAAGGACTACTTGGAGGCAGAAACACAAAAGTTTCATTTCCAGCATCCGCGGGGCGGATAGAACGAAGAACTTTTTCAGCCACTTCAGTAAGTGGGACATACCTCATTTCAGTTTTAGTTATTTTGAGCTTAACAAGTCTTGCATCTAAATCTACATCGCCCCATTTTAAACCAGCTGCTTCACTTGGACGCATCCCACTGTGCATCATGAGCAATAAATAAGGATAAAGGTTTTTGTTCTGACTTGTTTGGGCAACATCAAGTAATTTCTGAGCCTCACCCATGGTAAGAAAACGAGTCCGGTTATTGCTAACCTTTGGCCGAGTTACTTCCGGTACCGGATTATTAACTGATAAACCCCATTCACGTCGGGCAATATTAAAGAGATGGGAGAGCAGGGCAAATTCTTTTTGAATTGTAGAAGGTGAGACGCTTTGCAAACGAGCATCACGATAGACCGCTAATCGTTGCGCATTGATATCGACTAAAGGAAGATCTTTGCCAAAACCGTCAAGAATTGCCTTTGCCGAATCTCTATCGCGACGCTCAGAATTTGGTCGCTTTGTCGTTGAGACTCGATCCAGATATTTATTTAATGCTTCAGAGAATGTCAGTCTTTCTACAGGGCGAGCGTCTTGGTATCGTCCCATGCGCATGTCTCTTTCTATATCAGCAGCCCAACTTTTTGCTTCGCCCTTCGTGTCGAAAGTCCTGGCTATTGGAGTAAAACTTTTAATTCGTACAGTAGCCGTAAACGTCGTTCTACTTTTTCCTTTGCGAGTTTGAATGCGTGCCATAGCGTAGATCTCCCAATATTTTTTGTTCCATTTTTGTTCCACTTTTATATCAAACAATACAATAAGAAAGCAGGAAAAAGCAATATCTGATGGAACAAATCGCATAAAAAAAGGGATTAACCAATTGATAATTCTGGTTAACCCCTTGTTTTATTTGGTACACCCGGCCCGATTCGAACGGGCGACACCCGGATTCGAAGTCCGGTGCTCTATCCAGCTGAGCTACGGGTGCAGGTCTGCGGAAAAAGATGGATACCATGTTCGCGGACAGAGGTCAATGAGAATGTATCTGAAAAAGTGATTTTGGTGCTTTGGATGAACAGGTATATTACATCCGATCATTTCTTTTCCGGCACTTTGCAGCCAAGCAATCGGGCCTCTTTGAGGAAAAAATCATCGGTCATGCCGGCAATGAAATCCCGTACCTTTTCTTCTGAACTGTATTTTTGCAGGTAGTGGGGGTTGATATCCGTCATCAGATCAACTTTGCTGCACAGGTGTTGGGCTGAACCATCAAGGCATGCCAGATAATGGTCAAAAAGTCTGTGGTAGCAATCCCGAACCAGCGGGTTTTGCTGTTTGGTTGATGGGGCCAGATAGATTTGTTCATAGTTGAATGTTTTGAACTCTTGCAGCGTCGCGGCCACCTCTTCACTGAATCCGATAGCTGAAGATTCTTCGCTCTCGCCAATATGGCTATGGGTGATCAGATCGGTCACCAGGGTATAGACGATAGTGCCGTTGGTATTGCCCAGTGTTTTTTGGCAGTTTTTAGGAATGTCTTCCCGTCTGATCAGCCCTAAAATAATGGCATCTTCCATATCTCTGCCGATATAAGCGATCGTATCCGCCAGCCGCACTACACAACCTTCAAGTGTGGCTGGCATAGTGGTCACCTCTGGATGCTGTGATTTGTCCTCCAGTTTCTGGTCGAATTCGGCAAATGTTGCCATCGCTTCAGGGCGTAAGCTCTGGGAGTGCACCTCTCCATCATGACAGAGGATACCATTTAATACCTGGAGGGTGAGATTCCAGCCCCGGCCTTTGCGTTCGAGTCTGTCGAGCAGGCGGACCGACTGGATATTGTGTTGGAACGGTGGCAGGCCGTGGTTGCGACAGAGATCGGATAAGAACTTTTCTCCATCGTGGCCAAACGGTGGGTGTCCGACATCATGGCCGAGTGAAATAGCTTCCAGGAGGTCTTCATTTAAGTGCAGAAAACGACCAATCGTCCTGGCGATACGGGCAACCAGTTGCACGTGTAGAACCCGGTGGGTGATATGATCGTTGGCTACTAATGAAAACACCTGGGTTTTGTCTATATATCTGCTGTAGGCCCGAGAATAAATAATCCGGTCTGCATCAAGAGCAAATTGCTGCCGATACGCGGCAGTCTCTTCAGGAAAGCGTCTTAATCCTTCCGGGGACTTCGTCGCAAGTGGTGACAGGCGATGTGCTTCCTCGCGATCCAGTCGTGCAAGTTCGTTTAAAAGAGGTTTGATAATATTCATTTGGGTGGTAATTAATTCCGGCACATATTGATATCGTCATAAAAAATGGCTACACTCAAGGCTACAAATACCCTATACCTGTTTGCTGGCGCAATGATCAAAAATGAAAGCAGAGGAATTATGCATGAAGATTTCCATCGAGTACTGTGCAAAGTGAAACTATCAACCACGTGCCTCCAGTCTGGGGGACGAGCTGAAAGATGCCTTTGGTGCGGAAGTGGCGTTGTTGTCTTCCTCGGGAGGAGTGTTTGAAGTGACGGTTGATGAGCAGCTGGTTTTTTCTAAAAAAAGTTTGCAGCGTTTTCCTGAAGAGGGAGAAATAACTCTGTTGCTGCAGGCCGGTCGTCGTTGAAAGTATTGACAGTTGTTGTTTAAATCATTCGGATGTAGGTATTTCGAGGCAGTGAGAAACGCAGCTTTTGCAGTTATCGTCTTGTTTTCCCCGTTGGCAGTAATCGGCAAAACCTTTGATCAACTCGTCTCCACCTCTGGGACAGACTTGCATGAATTCAGTAAAACTGATCATTCGGGCAATAATTTCCGGTGGTGCAGCGTGTTCTATCTTGCAGGCACCGTCTTCGGCAAGCGAATCTTCAATGGTCAGCACTTCGATAAAAAAACGTTTCAGCGCCTCGTGGCGGAAAATCACATCTTCTGCGACGATTTTTCCTTCATCAGTTAAGGTGATCGCCTCATAGGGCGAATAGTTGATCAGGCCTTTTTTCGACAGGGCCCGCAACGCTTCGGTAACAGAGGCGCGACTGACTCCCAGACGAGCAGCAATTTCTTTGCTTCTAGCAACGAGTTTTTCTTCAATTATGTGATAGATTGCCTCAATGTAATCTTCAAGGCTTGCACTGAGGTCTGTTTTGTCTTTCATATTGAGTTATTGTTGTTTAGTGGGAGTGAGAAAGTGCCTGTCGGACAGGCAAAAACAGATTCTCGAAACAGTCGGTTGTAGTCAAGGCTACCCGTCAAGCAGGTCTTGTTTTTTGTGATATATTCTCTAAAGTAAGGTAGTAACCCCGCGAAAAAGCTTTGCAGAATAAATACCTTCACGAAATTCTTCATTAAAAACAAAAAAAGAATTTCTAAGGTATTAAACTACTGTCCTTTTCCTGGAGAGTCAAGAAAGGACTTCTATTGTAAGGATGTTAACAGGAACAGATGCTTTGTGAACTACGAGTAAAAAATTTAGCTTTGATTGAATCCCTTGAACTGGAGTTTGACCAGGAAGAATCCGGTGGGCTGGTCGTAATGACCGGGGAAACCGGAGCGGGAAAGTCGATTATGATGCGGGCCATTCATCTGCTTTCCGGAGGCCGAGCATCAACTGACTGGATTCGCAGTGGCGCCGAAAGTTGTGAAGTGGAGGCGCTGTTCGAGATTAACCCCCGACACCATCTTCTGTTGCAAAAACTTGAAGAAGGTGGTTTTGGCAATGAATCTTCGCTGGTCATAAAGCGCATAATGAGCAACGCCGGACGAAGCAGGTTCTATGCTAATGGTTCTCTGGCAACTGCCAAAATTGTCTCCGAGTTGACCACCGAGTTGCTGAGTGTGGCCAGTCAGCACGACCACCAGCAATTGCTGCAACCGGGGCTTCATCTTGACTACCTGGATACCCTGGGAGATCTCTGGCCGGATCGACTGCTGCTTGGTGCTATCCATACAAAATGGCAGGACAAAAAGAGAGCTTTAAACGATTTCCGGCAGCAGGAGCAGGAAAAGACGCAGAGACAGGATTTTCTCAGATTTCAGCTGAGCGAGATCAATGAAGCCGGGTTGCAACCCGGAGAAGATGAAGTATTGCTTGCCGAGAAGAAAAGACTGAAAAATGCCCAGGCCCTGATCAGTCTCAGTCAGGCGACGCAGCGTCTTCTCTCCCATGAACTGATGGATAACCTGGTCACCTTACGGCAAAACCTGGCCCAGTTGGCGGCAATCGATCCAGGTGTTGCGAAATTATCCGAAGATATTAGCGGCTACACCTTTCTGGCTGAAGATTATGTCAATGAGCTGAAAGCATACCGGGATTCGCTGGAGCATGATCCTTATCGTCTGGAACAGGTGGCCGAGCGGCTCGATCTTATCCAGCAGCTGAAAAGAAAATACGGCGTATCGGTAGAAAGTATTCTCGAATTTGCCGTTCATGCCGAGCTTGAACTGCAGCATCTTGAAAATATGGACAAAGAAATTGCCGCTCTTGATAAAGAGCTGACGGCGCTTGAACGTGAGATGTGCGACAAGGCAGGCGTCCTTTCAAAAAAGAGACAGGTGACGGCCGTTGCTCTCGAGACGGCGATGGTGGTTGAGTTGTCCTCGCTCTCTTTTAATCAGGCTGGATTCAAGATGGTCTGGAAAGATGTGGAGCAGCTGCCATCGACAATGAAGCCCAGTGGCTGGGAAAGGGGAGAATTTTTCTTTTCCGCCAATCCGGGCGAACCGGCAAAGCCTCTGGCAAAAATTGCCTCCGGGGGAGAATTGTCGCGACTGATGCTGGCCATGAAATGTCTTCTGGCCCGAAAAGATATGGTGGAAACGGTTATTTTCGATGAGGTCGATGCCGGTATAGGTGGTGAAGCTGCCGAAGCGGTGGCGAGGAAGATTCAGGAGTTGGCAGTGCATCATCAGGTTTTCTGTATTACCCATCTGCCCCAGATTGCCGCCCGTGGCACCTTGCACTTTCAGGTATCAAAAACGGTCGACGATGGACGGACCCAGTCGGCTGTCGTCCGTCTGTCGGCTGAATCAAGGGTGCTGGAAATAGTTAGGATGCTGGCCGGGGACTCTGCTACCGAGCAGACCCAGGCTTGGGCAAAAGAATTACTGATAAAAGGTGGTGCCTGTGTATGAAGAAAGTTAAAGCGTTGTCACTTTTTTCCGGAGGTCTCGATTCCATTCTGGCGACCAGGGTGGTTATGGCGCAGGGGATTGAAGTAGAGGCGATTCAATTTGTTACCCCCTTTTTTAATTACGATATCCTCGCTGATATCCCCGCTCATAAATCGAAAATGCTGGCTCAATACGGCATTAAGGTGGAAGTTGAGGATATCAGTGCCGGTTATTTGCAACTGCTGCACAACCCGGTTCATGGTTTTGGTAAAAATTTCAACCCCTGTATCGACTGCAAGATTATGATGTTTGCCAGGGCGAAACAGCTGCTTGCCGAAAAAGGTGCCTCTTTTCTCATCTCCGGAGAAATTCTCGGCCAGCGGCCGATGTCGCAGCGTCGGGATACCATGAATGTTATAGAGCGGGATTCCGGAACTAAACAGATACTCCTGCGCCCTCTCTGTGCCCAGCTTATGAAGGAAACTGCAGCGGAGGCGGCAGGTCTTGTCGATCGCAGTAAACTGTTGAGCATGAACGGGCGGAGTCGTTCCCCGCAGATTGCCTTGGCGGCAGAATTCGGCATTACTGATTTTCCATCGCCTGCCGGTGGGTGTATCCTTGCCGATCCCTTCCTCAGTAAACGTATTTCCAAGTTTTATTCGGGCGAGTCGGTGTTGCAATCAGCAGAGATCTGTGTTCCGGATATTCGAGCGTTGCTGGTTGGTCGGCAGTTTATCCTTCCTGGTGGCGGCTGGTTGATTCTCGGCCGAGAGGAGGCTGATAATAATAAGTTGGAGAAACTGGTCCAGGCAGAAGATGCAAGGTTGGAGATGGAGGAGTGGCCGGGCCCATTGGCTGTGTTGAAAAAGGCCGGTAGTCAGTATCATGACCACGATAAACTGGAGAAGGATCTGCAGTTGGCCGCTGCTCTAGTTGTCCGTTACGGGAAAAAAGAGGCGGGAAATAGCCGTGCGAGGGAGGTGACCTGCATTCTTGGCACAACCCGTCGGCTCATCCTCGCGGTACCTCTGGCGGATGATATATTCCGGGACTGGGTATTGCTTTAAATCTAACTGGTTTAAAGCTGGTTCCCATGCGCTGCATGGGAACCAGCTTACTCTGTTGCAAAGAGCTGGTCGACAACAGCACGATATGTAGCCGGATTGGTGCTTTTTAGGATTTTTTTCAGCAACTTTTTGTTGCCGGGAAAAGAGTTGATGAGGTAGAGCCAGAGATTTTTAAACCGGCCAAGCAGGTGACTGGGGCCGTCCAGTCGCTCGGTATATCTGTTGAACAGTTCCTCCTGAAAATTGTAGAGGCGCATTTTTCTGATCTCTCGTGATTGTTGCGGATAGCCTTTTATTTCTTCGGCAAGAAATGGATCGCCGAGGGCGCCTCTGCCGAGCATCCAGCGGTTGATTTCGGGAAAGCGGTCGGCCAGGGTGTTGAACGTCTCAATATTGTTGATATCGCCGTTATAGGTGAGTGTGTGTGGAGTGAGTTGCCGGCAGACAGCAAAACCGTCAGGGTCGGTTGTCCCTTTATAAAGCTGTTTACCGAGTCTGGCATGGATAATTATCTCTTTTAACGGGAAATGGTTCAATTTGGGCAGCAGTGCTCTGGTTTCTGAAAGGTCGTTGAAGCCTAATCTGGTTTTAATGGATACTTCAAGCGGCAGCTTCGGTACTATTTTTGTCAGCAGGTCAACTATTACATCCGGATAGGGAAGCAGGCCGGAGCCTCTCTTTTTTCGAGCGACCATTGGCGCTGGGCAGCCGAGATTCCAATTGATATGGGTATAACCAAGATTTGCCAGGCGGCGGGCCAGAACGAGAAAATCCTCTGGATCGGTGTGCAGGAGCTGGGGGATAACCGGTAGGGTGGTATTGTATCCCGGTAGGACATCGCGGATCATTTTATCTTCGTACAGCGATTTTTTTTGCGGCGTTATAAACGGAGCAACGGCCGCGTCAAATCCGCCGAAATGGCGGAAAAAGGTGTCCCGGAAGAGTGCGTCGGTGAGGCCCCGGATCGGGGCGAGATAGAGGAATGGTTCTGTCTTGTTCATAAGTTTTGCGACCGATAGCACGAGAAAATGTTCTTCTTTGAATGGATATGGTATATTAACCGATTTTCACTGTTGACCTCGGTGGATTGAGCTCATTGCGGGAAGGTTGTCATGGTACAGCATGGACCTGAATATTGTAAAGGATTAAGGGACAGACGTGCATCGTAGCGGGCTTGCAAATTTGACGGAGTTGAGCAGAGACTATGCAGTCGAATTGCTGCAGGCCATCAGGCGGACAGCCGACAAAAGTGGGGCAGAGTTCTATCTGGTTGGAGGGACGGTTCGTGATTGTTTGCTGGGCCGGGTTTCTCATGACCTCGATCTGGCCGTGTCCGGGAGCGCTCTACCGGTTGCAAAAATATTGCAGCGTGAGCTTGGCGAAGGGACCCTCGTCGATCTGTCCAGCCCTGATGAAGAAACGATGCGACTCGTTTGGCGCGGCGAGCAAATCGATATTTCTGCTTTCCGCGCAGGTGTTCAATCCATTGAAGAAGATCTTCAACTGCGTGATTTCACCATTAATGCCATGGCGTTGCAGTTCCCTGCTCTTACTGGAGATGGATCGGACTTGACAGTCATTGATCCCACTGGCGGGCAGGACGATCTGCGGAATGGCCGAGTCAGACATTGTCCCGGAGCCTTTATTGCCGATCCCGTGCGGCTGTTGCGCGGCTATCGATTGTGTGCAACTCTTGGATTTTATCTGCAGGAGATGACAAAGGAGTCGATCCGGCAACACGCACCGCTTATTGACAATATCGCCGCCGAGCGTATCAGTTATGAGCTGCAGCTGATTTTCGACTCGTCCCGGACTACCGAAACTCTGCGGGAAATGGGCGAAACAGGGCTGTTGCGGCACCTCCTACCGGAACTCTACCAGGGAGAAGGCGTAGAACAGCCGGAATTTCATCACCTGGATGTCTTGAACCACAGTTTTCTTGCCTTGCAGATGATGGAGAGCATTATTGCTGAGCCGGACCGGTTTTTTCCAGGCCATGGTGCACGAATCGTTGCTTACCTTGAAAAAGAGAGAGTGGTTCGTTGCCTGAAATGGGCAGCCCTTATGCATGATATCGGCAAGCCGGTGACCAGGGAAATACGTGCCGATAAAGATGGCCGGGTGACCTTTTATGGTCATGACGAGGTCGGTCGGGACCTCTTGGAACAGTTTGCCAATCGGGCTAAATGGAGCAGGGTCGATAGCCAAATGGTCGGCGACCTTGTCAGCATGCATATGCATCCGTTTCATCTGTGTAATGTACAGCGGGAAGAACCGATTTCCAAAAGAGCGGCGTTAAAGCTTTGTCGCCGGGCCGAAAATAATTTGACTGGCTTGTTTTTACTGGCCATGTCGGATAGCCTTGCCAGCCTGGGAGAAAAAAAGCCGGAGCGGATGGAAGAAGAGTTACTGACTCTTTATACTACTGTCCAGAAAATTTATGATGAAAATATTGCTCCAGTGCTGCACGGGCCTCGTTTAGTGAGTGGTAAAGATCTGATCGATGAATGTAAGCTCACCCCAGGTCCTCTTTTTTCTGAGATTCTCAGCGAACTGGAAGCGGCAAGAGTCGAGGGAAAGGTTGTCGATCGAAGCACTGCTCTGCAGTGGGTGAAGGAATTTTTACAAGACCGAAACAGATAGCGATTCCAGCAATTGTAGGTCTTGCTGCTACCGGTTTTCATCTTGTCAAAGAAAAATAAATGGACGAGCCCCGGTAAACGGGAAATAAGCGGGATTCTTTTCAATACCCCCGTGATGGGTGCTCTTTTTAGTACTCGCTTGACGGGT
>CBDTUM010000164.1:0-9254 GCA_965363495.1 uncultured Desulfopila sp.
CCAAGGTCGTTCAAGCAGGCTCCGAGCTATAGTTGGCTATGTGAGGGGGCCTGATTGGACGAAAAGGGGGGTGCTGATGAACGGTTTCAAAAAAACCATCATTTTAGTCCTGATCCATTGCAATGGATCAGGACAGGAGAAACACAACCATGCTACGTTCCGATCAGATCCTTGCCACTGTCGAGATGATTCAGAAAGAAAATCTCGATGTCCGTACTGTGACAATGGGCATCAGCCTGCTCGACTGCCGAGGAGGCGATGTCGAGGAAACATGCAAAAGGATACACAGTAGAATAATCGACTATGCCGGAAATTTCGTGGCCACCTGCAACACGATAAGCAAAAAATACGGTATTCCGGTGGTCAATAAGCGCATTGCGGTAACCCCTATTGCCTTTGTCGGGGCCGGATTTTTTCGCGAAGATTTTGTTAGAATCGCACATACCCTGGACCAGGCGGCAAAAGCGGTTGGGGTTGATATCCTCGGAGGCTTTTCTGCCCAGGTAGAAAAAGGGATGACCAATACAGATCTGGAATTTATTGCCTCAATCCCAGAAGCCCTTGCCCAGACAGAAAGAGTCTGTTCCTCGATTAATATTGGTTCTACCCAGAAAGGCATCAATATGGACGCGCTGGCAATGATGGGCAGAACCATCAAAGATCTGGCCGAAATAACCGCCGACCAGGGTGGTTTCGCAGCGGCAAAGTTCGTCGTTTTCTGTAACCAGCCCGGCGACAACCCGTTCATGGCCGGCGCCATTCACGGCCTTGAAGAAGCCGATGCGGTCCTTAATGTCGGAGTCAGTGGGCCGGGAGTTATTGCCCGGGCCCTGGAGCGGCTGATAGAAAAACATCCGGAGCCTGGCACCCTGCGCCTGGACGAGCTGGCGGAAGAGATTAAGCAGACCACTTTCCGGGTCACCCGTTGCGGGGAGCTTATCGGTCGCGCCGTCTCCAAATCACTGGGAATTGAATTTGGCGTAGTTGATCTTTCTCTGGCCCCAACCCCGAAAGTTGGTGATAGTGTCGGGGAAATTTTCAAAATTCTCGGTGTTGATGCCATCGGCGCCCCCGGCACCACCGCCATTCTGGCCATGTTAAACGATGCCGTGAAAAAGGGTGGCATCTTTGCCAGTAAAACAGTGGGAGGACTGAGTGGTGCCTTTATCCCGGTAATGGAAGATGCCATGCTGGCGGAAGCTGTGGGTGACGGTTCGCTCTGTCTGGAAAAACTTGAGGCAATGACCTGTGTCTGTTCAGTGGGTCTGGACATGATCGCTATTCCCGGCTCGGTTGATGCCGATACCATCTCAGCGATCATTGCCGATGAAATGGCGCTTGGCCTAATCAACGCCAAAACCACTGCTGCCCGTCTTATTCCGGTACCAGGCAAAGAGGTTGGCGACTCGGTCAGCTTTGGCGGACTTTTTGGGGCCAGCCCAATCATGCCGATCAGAAACGTCGGCAAATCCAGCAGGTTTATTGCCTGGGGCGGCAGGATGCCGGCACCGATTCACAGTTTCAAAAACTAATACGGTGGTGGGGGCATGTTACCTATCGGCAGCCCCCATGCAAAAACTATTTCGCCCACTCTTTTTTGCCTTATAAAGGGCTTTATCGGCACGGTCCAGCAGAGAGGTCGCTGACATTTTCAGATCGGGAATACAAGAGGATGCACCGATACTGACAGTGACCGTCTCCGTCACCGAGGAGCCCAGGTGCTCAAGAGCCAGGCGAGCCACGTGTTCCATCATCCGCCGGGCAACCCTTGCCGCTCCCTCTGTACCGGTATTGGGCAAAATCACCGTAAACTCTTCCCCGCCATACCTGGCAATAATGTCGGCCGGTCGCATTAAAGCCTCATAAAGCGCCTGGGCGATCTTCCGCAGACAGTCGTCTCCTTCCAGATGACCGTAGTAATCGTTATAATTCTTGAAATAATCAATATCCACAATGAGCAATGAGAGGTGGGTATTATTGCGAACCGCCTGTTTCCATTCCTTTATAAGATTATCATCAAAATATCGCCGGTTAAACAATCCGGTCAAACCATCGAGAGATGAGAGACGCTCCAACTCAGCATTTCTCTCTTCAAACTCTTTATACAACACTTCCAACTCAAGAATTTTGGCATCCAACTCTCGGGTCTTTTCACCGAGCTGCTGCCGCTGGTGGTACAATTCCAGGAACGTGGCAACTTTTCTTGTCAGAATCTCCGGTTCCAAAGGCTTGAAAATATAGTCCACCGCGCCGAGATCATAGCCTTTGAACATACACTCCCGGCCCATCCGGGCGGCAGTGACAAAAAGCAGAGGCGTCGATCTCGACTGAGGACTGCTCCGCAGCAACTCGGCAATCTCATACCTTTCCATTCCAGGCATCTGCACAGCTATCACAATAAGAGCAAAAGAATATTCAGGTATTTTACTCAGGGCTTCATCACCGGATTCGGCCCAGACCAGGAGCAGTTCAGGATGAGCCAGCATTGATTCAAGAGTCAACACACTCTCTTTCTGATCATCAATTATCAAAATCGGCGTTTTCTGCATGGATTACCCCGCATGGTCGGTTGGGAAACAGCCGGATCAACAAACGTTTTCAGCCAGCCGCTGCGGCGGATACGGCCTCGTTTAACCGAGCAAGCAGGTCACGGCCGAGTTCTTCATCGTTCTCATACATATCAAAACAATAGCCATCGCTGCCGGACAGGCCACCAGGGATCAGTTCCCCCCGACCATTCGGATCAGTTATCATATCCTCATAGAAGCAAACCGACAACCACCGCTCGCTCGGATCATCATCTATGACATCGACTATGGCAAACTTGTCTCTGACGGTCTGGTTGACATGCACCGGTCGTATCGAATAGCTGACACCCGGCCTGGCTACAAAAGTCAAGCTTACCCCCTCCATAGACGATAAGTGCTGATAAAACTGCCGGAACCATTCACGCATTGGCTGGTTGTCTCCTTGCCAACTCTGCAGAAAAGATGCAATTTCCTGTGCACCCGTCTTCTCGTCGGTCATTTTTTTGCCTCCTTTTTGCCAATGATACATTGGCCTCAAATGCACCTCAAACCGATAATTGTCAAGAACATACAAATAGTATAACGTACAGCAACAGCAAACATTTTTCCGTAACTTTGATACATTCGTAAAAAATCTAATTTCAAGGTGGCACAGTAAAAAAAATTCATATGCAAAGGGTAAGACATTTCTATGCCCTTTGGGGAGTTTTTACGACGCCATCAATTTTAACTCGTCCTCCCAGGATAGATCATGCAGATTATCACATCCCCTTCAAAGACCCAGCAATTTAATGGACGGGTCTGCGATACGTATACCCTTCCTCTGCTGCAACAAAGGACAAAAATTCTCATAGACCAGCTGAAGTTGCTGGACAAAAAGGAACTCTCCCGACTCATGAAGACCAGTGCACGACTGACCGATTCCACCTACAAGATGATTGATAATTTTACCGAGCCGTTTTCCTTGCAAAATGCCAGCCAGGCCCTGTTCACCTTTCAAGGCGACGCCTACAAGATGATTGATGCAAAAAATTATACACCAGAGCAATTACTCTATGCGCAACACCATCTCCTCATTCTCTCTGGCCTCTATGGGCTGCTGCGACCTCTCGATCTCATGCAACCGTATCGATTGGAAATGGGCTGTCGTTTGGCGGTAGGGGACGCCGGCAATCTTTATCACTTTTGGCGTGAGACACTCACCGCTATTATCAAACGGGGCCTCGCCTTGACGAACGACCAGGTGTTGGTCAATCTGGCCTCAAAGGAATATTCTGCGGCAGTAGACAAAAGAAAAATAGCAGGAGAGATGGTGAGCATAACCTTCAAGCAACTGCAGAAAGGTCAATTTAGGACTGTCCCCATTTATGCCAAAAGAGCACGAGGACTCATGATCCATTTCGCCATCAGCGAACAAATAGACACAGCAGCTGGCCTCAAGGATTTCACCGGCGATGGTTATTGCTTCGACGCCAAAGACTCTACCGCAACGGAGTGGCTCTTTTTGCAAAAAAAGACATCCTGAGGCGGAAAATACTCTTCACAGAACCACCTTGAGAAGCAAGAAACCTCCAGCCAGGAGGACAACAAAGGCGATAGAGAGGATATTAAAATAACGATGAATAAAGTTTCTGATCTGCGGACCAAATTTCCAGATAAGTCCGGCAACCAGAAAAAAACGGGCCGAACGGGCCAGCAGCGACACCAGCATAAAGGTAAAAAAATTAGACTGAACAAACCCGGCGGTGATGGTAAAAAGCTTATATGGAATAGGGGTAAAACCTGCCGTCCCAACTATCCAGACATCGTACTGCTTGAAATATTGCTGTACCAGGCCATACCTGTCTGTCAGCCCGTACCAGTCAATGATGGACATGCCGATGCCGTCCATAAACCAATAACCGAGGCCATAACCAAACGCCCCTCCGAGAACCGACCCTAAAGAGCATACTGCCGCATACCGGAAAGATCTGGCAGGAATTGCCACGCACATGGCAATGAGAAAGACATCGGGTGGAATGGGGAAAAAAGAAGATTCGACAAAGGCAATAAGAAACAGTATCCACCCACCGTACCGTCCGCTGATCCATACCATGCATTTATCATAGAGCCTGCGTAATATGCCCGGCGATCCTATCGTGTCACTTGCTCCAGCCATATTCTCCCACCAGATCGACAAAACGAACACTGGCAAGGGTAGTTACGACCACCTGCCCTTCTTTTTTTTCGAGTAACTGCAAATCCTGTACATGCTGATTGCCAACCGGAATAACCAGTCGACCCGGATCAGCCAGCTGTTCTATTAAGGGCTCCGGGATAACCGGGCCACCGGCGGTAACCATAATGGCATCGTAAGGGCCGTTTTCCGGCCAACCGATAGTGCCATCATCAAGTTTTGCCCTGATATTATAATAACGCAACTGATCAAAGGCCTTCCTGGCTCCGGCCAACAGCGAGTTGATCCGCTCAACGGTATAGACCTGATTGCACAAACGGGAAAGAATTGCCGCCTGATAGCCACTGCCGGTACCAATTTCCAGAACCTTTTCAACCCCGGTCAACTGGAGAGCCTGGGTCATGCATGCGACGATATAGGGCTGCGAAATAGTCTGCCCAGCGCCTATCGGCAGTGGGTGGTCGCCATAGGCCCGGCCACGCAAGGCATCATCAACGAAACAATGCCGGGGCATTTCAAGCATTACTGCCAGAATTCGTTCATCGATTATATCACGGTTCCGGAGTTGTTCCTGAACCATCCTTTCTCGCCCGGTACGGTACTGAGCCATCATTTTTTATTTTTTTGCCAGGAATAGTCGTCGGCCCAGTCCAGATCGTCGTCATCGGAGGCAGAATAGTCCACTCCGGATACAATGTTATTGGTTAGAGTCACCACAACCTGCCTGTACTCTGGCGAACCAAGGCGTTTGCCAATAAAGGGTGTCTTTTCTATAAGTGACATATCTTTATCTCTGTATATCCAGGTCTCAGCGCCACCCTCCTGTTCCTGCTGTTCGTCCGGAGGTCCGAGAAAAATTAATACATCCTCGGCAGTGGTCTCCCCTATCTTCAGCAGTGACACATCCGCGGCAAGATGCCGGACCGGGGTCGTATAACAGCCAGAAATAGTGACAAAGATGCTTACAAGAGCGAGAAAGATCAGCAGACGAAAATTTATTCCTAAAGCCATACAATTCTCCAAAAATCAAGTTGTTGTTCCATCATTAACAGCTTTATAGCCTGTGGATCTTTCTTTTTCAACGATTATGTCGGGAAGGGCTTGGTTTGGAGGGCCTGTAAGCTCCATGCCTGTCTGATCATGGCATGGAGCTTACAACACGAGCGGACGGGTTTAATTCTGCACCACCCGGTTGAGAATCTTGTAATTTCTCTCCACCATCTCCAATGGATCAACAACAAGACCGGCCTGAATCATGGCATTATCATGAATTTGTTTGGCCACTTCTGCCGCAAAGGTGGCATCTTTGGTATGAAGATCCGCAAGTTTTTGGATAAGTGGATTTTTGGCATTGATCTCCAGTTTCTTTTTCGAGCTCTCCATACCGGGAATCCCGTGTTCTTTCCTGCCGGCGTTAAGTATACGCTCCATCGTCGAGCTCATGTGACCGTCGGGATTGACAATCATTGCCGGGGCATCGACCAGTCGCTTGGAGACGACTACTTCAGATACAGTCTTTTCGAGTACCTGCTGCATCCATTTGGTCAATTCCACCAGGGCGTCTTTATCCAGATGGGTACTCTCTTCTTCGTCACTCTTTTCTTTGGTTTCCTCTTCGTCTTTGGTGATGGAGAGATCGGCCCGATCGGCTGAGACCAGCTTTTTACCGTCAAATTCGCCCAAATGGCTGAGTACAAAATCATCAATCGGCTCCATGGTATAGATGATTTCTATATCTTTTTTGGTAAACATCTCCACATAAGGACCAGCCTCGATAGCCGCCCTGTTGGGACCGTTAATATAGTAAATCTCCTCCTGATCGGGATGCATCCTGAGGACGTAGTCGGCGAGAGAGACGGGCGTGCCGTCGGTAGATTTTGACGATTCAAAACGGAGCAGTTTGCCGATTTCTTTTTGATATTCATAGTCGGAAGTGGCCCCTTCTTTCAGGTAGATGCCAAAAGTCGACCAAAATTTCAGGTATTGCTCGGGCTCTCTTGTCGCCTCCTCATCAAGATGCTTGAGAAACCGCTTGGTGATCACCCGACGTAATTTGGCCACCAGGGAATTATCCTGCAGAGCCTGCCTGGAAATATTCAACGGCAGATCTTCACTGTCAACCACTCCTTTTAAAAACCGCAACCACTCAGGCAGGATATTTTTCGAGTGTTGATCAATGAGAATGCGCTGGCAATAGAGATTGACGCCCGGTTCAACCTTGCCAAAGCCAAAAACCTCAAAATTTTCAGCAGGGACAAAAAGCAGAGCATTAATGGCCAGCGGTGCATCTGCTGAAAAATGCAGCCGATACATCGGATCTGTTGCCGCATTACCGATAAACTTATAGAAATCATTATACTCTTCGTTTTTCACATCATTTTTGTTTTTCGTCCACAGCGCCTGGACGGTGTTGACGGTCTCCCCCTCCAGCTTGATGGGAAAGGAGACAAAGGCCGAATACTGTTTAATGATCGAATCTATTTTCCACTTCTGGGCATAGTCCTTGGCATCGTCTTTCAGTTCAACAATGACTTTGGTGCCTCGATGCAGCCCGTCCTTTTCACTTATGGTAAACGAGCCTGCCCCGTCAGACATCCATTCGTGGCCCTCACTCTTATCCCAGGATCTGGTCTGCACTCTGACCGTCTTGCCGGCCATAAACGCCGAATAGAAGCCTACGCCGAACTGGCCGATAAGGCTGACATCTTTTTTTGCCGCTTCGACAAGTTCGGCGAGATAGGTATTGGATCCGGAATGGGCAATGGTGCCCAGATTATTCTCGAGTTCACTCTTTGTCATACCGATGCCGGTGTCGGTAATGGTCAGGGTGTTCTCTTTTTCATCCAGCTCGATGGTAATTTCAAGGGGCAGGTGATCATCAAAGACCTCCGTCTCGGTGATACTCGCATGGCGAAATTTTTCCAGGGCATCAGCCGCATTGGAGATCAGCTCCCGGACAAAGACGTCGCGTTCGGTGTACAGAGAGTTGATGACTATATCGAGGAGTTTCTTCGTTTCTGCTTTAAATTCATAGGTTGCTTTTTCGTCGGTCATGTTTTACCTCACGTAATGTAGTACTTGTTAGCTGAGAAATAATTTCTCGGGCATGTGGCCCCCATTGAGCATAAGGGGCTTTGTGCTGAGAAAAGCCTAAAAATTATTTAGTGAAGGCCTTAGTCCTGCTTAACAGGCCTTTCCGTTGATTTTTTAGAGAAAGTCGGCGAAAATGGTAAGCATCGATGATTTTCTGTCAAGAGTAGTGAGCAGACAGCCAGCTTGACAACCCGATCTATAAAAGCGAGTAAAAGCCTATGCAAATAATAGCTTTTGGTGACATACATATGGCAACAGCCGTGGCTGCAGGAATTCCTGGCATTAAACAAGCCGACCTGCTGCTCCTGAACGGTGACCTGACCAATTATGGAGGAGCAGCAGAAGCCAAAAAGGTCCTTGACGACATTATGAAGGTCAACCCGAAGGTGCTGGCCCAGTTCGGCAACCTCGATAAAGGCGAGGTCAATGAATACTTAGAGAAACTGGACATCAATCTGCATGGGCAGGCTCGACTGGTGCAGGGAGAGGTATGCCTGATCGGCGTCGGAGGCTCTAATTACACCCCGTTTCATACTCCATCTGAAATACCGGAAAAAGACCTGCTGCATCTTGCCGATCGTGCCTTTCGCCAGGGCCTCGACTATATTTCTCTTGCCCAGCCCCTGCATAAGAGAAAAATCCCAACCATCCTGCTCTCCCATGTGCCTCCCTTTAATACCGAGGTTGACACCTTGCATAACGGCAAACATGTGGGATCAAAAGCCATCCGAACCATTATTGAACACTACCAGCCGGAACTCTGTATTACCGGCCATATCCATGAAGCAAAGGGCCACGATATGATCGGCAAAACCCCTGTTTACAATCACGGCATGCTGCGGCAGGGTGGCTGGTTACATATTACTATACAGCAATCTCAACTGACAGTTACTCTTTCATGAATGACCACTATCAAACACTCATTTTAGGCGGCGGTCTTTCCGGACTTGCCGTTGCCCATACCCTGCGACAGAACGACCCCCGTCACCGTTTCGCTATTCTGGAAAAAAGCGACCATACCGGCGGCGTCATCCGTACCCATCGCGAACAGGGCTATGTCACCGAGACCGGCCCCCATGGTTTTCTCGACAATTGTCAGGAAAGCAAACAGATACTAGCAGAAACAGGACTTGACCGCGAATGCGTTAAAGCGCCGCTCATCGATTTCGTCAGATATGTCTACCTGCACGACCGGCTCAACCTCATCCCCCAGACTCCCGGCAAAATTCTCTGGGCCCCACTTATCCCGTGGCAGGCAAAACTTCGGGTGCTGGCCGAATTGTGGCAGCCGATTCTTACCGGGGAACCGACAGTGGCTAAATGGATCAACCACCGCTTTGGCCCGGCGCTGCTGCCCTTTGTCGACGCGGTCTATACAGGAACGTATGCCGGAGACTTCGACCGGCTGACCATTGACAGCGTCATGCCAGGGGCACGTGCTCTGGAAAAAGAATATG
>CBDTUM010000165.1:0-9167 GCA_965363495.1 uncultured Desulfopila sp.
TGAAAATATCTGCGATTTTTGACCGTAGGCTAGCCTGATAATAAAGTCGTCCTCACTCCAGTAGGCTGAGTTTCAGTGGTAATCATATCAATCTTTGGACATTATCTACTACAATAATGCAAAAAATAAGGATATATCAAAGGCTAAAAAGATAATATCCCGCAAATAGCTTTGTTTATAAAATTGACACGAAAACGGAACAACAGCCAAATTCCAAATCAAGTCGTACAATCATCCTTATCTCTGTTGCAAATTTATTACAAGTTACTATTTTTACACAAAAGTTCTGTCGCCTGAAAAAACACGCTCACCTGCTGTTTCCTCTTACGATGAGAAAATAACTAGAGGTATCTTCGATCAGTAAGGATAGTCATAATGCATGACAAGCAATCAAAAAATCATTCACAAAGCTCAGATAACAAGACAGTGCAGAGTGCCTTGAAGATTCTTGGCACTCCCTCCGGCAAAAACCGGCTGACCCTTCTTTTGCCATTTCTCGGCCCCGCCTTTATTGCCAGTGTGGCCTATGTCGATCCGGGGAACTTTGCCACCAATATCCAAGGTGGTGCCCAATTCGGCTCTATGTTGATCTGGATTATCGTGGTCAGCAACCTGATGGCCATGCTTATCCAGACCCTGTCCACAAAACTCGGGCTGGTGACAGGAAAAAATCTGGCCGAACACTGCCGGGAACAGTTTCCCAGACCGGTTGTTCTGGTCATGAGCCAGGTTGTCCTCAGCTTCGGACTACCTTTTGCTATCGTACCCCTGGTTCTATTCACCAGGAACGAAATGATTATGAGGGAGATGGTCAATAAGCCGGTAACAACAGCCCTGGCTGGACTGATCGCAGGTATCATACTCTTAACGTCTACCTTCTCTTTCAACTGCTCGGCTAGTGGAGTTATATCATGTTCAAGCATACTCTCGTTCCGCTCGATGGCTCACGGCTGGCTGAATCGGCTCTGCCTGCCGCTGCCTACATGGCTGGTAAGCTTGCCTCGATGGTCACGCTCATTCATGTAGTAGAACACAATGCACCCCAGGAAGTCCATGGACAGCCGCACCTGAGGACAGCCGGGGAAGCAGACCTCTACCTCCTGGAAATTGGCAAGCGCTGGTTTCCCATAATTCGGCAGCTCAACTACCATGTGCATACAGCCGAGGTAGCTGATGTTGCACGCAGTATTGTCGAACACTCAGATGAGCTGGACTACGATCTGATCATCATGTGCTCCCACGGACAGGGAAAGGCCAGGCAACTGTTTATGGGCAGCATAGCGCAGACGATTATCGGTCTCGGAACCATTCCGGTGCTGATTACGCACCCGGAGGCAACGGGCCCCCTGCCTGAATTTTCCTGCGGCACTATCTTGGTGCCCCTTGACAACGACCCGGCTCACGGCCAGGCACTGCCGGTCGCCAAAGAGTTGGCAAGCACGTTGAACGTAGCACTGCATTTGAGTATGGTGATTGAACTTTTCACTACCCTGTCAGGCGTTAAGGCTGTGACCAGCAAGCTTCTTCCAGGAACAACATCGAGACTGCTGGAAATATCTGCCCGAAATGGAGAAAAATTTATTCACCAGCTCCTCGATGAGCTGATCGATCAAGGATACAAGACGAGTGCGGAAGTGCTGCGAGGAGACCCTGCCGGTGTCATTGTCAAATTGGCCCAGACCATTAAAGCTGATCTTATTGTCCTGGCAACCCATGGGAAATCAGGCATGGAGGCGTTCTTAACCGGCAGCTTTAGTCATAAACTTTGCAGCCTCTGCACAACGCCGCTACTATTGATTCCAGTGGCAGATGATCCTACTCAATGATAATTGAAAAATAGATCAAAATACGATCTCTTTCAAAGCATGCGTTTGCCTTGAAAAGATTAATCCCCAGAGATAGAGCAAATGGTGTGGTGCTGCATTTATAAGATTCATTTGCACCGGGTTTTCTCGATTGTCATTGTGTTGAATGCGACGATACTGGTTGCGGGTATGTATCAATAGGTGTTGATGATATGATGCGTCATTGGCTGGCTGCGGGAGTGTTGGGGATGGTGTTTGCAGGTACGGCGGCTGGGGTGTGGTTCCACCCTGCTCCCGGCAATTTTCTGCATTACCTCGGCTGGCGATTGACATCAGGAGTGCAAGTAGATAAAGGAGAAATTAACTCTAATGGAGCACGTATTCATTTTGTGGCTTATGGTAGGGGGAAGGCTGTATTGTTGCTGCATGGGGGGTTAAGTAATCGACTGAGTTGGTTCTCGCAGATACCATGGCTGGTGCAGGCAGGACGGCAAGTGGTGCTGGTAGATACACGAGGCCATGGTGAATCGACACTCGGTCAGGTGAAACTGAGCTACCGCCTGTTTGCGCAGGATGTAATTCAGGTACTGGATCAACTGGGTATCGGCAAAACAGAGATTATAGGCTGGAGCGATGGCGGTATTATTGCTCTGCTGCTGGGGCGCGATTGGCCGAAAAGAGTAGGAAAAATCATTGCCATTAGCGCCAATTTCGATCCGTCCGGACTTAAACCAGAAGCGAACACGGCCTTACAGGCAAAAGACACTGGACATTTGCGCCGGGTGTGGGTATGGCTGCAGGGCTGGTGGTCAGGTGCGGGGGAAAACTTCGCGGAACTGGAAGCCAGGATCTGGCGACTGTGGCGCACGGCTCCGCACCTGGGCCAAGAGGATCTGCAGACCATCCGTGCACCGGTACTGGTAATCGTCGGGGAAAAAGATGTGATAACGCTGGAGCATTCGACACAACTGGCACAGTGGCTGGGGAACGGTCGACTGGTGGTGATTCCGGGAGCGGGACATTCGACTCCGGTGACAGATGCGCAAGAAGTGGATGGGTTAGTGGCGGATTTTCTAGAAATTAAGTAATTGTCAGAAGGGATCTGTCCATCTCCCATACTCCTGGTATTCCTTGTCCCCATCAAGTATGGATTCCTTATCATCTCCATTTGATGCAATTGATAAAAATACAGTCTAAAAGCCTCAAACGGAAGATTTGGCTGTATTAATTCGCAAAGAGAGTTGATCTGACTACCTTCGATCCTATTACCGTAGTTTACATATTGTAGACATTATAATGAATACAGTTTATCAATGTCCGGTCGCTACGGCAGCCTTCACTGTTGCCTCAGCTATTTCCTGACAAAAAGGATACAGTTACATGATATCTGCAGAGCGTCGTTCTTTATATATCCACCGTTCCCTCCCTTTAATTGCCGTGGTGCTTTTCGCAACGGCACTCTGGGTATTGCATGATGCCCTGCGTCAAGTGCACTATAACCATATCCTGGCACAGCTTCGGGCTATCCCCACTTCACATATATTGGCCGCCCTGGGGCTGACGGTCCTAAGCTATCTGGTCATGACCAGCTATGACCGACTCGCCATCTCTTATATTAGCCATCCGCTGCACGCGGGAAAAGTGACCCTGGCCTCTTTTATCAGCTATGCCTTCAGCAATACTATTGGTTTATCCCTGCTCACCTCCGCATCCATCCGCTATAGGCTTTATTCGGCATGGGGCTTATCTGCTGAAGAGATTGCCCGCTTGGTTGCTTTTACCACCTTGACATTCTGGCTGGGCATTGTCACAGTCGCCGGCGTGGTATTTATTGCTGAACCTACAACGATGCCGGTTCTGGGACAACTAGCAATGCATTCCGTCCGCCCTCTCGGTCTCGTCTTTGTCATGGTGGTTTTTTTATACATCCTTGCCGTTGCTCTTAGAAAAAAACCTTTTGTTTTCCGTAACTGGGAACTCCGCCTCCCTTCCGTCCGTCTGGCAGGGGCACAGCTGCTGGTTGGCTCAATTGACTGGATCCTGGCCGGATGTGTCCTTTTCGTCCTCCTCCCCGAACAGGCCGGATTTTCCTTTTTTCAATTCCTCGGCATCTATCTTCTGGCCCAGGTTGCAGCCTTGATCAGCCATGTCCCTGGAGGGCTTGGGGTCTTCGAATCGATCATCTTGCTGTCAGCCCCAGCCATTCCGCCTGAGGCTTTGATCAGCTCTATGTTGGTTTATCGTGGCATCTACTATCTGCTGCCTCTGGCGGCGGCAGCACTTCTGATGGGCGGAAATGAGCTGGTAGATAAAAAATCTATGATCAAAAAGGCTGCCAGCCACGTGGATCGATGGTGGGGTGTCATGATTCCGAATCTGCTGGCAGCTACTACCCTCATTTGTGGTGCTGTTCTGCTTTTTTCCGGGGCCACCCCGACAGTGCCCGGACGGTTGCACTGGCTCTACGAGACCCTTCCTCTGCCGGTAATCGAATTATCCCACTTCCTCGGCAGCCTGATCGGGATCTGCCTGCTGCTGCTGGCGAGAGGCCTGCAGCGACGAATCGATGCCGCCTATGTTCTTACCGTGGTTTTCCTCGGGGTCGGCAGCGTTCTCTCCCTGCTCAAGGGCTTAGATTACGAGGAGGCTGCACTCCTTGGTTTGATGCTGGTGGCTTTACTGCCCTGCAGGCGACAATTTTACCGGCGGGCCTCGTTATTCCATGATTCCCTGGGCGTTGGATGGGCCATCACAATCGTGTTGGTGCTCGCCAGTTCCATCTGGTTGGGCATCTTTGTCTACAAGCATGTCGATTATTCCAGTGAACTCTGGTGGCGGTTCGCTTTGGACGAAAATGCTCCCAGGTTTCTTCGCGCCGCGGTCGGCAGCACTGTGCTCCTGTTAATCCTGACTATGACGAGACTCTTGGGACCTGCCCCCAAAGATCCCGATCGGCCAGACAATGACGAACTGAATCTGGCTCGACAGATCATCAGCAAGTCACCTGAGACAATACCTAATCTCGCCCTGCTCGGTGACAAAATGCTGCTCTTTGACGAGCAACACAGCGGTTTTGTGATGTATGGCCTCGCCGGTCGTGCCTGGGTGGCTCTGGGCAATCCAGTCGGATCTCCTGCAGTGGCCCGGGAGTTGGCTTGGAAATATCGCGAAATGGTGGAACGACACGGTGGTCAGACGGTTTTTTATGAAGTCGACACTACCATGTTGCACGTCTATCTGGACATGGGCCTGACCCTTTTTAAACTTGGCGAGAATGCCATTGTTCCGCTGGCAGAGTTTACCCTGGAGGGATCAGAGCGTAAAAGTCTGCGCTACACGCACCGCAAGTTTACCAAGGAGGGATGTCTTCTTGAAGTCCTTCCTGCAACCACCGTCCGCGAACTGTTGCCGGAATTGCGCAGAATTTCCGATGACTGGCTCCAGGACAAGAATACTCGTGAAAAAGGGTTCTCTCTTGGTTGTTTTGACGAACAATATCTGCTGAACTTTCCTGTTGCCGTGGTAAAGAAGCAAGGAAAGATTGTTGCCTTTGCCAATCTCTGGTTAGGAGCAGACAAACAGGAGCTGTCGCTCGATTTGATGCGCTTTGGATCGCAGGCCCCCAACGGAATAATGGAGTATCTCTTCATCGGTCTGATGTTGTGGGGGAAAGAGCAGGGCTATCAATCCATGGATCTTGGCATGGCCCCCCTCTCCGGCATGGAAAGCCGTTCCTTTGCGCCTCTCTGGAATCGCATAGGTGCGATGGTTTTCCAGCACGGGGAACATTTTTACAATTTCGAGGGATTGCGCGATTACAAGAAAAAATTCAACCCCCTCTGGGAACCGCGCTACCTCGTTTGCCCGGGAGGCTTTTTGACCCTGCCGTATGTCCTGATAAAAACTGCCGCCCTGATTAGTGGCGGAATAAAAGGTGTGATAGCCAAATGACACAGCTTGCATACTTGGTTTGCTTGCAATTATTTTTAATGATCGGTAACAGTGCCGCCCTGTATGCCAACCGATTGATATTTCTCTAGAATAAAGCGGGTAAGCTTTGGATAGTCTTCATCAAAATGGTGACCACCCGGTAATTCCAGGAGTTCGGCCTGAGTCTTGGCAATGTCAGCACAGGCTGTCTCAGCTTTTTCTTTTTGACCGTAAACACATACTATTTTGTTTTGAGGCAGGCGAGCCAATTCAGGGGTTATCGGTACCCCAGAGCTGTCCTTTCCCAACCAGCCCGAAACATGTATCTCGAAATCAGCTTGCCTGGCGAGCGCCAGAAGTACCAACAAACGGACACTGTCCTGATCTTTTTGAGTCAACCTGTTATAAATCGCAGGTATAATATCGGCGCCAAATGAGTATCCGGCGAGGACAAAGCTTTTTGCACCCCAGGTCTTTCGGTAGTACTCCAAGGTCCCGGCTAATTCATCAGCCGCCTGCTCAGGTGTTTTACTATTCCAAAAGCCACGCAACGTATCAATGCCAACCACCGGATATCCTTGTTTGGCCATCTCTTTTGCAACGATACGATCAAGATCACGCCAGCCACCGTCACCAGAGTAAAACAAAGTAAGGGTTTCATTCACACCTGCTGCAGGAACTTCGACAACAGGCAGGGGGATGGATGGGCTGGCAGATTGTCCGAACAATTTTCGCAACTCCTCAAGCAGCACAGTATCGACCGGTGTATCATAAGGCGCAATCCATGTTGTGGCTTCGGAAATCCCACGCACAAAGACTGCCGTCTCTGATTCAGGATAATCGATCCATACTGAGCGCCAGTTACCGGCCAGGTTGGGTGATGATGTGAGTACGCGCTGCTGATCGTTGTGATAGGTTAAAAAAGGTGGGCACAAAGTCAAATACGGGGGAAGCGCTGCTGAAAAACCAATGGATATATTGGTCATATTCTTTTCTGATGTGGCTGCTGCATTAAGAAAAGGAATCAAGGCTCCATCATCAATGCCGCTCACGACAAGACGTTTAGCATCGGATATTGGGATTATTTTCATCAGGGTGGTAATCGATCCTGCTGCCTCTTTTGGATTCAGACATTTGTCATTGCCGGTTGCAAAAGCTTGTAAGGCACGTTCTGCATCAACAATTACCACTCGAGCTCCAAGGTGCGCGATCTGATCAGACAGTTTGTTGGCATCGATTTTCTTGGTATCGATAAAAGCCAGTACCTGTTCCTGCCCGCCCAAAAGTGGATATGCGACAGAAAGAGTACCGAAATTGTCAGTATCTATCGTTTTCTGCCAGACCAGATTGCTATCACGAAGGACAAACAACATCCCCAGAACCAACAAGATGTATACAACACCAGCCAGAACCAGGTATTTATTTATTTTCATAAATACTCATAGATGAGAGGTTTCGTTACAACAAGACATAAATATTTCATTGGATTACCAGTAAGATCAAGACAAGAAAAAAATTGGCTATTATACTCATAGATAACAAGTATCGCTCTACCACTGCAATATTTTCCTTAAGGAAGAAGCTGGTTGCAGTCGTTTTTACTTGAGTGAAGGTCAGACCTGTCTATCGTCTTCAAGTATTGAATAAGGCACCATCCGGACCCCAGGGAAACAGCCTTAGAGGAATGCAAGAATGAAACAAAAAATTATTGTTAATTTTTTTTTACTTACAAGCATGCTGATGCACTCCTATACAGGATTTACTCGTGCCAATGAGGACTTGAGTGACCGGGAAATGCAGCGCACTACGGAATTTTCCTATCATGCAGGTCCAGAAGATTCCAAGGAAACCGCCTTTGCGCTTGCCGTTTATGGCGCGAAACACCAGGCCGTTTTATTGTCAGCCGGGGATCTGGCCAGCAGAGGCTTGCTCAATGAATTTGGCGACAGGAAAGTGGCCGTCTTCTGCCTCCTTGCCGAAGAACTGCAATTCAGCATTATAGATAAATCGATTTCTGAAAAAAGTAACTCTTATACAGCGAAGATTAGGAGCACGATTTCTCTGAGCGATTTTGTCAAAGCCGAGATTAGAAATGATGCTCTAGAGAAAAAAGACTTACATCTGTCGTTGAAAGATG
The DNA here is from genome assembly GCA_965363495.1 of uncultured Desulfopila sp. Taxonomy (GTDB): domain Bacteria; phylum Desulfobacterota; class Desulfobulbia; order Desulfobulbales; family Desulfocapsaceae; genus Desulforhopalus_A. The sequence continues at coordinate 7,873 of CBDTUM010000165.1, forward strand.
AGCTGGATCCAGTTGTGTCTTCAACCATCGAACCTGCACGAGAATTATCCAAAGCGTACCGCTATCTCGGAACACAGCACTGGCGAATGGCTCTCATCTATCTGGATCGTCTCGAAAAAAAATATCCTTACTGGGGGGAACTGTTTCTTGCCAAAGCCTCGGGATTTCAAGGAATGCATGAAATCGACAAGGTGAAGGAGGCCCTTTCATCAGCCTGTATTTTGAGAAATCATGAGGCCTGTGTGCAATTAGAAGCTCTGCAACAAGCGAATTGAAGGACCCGAGCCCCAGGCCGATGATTCGTGCCGGAATGAAAAGACCGTGTCCAGAAGTGCCGGTGCTCCTGTTTTCACGATCTGGTCTACTTTATTTCATTGGTTTTTTTCTTCTGCCTTCGGTTTTTCTCGTATTATCTTGTGATGCAGTTCAACAGTCAGCATTTCAATACGTTGACTGAGTTGCTGCGAGAGTTCGGTGAGTTGCGTGTTTTGCTTGAGTAATTCCATCAACTGTTCTGTATGATGTTCCGTGATTGCCTGACGCTGGTCACTGGCCATGGCCAGATCTTCACGATGTCGGGCATCGGCATCGGCATGGACCTTGTCACGGTCTGCCTGACGTGTCTGAGCAAGTAAAATAAGTGGTGCGGCATAGGCTGCCTGTAGACTAAAGGCCAGGTTCAGCAGAATGAAAGGATAGACGTCGAACTTGGTAAAGCCGAAAGCGTTCATGCAGATCCAGATGGCAACAATAAATGTCTGCGCCACAAGAAAAACCGGTGTTCCAAAAAAGCGGGCGAAGGCTTCCGCTTTGAGGGCGAACCAGTCATCGCCGAAAATTGAGGTAAGATGATTGTATGGAAGGTGAAAGCGAAAATAGTGGTTTTTTGCTTTACCTGAAGGTGGCTTGGAGTTTAATATTTTGTTTTCAGTTTTCATGGTGTTATCACCCCTTCACTGTGGGACTTTGACCTCGCCATAAAAATGTCTGAACTATTATACCGATGGCAATTAAGACTGCATAGAGGACCATCCCTGCCTGGGAACCCCAGTTCAAGGCCTGGACTATGAGGGTAGCACCAACCAGCGAGGAGAGGAAAATAAGAGCCCAGTCGAATAATGCATACAAGACGATCGAACCTATTATGCCACCACAAAGATTTATCAAGGGGTTGACAGCAAATCCTGTCAGGACAGTGAGATATGCTGTAATAGTCATGCCGGCAGCAAATCCTCCCAGAACAATCGCCAGGGATTGAAAAAACAAGGCTAATAGAGCGCCGATAATTCCAATTA
>CBDTUM010000166.1:0-9152 GCA_965363495.1 uncultured Desulfopila sp.
ATCCCGCAAAGCTTTTTGGCGGGATTAGAACCCTAGAAATTCATGCCTGTTTTTCGAAGAAATTAATTTCGTGAAGGAACTTATCCCCCCATTGAGGGATTTTAAAGAACACCCTTGATTCAAGGGTGTACTGAAAATTTTTCCATAATCTGAGCAGGTAGATGCGATAGGAGACGCGCAGCCAAACTGTACATGGTTTAAGTTGTGTCACACAGTAACATATACCCAGTGTCTTATGCAAACACGGAGATGGCACCGGAACAAGAGCTATGCAAACAAAAAACGGTATGACCAGGTTGTTTCTTGTTATTTTTTTCTTCCTGTTGCTCGGATGTGTCCAGGAAGAAAAGCCCAAAGCGCTGCAACTCGGCGACACTGCTCCTGATTTTGCAATCAAGGATTTAAAAGGCAACGTCATTGTCTTGTCCAGTTTGCGCGGCGGTCCGGTTATCCTGCGTTTTTTTGAAACCAATTGCCGGTTCTGCAGGGCCGATACACCGGCATTTACTCAGTTTTATACTGCGCATAAGGATAAAGGACTAAAGGTTATATATGTAGGCAGTTTTTATGAAAAAGAGGAAGATTTGCTGGCGTTTACCAAAGAGCTCGGCCTGGTTTTTCCGGTCGCTCTGGATAAACAGGCGCAACTTGCCGATCTGTATGGTATTCGTGCCTACCCTCAGACTGTTTTTATCAGTCCGGACCAGAAGATACTGGCGGCTCTGCTTGGCGGTGTCGGTGAGGCAGAGTTGCAGGAAATTTTTGGGTTCTGATGTGCATACGACCCACTCACTGAATAACTGAAATGACCACTTTATTGATGAGGTATACAATGAAAAATTGGCTTGTAACAATAACTGTTATGCTTTTGGTCATTACCGCTGAGACTGGTAATGGTGCAGGCCCTAAGGCTGGCGAACATGTAAAAAATGAGAGTCGATGTCCGGTATGCGGGATGTTTGTGGCGAAGTATCCACAGTGGCTGACGCAGGTTAATATGTCCGATGGCAGTGTCGAGGTCTTTGACGGGGTAAAGGACATGATGGCCTATTACTTTGCACCACAGCAGTTTGGTGCTGCTGCGGGCAGTGCGGTGGACGAAATTATGGTGAAAGATTATTACAGTCAGAAATGGACTGATGGCAAAAAAGCTATTTTTGTGCTGGGGAGTGACGTATACGGCCCCATGGGGCATGAACTTATTCCATTTGACAGTCAGGCGGGAGCTGACAGTTTCTTCAAGGATCATCACGGTAAGAAGATATACCCCTTTGCCGAGATAACCCCGGATGTCATAGAATCATTACGAAAAGGTCATAAGATGAAAAAAGATACAATGAAAAAGCATTCGATGCCGGGTCATACAATGCAGGACAATGAAATGCCGAAAACAAATTGAAGATGCGTGCTTCTGTCGGTTTGTTGATGGCGTTGCTGGTATTGTCGATGCTGGGTGGTGTTGTTACCCAAGCGGTGCTCGCCAAAAGGGGTGGGCAGGCGAAGCATTTCATAATGCTCCAGGGGGTGGTCGCAAACCTTGGTCTGTCCGATTTAGCCCTGTCCACCGAGGCGCGTTATACCCGTCACCCTGCAGTCAGCGATTCGGTCGTGGTGTCGATGGATCATCCTGGTGCAATAGACCATTTTCCCTCCACCTTATTTTGGGCTCCGGTTCATTAGATCATGACAAAGACTGGCTTGGGTCGATTGCTGAATATCTTGGACTACGCGCTGTCTTCGCTGTGTCGAAAATCTCTCAAGAATGTGAGCGTCTTTATCATCTTTACCCTGGTCATTTTCCTCTTTGCCTCTTTTCAGTTGGTGAGTAGGGCATTGACCGAAGCAGCAGAGACGATACTCGCCACGACACCAGACATTACCGTGCAGCAGATGTCGGCAGGCAGGCAGGTGGCCATTGCCTCTTCAGCCAAGTCTCAGCTGGCAGCAATTTTTGGTATCAAAAAAATGGAAGAGCGGATCTGGGGTTATTACTTTGATGAGAGCAATGGCGCGAATTATACGATTATTGGTCTGCCGACACTGATAAAGGATTCGTCCGGCATGCAGCTTTTTGGGCTGTCCGAGGGTCGGTTGCCTGCTGCCGATAAACAAGGACAAGTCGTTATAAGCGAGAATGTCAGCCGCCAGCTCCAGCTCGGGAATCGAAAACATTTTTCTTTATTCAGACCCGACCTCACGCAAGCCTCCTTTGAAACAGTTGGTTTGTTTGCCCCAAAAACAGAGATCCTTACTGCAGATCTGATGGTGATGAATCTGGCCGACGCGAGAGATCTTTTTGCCATTACTGATGGCTTTGTCACCGATTTGCTGGTTTCCGTGGCCAATCCTGACGAGGTAGAGATAATCGCTCGTAAAATAAGCGAAAAATTGTCGGGAAGCCGGGTTGTTACCAGAAACCAGATTCTTAAAACGTATAAAGTGGTTTTTAACTGGCGCAGTGGGTTGGGCACTATCTGTCTCTTGACTGCTTTAGCTGCCTTCATCGTTCTGGCCTGGGATAAAGCATCCGGTCTCTCCCTGGAGGAGATAAAGGAGGTAGGGATTTTGAAAATCCTCGGCTGGCAGACCGGCGATATTATTTTTTTACGCTTTTGTGAATCCCTGTCTCTCTCTTTTCTCTCTTTTCTTTGCGGATACCTGCTGGCTTGGGTCCATGTTGTTTTTTTTAACGGCGTGCTGTTTAGGCCGGTTTTCCTCGGCTGGTCGGTTATTCGCCCCGTTTTTCCTCTGGTGCCTCCAATGGCCGCAGGCGATCTGCTGCTGATTTTTTCCCTGTCAGTCATCCCGTATCTCTGTGCCACGGCAGTGCCTGCCTGGCGGGCCGCCACGGTTCGAGCTGATTCGGTGATCTGATATGCCTGGTAATCTTATTGAGCTGCAGCAGGTAACAAAGATATACAATCAAGGCCAGGCCAATGAGGTTATCGCTCTGAGAAATGTCAGTTTGGCTGTTGCCCCAACTGAGATGATCTGTGTACAGGGACCGAGCGGCTCCGGCAAGACTACGCTGCTCTCTATTATTGGCTGTATCTTTGCACCAACCAGTGGCAGTGCAACGATTGGCGGTAAAAAAATATCCCGGCTCCCAGATCATTTTCTCACCCGTTATCGGCGCGAACTGATCGGCTTTGTGTTCCAGCATTATAATATGATTGATCACCTGACCGTTCTGGAAAATATCACCCTCCCTCTTATCCCTTTAGGAATTTCTCCTGGTGTTCGCGAACAAAAAGCCGATCGACTGCTGAAAAAATTTGGTTTGAGCCATCGAAAAAAATTTACTGTTAATCTTTTGAGCGGTGGAGAACTGCAGCGGGTGGCAATAGCCCGGGCACTGATAAATGACCCACCGATTATCGTCGCCGACGAACCGACAGCGCATCTTGACAGAAAGCTGTCGCTTGCGGTGGTGGACATGCTGGCCAGCTTAAAAGACGAGGGACGAACCGTGGTGATCACATCCCATGACCCAATTGTCAGTACACATCCGGCGATGGCCAGGATAATTGAAGTCAGAGAGGGCGAGATTGTGCATCATCCGCCGGTGCGGTGAGGCGCCTATGCTCCTCAATACCTGGTCGATTACCCTCCTTGTCACCTCCATTTCAGCGTTATTTCTGGCAGGGGGAACGGTTCGGACGGCCATCAGGATTTTGCGGTTCTGGGATGCCGATGCCGATACTGCAAGACAGATTCAACTGGAAAATGAGACCTGGCTGTCGGCACTGTTGATGGAGTACGGCATGGTCTTGCAGCTTATCTCCCTGCTTCTTCTGGTCCTGGCTGCCGACCGGTATGCCGAGACCCTCATTGGGGCGATGTGCGCCACCGGCGCCTTTCTCGCGAACGGATATGGTATACCTCTTTTACTGGTGAAGATTTCCGGCATATTCCTTTACGGCTTCTGGATCGTCGTGCATCGTCTGGACATGAGCTCCGAATATTTTCCGCTGATCCGGATCAAGTCTTGGTATACCCTTTTGCTGGCACCGCTTCTTGTGCTCGATATGTTTTTGTTGCTGCTGTATCTGGCTCAGCTGAAACCGGATATTATCACATCCTGTTGCGGGGTGGTTTTTGGCCAGGCTACCGGCGACGGAAAAAACCTTATTGGGCCAGTGCCGGTTCGTCTGGTTATGGTGGCTTTTTACGGTCTGGCCGGCCTATTATTTGGTTTTGGCTTTGTTCTGCTGAAAAAGACGGGTGTAACCACTTTCCCGGGTGAAAAAGTAACCGGTATCTTTTTCAGTCTGCTTTGGCTGATTTTTTTCTGTTTGTCTCTGCTGGTCATTACTGCGGTAATCTCTTCCTACATTTATGGGATGCCTTTTCACCGCTGTCCTTTCGATATCCTTAAAAAGGAGTATCATTACATCGGATATATGGTTTATCTACCACTTTTTGGCGCAACTTTTTTCGGCATGAGCATGGGGGTGACGTCACTTTTTACGACAATTTCCAGCCTTCGACAATCGGTACGTTCGTTTCAAAAAGCAGCTCTTCGTCTTACTCTTGTGCTGCTGCCTCTTTTTCTGGTGGTGGTCAGCTGGTTCCCAATCGTCTATCTCTTTGCTGACTCCCTCTGATTCTATTTTATTTTTGCTAAGATCAGACTTACAGTAGCTGGTAAGGAACACATTTCAAGCCACAACAATAACGTATCCAATGTAGGGAAACGATGTTGAATGATACCGATTCTCTTGAGGTCATTGCCGATTTTGATCCCCATTTCAAAATCTTTCACGATCTCATGCCCTTTAAGGTGCAGGAAATACTCCTCATCTCCAGTCTCTATGATGCCTTTATCATGGAGGAGGACGGGAGTATCGCCACCCGACTCATCAATGAATACCACGGCCTTAATCTCAGCAAACCACCGAAGATCACCAGGGTCTCCTCGGCTGTTGAAGCGCTCCATCTGATCAACCAGAAAAAATTTGATATGGTTATCACCATGCCTTTTCTGGGCGGGATGGATGCTTTTTCGTTGGGTTCGGCCATAAAAAAAATCCAGCCTGATCTGCCGGTCATATTGATTGGTCATAACATGCGATCGACTTTTCCTGATAAGGTAAATAGGCATGGGGTCGATAACATTTTTATCTGGTGCTGCGAGGCGGATCTGCTGCTCGCTATCATAAAAACTGTCGAAGACCATCAAAATGTGGCGATGGACACCGAACGGGCAATGGTGCGGGTCATTATCTATGTTGAAGACTCTCCGTTCTATCGCTCGCTCATTCTGCCCATGATTTACAGTGAAGTGGTGCGTCAGACCCAATCGGTGCTCGATGAAAGTCTCAATGAACGACACCGCCTGCTGCGGATGAGAGCCCGGCCAAGAATACTCATGGCCCAAAATTATGAAGAAGCCCAACGCTTGTATGAGACCTATAAACCGTATGTCTTTACCGTAATCTCTGATGCAACGTTCAGAAAAGCCGGACAGGCCGATGCGCTGGCCGGCTTTGATTTCTTGAGGTCAATTCGAAGTGAGATCCCTGATGTGCCGTTGTTGATGATGTCCACTAAACAAGAGAATCGTGCCGAGGCCGAGCGGCTCCCCGTAGTGTTTATTGATAAAAATTCCCCGGTGCTCAAAGATGAACTGCATAATTTCTTCTTAGCCAATCTTGGCTTTGGCGATTTTATTTTTCGGATGCCTGATGGAACGGCTATAGGTCATGCCTCAAATCTCGGTGAATTTGAACATCAGCTTAAAAATATTCCTGAAGAGTCGCTCAGATATCACAGCAACAGAAACCATTTTTCCAACTGGGTCATGGCCAGAGCGGAAGTCATTCTGGCCCGTAAGCTGCACAATGATTCTGTAACGAATAGTGATACGCTGGAAGATATTCGGGCCGATCTGGTCAATAAGGTCCATTCGCTGCGTAAATTACGCCAGCAGGGGGTTGTGGTTAAGTTTTCGGCAGATGACTACGATCCGGATATCATGGATTTTGTGAAGATAGGCAACGGGTCTATGGGTGGCAAAGCGCGTGGGATAGCATTTATGTGGGCCTGTCTGCAGGGCGCCCATCGCGTTCATCCCATACTGCGGACGCATGGGGTTACCATTCCGAAAACCTGTGTTATAACCGCAGACGGCTTTAACGCCTTTGTTGAAAAAAATAATCTTCATTTTAGTAAATTAATGCCCGACGATCGGGTTGCCGATCTTTTTCTGGATGCTGCTTTACCTGCCTGGCTCAGGCAGGAACTTCGGGCTTTTTTGCGAAAAACTACCCATCCTCTTACTGTGCGCTCCTCAAGCCTATTGGAAGATGGCCAGTTTAAGCCATATGCCGGTCTGTATTCCACCTATTTTCTGGCCAATAACCATTCCTCATTTGATGAACGACTGGGCCAGCTGGAAAGTGCTATCAAGCTGGTGTATGCGTCGACCTGGTTTGAAAGTCCCATCGCCTTTTCCAAAGTAACCGGTCGTGGCCGGGAAGACGCGATGGCGGTGATTATCCAGCAATCTGTCGGCGATCAATACGGCAGCTATTTTTATCCGGCCGTCTCCGGCGTCGCCCAGTCGCATAATTTTTATCCGGTCATGGGGCTGAACGCTGATGAGGGTATTGCCCACATTGCACTGGGCATCGGGAAAACAGTGGTGGAAGGGGGCAAATCGCTGTGGTTCTCTCCGGCGAAACCGAAAAAACTGATCCAGTTTTCTACCGTTGAGAACATGCTGAAGTACAGTCAGCGGGAATTCTACGCCTTGAATGTCGAGGTCGATGCATGTTTGCAACGAGACAACTCCAATCTGCTGCTGCGAACCGTGCAGCAGGCCGAAAAAGAACTGCCGGTGACCATGCTGGCATCGACCTACATTGCCGATGAGGACAGGGTGCGGGATGCCTGTCTGCCGGGAGTGAAAATCATGACCTTTGCCCATTTATTAAAATATTCCAGCTATTCACTGGGAAAGATTTTGACAGAATTAGTCAAGATAGGCAAGTCGGGGATGGGCGGGGAGGTGGAAATTGAGTTTGCTCTACGCCTGGACCCGGATCTGGAAAAATCGGTTTTCTATTTTTTGCAGGTGAGGCAAATGGTTACCGGGGGGGAAATGGCCGATGTTCAGATCTGCGATCATGAGAGAAACATTGCTTTCTGTCATGTTAGCCGGTCTCTTGGCCATGGCAGATTCTCAAACATGGCCGATATAATCTATGTTTGCCCAGAGTCTTTTGACGGGACGAAAACAATGGAGATGGCCAAAGAGATCGGAATGATGAATCGTCGACTACTGCAGGACAAAAAATCGTTTTTACTCATCGGCCCGGGGCGATGGGGGTCCGCGGATCCATGGCTTGGCATCCCGGTCCAATGGGGAGATATCTCGGGAGTGGCCGCCATTATCGAGTTGCAGAATGATAAAATCAGGGCCGATCCATCGCAGGGAACCCATTTTTTCCAAAACATCACCTCCCTTGGCATACCTTATCTGACTTTACATGAAAATGGCCCGGGGGCAGGCGAAAGGCGGTCCGATTATCTTGACTGGCAGTGGCTCAAAAGACAGGATCTTGCCGAAAAGGGAAAGTATGTGCATCATATTCGGCTGAATAAGCCATTTACCCTGAAGTGTGATGGGACAAAAGCAGAAAGTGTTCTTTTCCAAATGGAAAAACCATGTACAATGGTCTGTAGCATTGAGGGAAGAAAAGTCTGGAATCAAAGCTCGAGTATACCAGGAGAATGTGATTGGAAACCATAATCGATGAGATCAGAGAGCGGGACCCGGAACAGCATGAATTCCACCAGGCGGTGCAGGAAGTGGTGGCGAGCGTCAAGCCGGTTCTTGACCGCAACCTTGAATACCGGCAACAGTCAATCCTGAACAGGATAATTGAACCCGAAAGAGTTATCATGTTTCGTGTACCGTGGATGGATGATGAGGGGCAGGTGCAGGTAAACAGAGGTTTCAGGGTGGAAATGAACAGTGCACTCGGGCCATACAAAGGGGGCTTGCGCTTTCACGCCTCCGTCAACCTCGGTATTATTAAATTTCTGGCCTTTGAACAGGTATTTAAAAATTCTTTAACCACACTGGCCATGGGCGGCGGCAAGGGTGGCTCTGATTTCGATCCGAAAGGCAAGTCGGATAACGAGGTGATGCGTTTCTGTCAATCCTTTATGAGTGAGCTCTATCGACATATTGGCCCCAATACTGATGTGCCTGCCGGTGATATCGGGGTTGGTGCACGCGAGATAGGGTATCTTTTCGGCATGTACAAAAGGCTGAAAAATGAGTTCACCGGGGTGTTGACCGGCAAAGGTCTCGCCTGGGGCGGGAGCCTTATTCGCCCCGAGGCCACAGGTTATGGGGCCGTGTATTTCGCGTTGGAAATGCTCCATACCCGCAAAGAGAGTCTGCTGAACAAAGGGTGCCTGGTCTCGGGTGCGGGCAATGTCGCCCAGTATACCGCGGAAAAAATTATTGAACTAGGCGGCAAGGTGCTCACCCTTTCTGATTCCTCCGGCTATATCTATGACGAACAGGGTATTGACCGGAAAAAACTCACTTATCTCAAAGATTTGAAAAACATTCGCCGAGGACGGATAAGTGAATATACCGAGCAAAACCAAGGTGCCGTCTATACTCCGGTTAACCCGTCTCTTGGCTATAATCCGCTGTGGGACCATAAGGCTGACTGCGGTTTTCCCTGTGCCACCCAGAATGAAATAAATGATGTTGATGCGCTTCATCTAGTCGATAACGGCATCCAGCTCGTCTGTGAAGGGGCCAATATGCCGACAACCCACGACGCGGTCGATATTTTTCTGGATCGCAAAATTTTATTCGCTCCCGGCAAGGCTGCCAATGCCGGAGGGGTGGCTGTTTCCGGATTGGAGATGGCGCAAAACTCCATGCGCCTTTCATGGCCCAGAAAAGAAGTCGATGACCGGCTGAAACAGATCATGAAGTCGATTCACAGGAGTTGTCTGGACGCCGCCGAAGAATATGGAACTCCCGGTAATTATGTGGCCGGAGCGAATATCGCCGGATTTGTCAAAGTTGTTCATGCTATGCTTGATCAGGGGTTGGTTTAGTGAATTAGAAATAATTATCTTGTGCAGTTTACAAGATAATTATTTCGTGAATGAACTTA
>CBDTUM010000167.1:0-9134 GCA_965363495.1 uncultured Desulfopila sp.
TTTATTCCTGCACACGCCGATACCGATGCGCCTCTGAACTCTCTACGCCAAACAATTGAGACCCTCAGTGGTTTCGGCAGCAGAACAACCGGCTCACCGGGATATGAAAAGGCGGTGGCATTTGTCGAACAGAAGTTGCAGGCCCTTGGGTTTGACCCACAAGCGTATTTCTATGAACTGCCCATCCGTCGTTTTCTAGGTGCAGAACTGCGCATGGGAGACAAAAAAATCCCCTTAGTCCCCTTTACCAACAACGCCATAACCCCGGAAGCAACAGATGGCATACTGACCGCACCGCTCTATTATGTCGGCAAAGGCCAGCTCCGGGAAATTGACGGTAAAGACATCAAGGACAGCATTGTCCTGATCGATTTCGATTCCGGCAGGAACTGGCAACTGCTCGCTTCTCTTGGAGCAAAAGCGGCTATCTTCCTGCAAGGCGACAACAGCGAGGGACGCATTTTCTTTGCTGAAAAACAAGAACTTACGCCACTGCAGTTCCCCTGCTTCTGGATGAAAAGAGAGCAGGCCGTTCAATTTTTCGGTTCACTGCCCAACCAGAAGACGCCTCTCTTTGCCCAGGTAGAACTGCAGTCGCGTTGTATCTGGGAGAACTCTCTTGCACAAAACCTCTATTCGCTCATCGAAGGATCCGACCCGCAGCTCAAAAAAGAGCTGCTGATCGTCGAGGCGTTTTTCGATAATGAAGAATTTGTCGCCGGCAACTCGCCCGGAGCCGACGCCGCCACGTCCATTGCCACCTTCCTCGAACTTGCCCAGTCCCTTAAAAAAAATCCGCCGCAACGATCTGTCATGCTGGTCGCCACCAGCGGTCAGGCCCAGACCCTTGCAGGGATGCGGGATATGATCTGGAGTACCAATGTCAGATCCAAAGATCTGCGCGACTTAAAGCGCCAGCTGCAACAAAAAATTGCCCGAGGTAAAGCCAACCTGATGATGCTCCATGGGCTCGCTTTCCCTCTCACCGAAGACAGCAAGCGGGATCAACACCTAGGGACAGCTCTCAAACACAGTCTCGATCAGGCAATCGATCAGGTGTCGAGGCAGCTCATGCAGCTGCGACTCGGTGCGCAGACAGATGAGGTACGGCAGTTGATCAAAGAAACTGCCCAGCAGCGTCTGCTCTACAGAAGACTCGGCTGGGCGGACAGCTTCCACAATCTCCCACCGGCAGAAACGGCCCTTCTGACCCAGATAATCCCCAGAGCTATCGCCAGAAATGAGCGCCTCCTGTCCGATGCCGGGAACCAGCTCAAAGCCCTGCAGTCCGCCTCGACTTTTCGTAACCATGTTCGGGACTACGAGGTGGCGGCAATCGTCAGTCTCCATCTTTCCAGTCATGGCGACGGCGTGGGTGGTTTTCATCGCGGCTGGCTCTATAATCTTAAACAGACAGTCAACAGAACTTCGATCTACAGCCCCATCGCCGATATTCTTGAAGATGCCGGCAAATCAAGCATTGGCAGGGCAAAATATCAGGACACCTTACGACCGAGCCATCTGCGCTCCTGGGATTCCTGGTTTCTCGATCAACCCAACCTTGGCGGCGAAGTAAGCGCTCTGGCCGGCTACCTTGGCCTCAGCCTGGTGACGACAGGAGATGGCCGGGTGTTGTGGGGCACACCTGCGGACACGGCGGAAAAAATTGACTGGTCCTATCTGCAAGACCAGAGCAGGCTGGTGGAACAACTCATTTATCGCCTCGCAGAGACGAAAATTCTCAAGAACGACAATTCTCCAAGAGATGGTTTTGTGTCGGTGACTGCGCGCACAAATTTACTGCTGCAGGGGGAACTGTTTGCCAATTACCCGGCATCCGACACGACAATTCTTGCCTACCAGGGCAGCAATAAATTTTACGCCATGGTCGATGAATCCGGCTATTTCCGTATTAAAGGGCTGGCCGATAAAAAGCACGTCCTCGATAAACTGGTCATTGAAGGCTACCGATTCGACGAGGATACCGGCAAGGTCATCTGGGCAATCGACAAAAAAGAAACGGGAAAGGACAATTACCGCTTGAAACTGCTGCGGAAATCCATGCAGACGGATCTGATCATGTTCAATTGCCGGCAGACAACCCTGTTTGACCTGCTTGAACCACGCAATTTTGCTTATCTGACGAAAATACATCTCTTTGACGGTAGACGCGATGCCCCGCCGGAACATTACTGGTACAGTCGAATAGACACCCGTGAATCGATTATCTCCTCCATCTATACCGAACCCGGCACCCGTCTGAAACTGACCCTGTCCGATACGGTACTCACCAACAAAATGATCCTTACCAACGGCTCCGAAAAAGATAAACTTGGCCTTGGCTATCTGGTCGATCAATACCCCTCCATCCCCAACACTGTTTATCACGCGGCGCAAGATGCCTGGACACTTCTCGGACCACGCATCGACAACCTGGAAAGGCACGGTATTTATGACACACGAATTAACGATCTGAAAACAAGAGGACTCGCCGCTCTTGCGACAAGCACCAAAGGTTTTGCCGACCTCAAGTATTCAATCGCCCGTACAACTGCTGAAGAAGCCCTGGCTCTTGCGGCCCGGGTTTATGTGCAAATCGAGAAAACGCAGAAAGATGTCCTTTTCGGCGTGCTCTTCTATATTGCCCTGTTTGTTCCCTTTGCCTTTGTTATGGAACGTTTTCTGTTCAATTTTGCCACCATTTATAAACGGATTGTCGGTTTCAGTGTCATCCTGGTGCTGCTTATCACCATCATCTACAATATTCATCCGGCGTTTGAACTGGCCTATAGTCCAATGGTGGTCATCCTGGCCTTTTTTATTATCGGCCTCTCTTTTATGGTAACCTTGATCATTTTCTTCCGCTTCGAAAAGGAAATGATCCGCCTGCAGCGACGGGCCAGCCATAAACGTCCGGAAGAGATCAGTCACTGGAAGGCCTTTATTGCCGCCTTTTTTCTGGGTGTTTCCAATCTGCGCAGACGTCGCCTGCGAACAATACTTACCTGCACCACGTTGATTATTCTTACTTTTACCATAATGAGTTTCACCACGATCAAGTCCAATCGGCAACAGGTCCGGCTGCCTTTCCAGTCCCACGCTCCGTACCAGGGAATCCTGCTGAAAAAAGTCAATTGGCAGAGCCTGCCGCCCCAGGCAACCGATATTCTGGTCAACAGCATGGCAACGATCAGTAAGCCGGCACCGAGAGTCTGGCTCGAAGGCAATTACCCGGCGCGGCCGGTCAGTGTGCCGCTTCGCCATGGAAAAAACAAAATTAACATCCAGGGCCTTATCGGTCTCAGCCCGAACGAGGCGAACGTCACCGGACTTAACACCCTTCTGAGCTCCGGCCGGTGGTTTGCTGATACCGACCAGACGGCAATTATCCTTGAAGAACAGATGGCCGCCCGCCTCGGGGTAACGGCACAGGATAACCAGACCGTATTATTATGGGGTTTTCCCTTCACGGTTATTGGCACCTTCAAGGCAGAGGAGTATGAGAAAGCCGTGGACCTCGATGGGGAAATGCTCACCCCGGTCATCTTTCCCGACGAGGCGGGAACTGAACTGACCGAAGCGGAGATGGAAGCCCTTGAATCAGGCGACGATGTCCGATCCATGCAGAGTAGATATAGCCATATTCCGGCGGGTCAGACAGCAATCATCCCGGCCAAGACCCTGTTAGCCGCCGGGGGCAAGCTGAAGAATATCGCCGTCAAACCGACCGATACAGCAGATATCGGCACTATCGTCAGCGCCTTGAGCGACAGGTTCAGCCTGGCTATTTTTGCCGGTGAAAAAGATGGGGTCTGGCTCTACAACATCAGTGACACCATGAACTACAGCGGGGTTCCTAATATTATAATTCCGCTGCTCATCTCGGTCCTGATCGTCCTGAACACCATGATCAGCTCCGTCTATGAGCGAAAAGGAGAGATCGCGGTCTATACCTCCGTGGGCTTAGCCCCTTCCCATGTCGGCTTTCTCTTTATCGCGGAAGCAATGGCTCTGGCCGTCATTTCGGTAGTACTTGGCTACATGGTGGCCCAGATTTCTGCGGCATTTCTTGCAACAACACCGCTCTGGGCGGGGATCACCGTTAATTACTCTTCGGGAGCCGGGATTGCTGCCATGGTACTGGTTATCACCGTCGTTCTTCTCTCGGTGCTCTACCCGGCGAGAGTTGCCGCCCGCATTGCCATTCCCGATGTCAACCGAACCTTTAAACTGCCACCACCCGTTGACAATACCATTCAGGTCACCCTGCCGTTTCTGATGAAATTCAGGGAACATGAAAGCATTGGCGGATTCATCTACGACTACCTCACCAGCCATAGGGATGTTTCGCACGGGGTTTTTTCGACAGGTCCTGTCGAGATTGTCTTCAGCTGCTCAACGGTTGACGAAATCCATAAAATGATCGCCGAATCAGATGCCCCGAACGATTTAAGATGTTTACATATTCGGGCAAACGTCTGGCTCGCACCTTTTGACTTCGGCATCATGCAGACCGTTGACATCCAGTTCTGTCCGGCCCTGGAAGGTGAAGAATTTCTTGAAATAAAAATCACCCTGCACAGACAGTCGGGGGAATCGGCTGTCTGGCAGCGAATCAGCACCTTATTTCTGCATGAAGTTCGAAAACAGCTGCTGGTCTGGCGTTCTTTTGACCATGCAACACATGTCCAGTTGCAACAGTCTTTTCAGAAGGTCATTGCCGACAAAAGCCTGGCACCGGAGGTCATTTGACATGCAGAGTTCGCCACAGAATCCGATATCCGGACCAATTCGCCTCCGAGCCCCCCTGGTTGGCATTTTCCTGGCTGTCGCTATATGTCTTCTCACTCCCTACAATAATATTTTTCTGCGGGCGACTCCACTCGGCGGTGGTCATTTCCCCCTCGCCCCGTTCTTTATCTTTTTAATTCTGGCCGTCTGCGTCAGCCTGCTTGCCAGAATTTTCCGCTCCTCTCTGTTGCTGACCGGCCCTGAGCTGCTCGTGATCTGGATCGAAATGGTTATCGGCTCGGGTATCGCCTACACCGGCCTTGCCCGCACCTTTCTTATCAATCTGACCGCTCCTGTGCATTTCGCTACCCCGGGGAACCGCTGGGACGAAGCGCTCAACCCTTTTATCCCGCCGGCGCTGACCCCAACCGACCCAGAAGCCATCAAACTTTTATATAACGGCATTAGCGGCGGTCGGGATATGGGCTGGCTCGAGGTGGTGCGGGCGATTCCATGGAGCGCATGGCTGCCTCCGCTGCTGCTCTGGGGCGTATTTGTCCTGCTGTGCTATATGGTCATGCTGTTTCTGATCAACATCCTTTCGAGGCAGTGGATTCATAATGAGCGGATGAATTTTCCGCTGTTAAAGGTCCCTGAGATGATCGGCCAGGCGGTAAGTGAAGGGCGGACCGGTAGCTTTTTCCTCAATCGTTTCTTACTCACCGGTCTCTCTATCCCCGTTTTTCTGCATCTGATCAATGGCCTGAACCTTTACTATCCAACGATTCCGTCCATTCCAACCCTCTTTCTGGCCGGCCCCTATTTTTCAGACAGCGGCATACTTACCGGCTTTCAGAAACTGAAGATCTATTTTTATCCGTCTTTTATCGGCTTTGCCTTTCTGACCTCGCGGCAGATCTCCTTTTCTTTCTGGCTTTTCTTTTTAGGCGGCTGTTTACTCTACGGCATCCTTAATTTATTTGGCTATACCATCCCGGTTTCCGAGTTGGGCGTCACCTTTGGTCCGACTCTGGCACGACCTGAAGAAATGCAGATGATTGGTGCCTATGGCGTCTTCTTTCTCTTTCTCGTCTGGCTGGCTCGACTGCACCTGCTCGATGTCTGCCGGCAATCGTTTTTCCTCCAAAAGCCCTCCCCGGAAAGATCGGAATGGTTCGATGTCCGGATCTCGTTCTGGGGTGCTATTCTTGGCTTTGCGGCGATTATCTGGTGGTATATCCGGCTTGGTATGGCCCCGCTCACAGCAGTCGTACTTGTCGGTGCTTTTTTTATGATCATGCTGGTGGCAACCCGGATCATCTGCCAGGGTGGACTTGCCTACTTTACCCTCACCGCGGCCCCCACCGATGGCATGATTGCCCTTTTCGGCCCGAAATTATTTGCCGGTGCCAGTGGTCTCTTAGCCGGAATGAGCCAAAAGGTACTTTTCGTCGACCTGCGCGAATCATTGTTGCCATCTCTGCTGCATGCCCGCCACCTCAATCAGAAGAGAAACCCTGCTCTGCTGCTGTTTTCCGGGCTGGCCATGACTATTGTCGCCTCCATGACCACATCCATCCTGGCCATGATGACCCTCTGTTACCGCTACGGCATTCGGGAACTGCAGCTGGACTGGGCCAGCCAGACCACAACCGCAGTGTATGAAAATATTTACCGGCTGGTCGCCATGGACACCAGTACCGGCAACTGGATTTTTATCTTTGCCCTGGCGGGAGCTGTGGTAATGCTTGTCCTGGTCACCTGTTATCATCGCATCTACTGGTGGCCCATTCATCCACTCGGCTACCTCACTGCCTACAGCTCAGCCATGCGTATTCTGTGGGTCAGTTTTTTTATCGGCTGGGCCTGCAACGCTCTATGCATGCGCTATGGAGGTATAGTACTGTTCAAGAAACTGCAGTATTTTTTCATCGGCCTGATTATCGGTGATTTTCTCATGGGCGGTGGCTGGGCCCTGGTGGGACTGTTTACCGATATGAGTTACCAGGTGTTACCGGATTAATTGCCGGGAACCTTGAGTCTGGAAGACGAAACCTATGTATGACGACAAAGAATTAAAAGAATATCGCGACCTGCTCAAAGCGCCTTCACACTTTGAAGAAGGGTTTGACTGGAAGACCATCATCGGTGCCATCTTCATCGGATTTTTGATGATGCCGGGATCGATGTATCTCCAGTTAGTCATCGGCCAGGGCATCGGTCCGGCTGCCCGCTGGGTGACCATCATATTATTTGCCGAGATTGCCAAACGGGCCCATTCCGATCTGAAACAGCAAGAAATATTTCTTCTCTATTATATGGCGGGTGCCGCGCTGGCCTCGCCTTTTTCCGGCCTGCTCTGGAATCAATACCTGGTGCAGTCGGATGCGGCGAGAATGCTTGGTGTGACCGAATTCATCCCCTCCTGGGTCGCACCTGGACCGGATTCGCAGTCCATGCTGGAACGGTCATTTTTCCACAGAGACTGGCTGATCCCGATACTGCTGCTGGTGGGTTCGCAGATCATTCAGCGCATCGATCATTTCGGCCTGGGCTACGCCCTCTACCGGATCACTTCTGATGTAGAAAAACTGCCGTTTCCGATGGCTCCGGTCGCCGCGCTCGGTACCATGGCCCTGGCCGAATCGGCGGAAGAAAAGAAAGAAAGCTGGAAATGGCGGGTTTTTTCCATAGGGGGAGTCATTGGCCTGGCATTCGGCTTTATTTATGTGGTGCTACCGATAATCTCCGGGCTGATCTTTACCGAACAGATCAGACTTATCCCGATTCCGTGGATCGAGCTGACGGGATACACGGAAGATATTCTGCCCGCCGTCGCCACCGGCCTGCAGCTTGACCTTGGCCTGCTGTTTGTCGGCATGGTCCTGCCTTTTTGGGCGGTGATCGGTGGCCTTATCGGTCTGATCATTACCATCATCCTCAATCCATGGCTCTATTCCGCCGGTGTTCTGACCAGATGGCATCCCGGCATGGCCACCGTTGACACGGTTTTTGCCAACAACTTTGATTTTTATATGAGCTTTGGCATCGGCCTGGGACTGGCGATCGGCCTGATCGGTGTCTGGTCCGTGGTCCACTCCTTTCGGGTAAAAGACGGCAACAGAGGCACGCTTCATGATCTGTTCCATCCCCCGCCCGGTCGCGGTGATTTCAATTTCTGGATTGCTATCGGCATTTATTTCTTTTCAACACTGGCCTATGTGGCAATGTGTGTCTGGCTGGTTCCGTCTTTCCCGTGGGTCTTTTTTCTCGGCTATGGGTTTATCTACACCCCGATCATCTCCTATATAACCGCTCGAATGGAAGGTATCGCCGGCCAGTTTGTCAGCCTCCCTCTTGTCCGGGAAGCAAGCTTTATTGCCGGGGCCCGTTTTTTCGGTTACCAGGGTATTGAAATCTGGTATGCCCCGATTCCCATCCACAATTACGGGGAGGCCACCGTGCAGTTCCGCCAGATCGAACTGACAGGCACCTCTCTGCGGGGCATTATCAAGGCGGAACTGCTGGTCTTTCCCATCGTCATGATTGCCAGCCTGCTCTTCTCGCAATTTATATGGCGACTGGCGCCGATACCTTCTGCCAACTATCCTTTTGCCCAGGAACTATGGCATCTGCAGGCCTTAAATACTCTACTTATGCAGACCTCCACCCTGGAAGGGAATTCAATGTTTTATCAGGCCTTAAATGGCATGACAGTTTTTTCAGGTCTTGGCTTCGGGCTGGTTATGTACATTATTCTCAGTCTTTTTGGCCTGCCGGTACTGCTCATCTACGGCGTGGTCCGGGGGCTCGGCCAATCCACTCCTCATGGCCTGGTTCTGGAAGTCGCCGGCGCCTTGCTGGGTAGATATATTTTCCTTAAAAAATACGGCCCAATGTGGCGGCAATATGCCCCGGTTTTGCTTGCCGGTTTTTCCTGCGGCATGGGCCTCTCCGGCATGTTCGCCATGGGTTTTGCCCTTATTATGAAATCTCTTGGGCATATGGCATATTAGTGAATTAGAAATTCTTTTTTTGTGCTGTTTACAAGAAAAGAATTTCGTGAATGAACTTATCCCGCAACGCTTTTGGGCGGGAATAGTGATTTGCTATTTAAATTCTTGTGCTCTTTACAAGAGTCTTATTTCGTGAAGGAACTTATACCCGTCAAGCGAGTACCAAAAAGAGTCCCGCGACGCTTTTGGGCGGGATTAGTGACCTAAAAAACTAGTGAAGGAACTCATCCCCCTACAACCCCCAATAAACAGCAAGAAATTCCAGATTACTTGACATTACTCCCCGAGAACCCATATTCTTAGATATTGCCCTAAAAAACCAACCAATCTCAAAAAATAGAAAAAAGCACAATGATAACAAGACAAAGCACAATAAAGTGGATGGTC
>CBDTUM010000168.1:0-8784 GCA_965363495.1 uncultured Desulfopila sp.
GATCACCTCCGCATTCCGCGACTCGCTGGGCTTTTCCATCGACCAGACCACCTGTTCCCGGAGATTGACCCGGACAGTGATCGTGTCTGTCCCGAAAGTGAACTCCCTTTTCCAGACCCGCGGCGAACATGCGCAGATAATGACGGTGTTCACCCCATTGCCCGCGATGTCGCTTTTAATCATCTCGCGACCGGCCTCACTGCACAGAGCTGCATGGAGCTTGGCCGTCATCCCCTGTTCGCCGACCACACTTCTAAGTGCTTCAATGTCGAGATTTTCTCCTATATCACAACCTGTGCAGATATAGGCCCCGTATTTTTTGTCCATTGACATTACCTCCTCGACGATTGAATGGCTTTAAGGGCGGCTGCAGTAGAATTCTGGCCACTGACCATAACATCACTCACCTTTTTGGCACACCCACAGGAAACCATGCCATTCTCCGGATCAGACAGAATAAAACCGTTAGTATCAATTGGCAGACCAAGTGCTGCAGCCTGCTCTTTCAGGGCTGGCTCCATCCCGGTGGCTAATACAGCCATGTCGACTCGCTGATGGATCTTTTCTCCGGTGAGTGCATTTTCAGCTACCACGGTGACACTGCCGTCGGCCTCCGGGATGATCTCGGCCACTTTTCCTTTGGTGAAAGTGACATTGCCTTTTGCCGTTACCGTATCACGGAGTTTCTCATGTCTGCCGGACGTGCGCAAATCAATGTAAAAAACGTAGACTTTGGCCTCCGGGTATTGCTCTTGTATATAGGTGATTTGTTTGATGGTGGCATTGCAGCAGATATATGAACAATATTCCAGATGATTCTCATCTCGGGAACCGGCACATTGCACAAAGGCAAAGCTCTCCGGTTTTTTGTCGTCACCCGGACGAAGAATCTTACCGCTGGTCGGTCCATTGGGAGATGCCAGGCGCTCCATCATCATACTGGTGATGATCGCCTTGCTTTCATTGAATTTCAGGTTGGTTATTTTGTTTGGATCATAAGGATTCCAACCCGTGGCCCAGACAATAGCGCTTACGTCAAGGGTGAAAGTTTTTGTCTGCATGTCAAGCTCTACCGCATCGTATTTACAAGCATCTTTAATTGCCTGCAGGCTTGCCTCGCTGCATGCATCCTTGTCGATGACATAGCGCATCGGAAAGGCCAGATCATGTGGCTTATACGCCGCTTTAGTCTTGCACATCCCGAAATCGAAGTCACTGTCCCGTTCATCGAGGCAGGCTTGTTCACATGCCCCGCAGGCGGTACAGTTGCTGTTAATGTACCGCGGCCTAGTCTCAAGATTCACTTGATACTTTCCCGGGCTGCCGGTTACGCTTTTCACCTCAGTCATGGTAAAGATGCGAATTCTACGATTGTTCTTGATCCGCTGGAAATTGATCTCGAGTCCGCAGATGGGCGGGCAAAGTTTGGGAAAGTATTGGTTATGCTGGGCAACTCGGCCACCCAGATAAGGGTTTTTCTCAATCAGAAAAACATCTTGTCCGAGTTCAGCGGCCTCGAGGGCTGCCGTCAGCCCACTCATGCCACCACCAACCACCAGTAAGGCACCTGCACCAGGTGCGCTCTGTTCATCTGCCATGGTCATCCTCCACTATTGTTTTAATCCCTGCTTCCATAGACACAGAAGGTTTTTTTGTCACGCGTGGATGAGTCTCCTGCACCTATCCTATGGCCACTTCATAAAAACGAGGTGTCGGCTTGCCGTCGAAAAGCGGCATGACCTGTTCTCCCTCCATGTCGTGGACAGAACTGCTGTGCATGGCCTGAAATGCATCCCGAGATTCAAACTCCACAATCGCCGCGTAACTGCCTTCTCCCTCTGGCTTCAAAAGCCTTCTTCTGATAAAGCCCATAAACGGTTTGAATTGTTCGTTTGACGAGGCAAACCACTTTTGAAACTCTGCATCTTTACCTGCTTTGATGGGCGGAAAAGAAATGATGACGACAAACATTTTGCACCTCCGATAGTTAAACGGTACATGTTTATGGATTACCTTCTGTGTCAATGAAGGCGAAACCTGCCTGTAGGCGGCATTTATAGAAATTACTTCGTTTTACCAAGGTCGCGGAATTGGAACGGTCAAATCATACATATTTGGTTCCACCCTGGAGGATACGCATATAATTCTCCCGCTCAAAAGCGGCAGGGTCGGGACAGTTGAGAAGGCTCATGCTGCCCCTCATCTGATCGATCGACTCGTAGTCGT
Source organism: uncultured Desulfopila sp. (assembly GCA_965363495.1). GTDB lineage: Bacteria > Desulfobacterota > Desulfobulbia > Desulfobulbales > Desulfocapsaceae > Desulforhopalus_A. The sequence continues at coordinate 2,227 of CBDTUM010000168.1, forward strand.
GTTGCTCCATCCAGGAGGTCATGTCATCCAGTACTTGACGCAAATAATTGGGGCCGTTTTTAAGCAGGGCTGAGACCATTTGCACACCATGGGCACCGGCCATCACTATTTTTACGGCGTCTATGGCCGTATGTACGCCACCGGAGGCACCGAGAGAGAGGCCCATCCGGCCCGACAGGATTGCAATCCAGCGAAGCCGCAGGAGAAGTTCGGTTGAGTCTGAAAGGCGCAGTTTCGGTACCGCCCTAAGCTCTTCCACGTCGATATCCGGCTGATAAAAGCGGTTGAAGAGTATTATTCCTTCCGCCCCTGCCTCTTCGATGCGTTTGATCAAGTTGGGTAGCGATGAAAAAAACGGTGAGAGTTTTATCGCCACAGGGATTGTAATGCTGCTCTTTACCGCCTTCACCACTTCCACAACACGATGTTCCACGGTCTCGCTATTCTCTTCAGCATCAGTTGCCAGAAAATAGACGTTCAGTTCAAGGGCATCAGCACCTGCCTGTTCACACATGGCGGCATACTCGATCCAGGTTCCAATCGAGATTCCGTTAAGTGAAGCAATGACGGGCACGTTGACTATCTCCCTGATCTTTCGAATTCGCTCTAAGTAATAATCGGGCCCAACAGCCTGATATTCATTCCTGCGGGGATAATAAGTAATTGCTTCGGCGAAGGTTTCTTCAGGCACCTCCACATCTTGCTCCTGTCTGAACTGTTCGCTGATGATTTGCTCTTCAAACAAAGAATGGAGGACAATGGCCGCCGCCCCCGCATCCTCAAGACGCCGGACGGTGTCGAGATTTTCTACCAGGGGAGACGCTCCCGGCATGAGTGGGTGCTGCAGCTTCAGTCCTAAATAACTCGTAGAAAGGTCCATGATCCCTCCTTATTTATCAGGGGTTTTGGGAAGACGAGTCGCCTTCTTTAAGTTGGCTGAGTTGCTCGTAGAGGACGAAGTGATGATTTACTTCTTGCTGCGCTTTGGCCAAAAGTGTTCTTGCCCGATCGGGGTCAAGTTTTTGGAGCATCCGGAAGCGGGCTTCGTTGTATATGTAATCGGCAAGCGGCACCTTTGGCGCACCAGAGTCAAGCTGGAAGGGATTGAGATTCAGCTCGGTTCGCCGAGGATCGAAACGGTAAATGGGCCAGTAGCCCGACTCAACTGCCAGCTTTTGTTGTTTGCCGCCATAGGCCAGGTCATAGCCGTGGGCAATACAATGGGAATAGGCGATGATGAGCGAGGTGCCAGGGTAAGACTCTGCCTCCACGAGGGCCTTCACGGTGTGCTGGTCGTTGGCACCAAAGGCCACTCGGGCCACATATACGCTTTCGTAGCTCATTGCCATGAGCCCAAGGTCCTTTTTGGGGAGAGCCTTTCCGGAGGCAGCGAATTTGGCGACGGCCCCCATGGATGTGGCCTTCGACTGCTGGCCTCCGGTGTTGGAATAGACCTCGGTATCGAGTACCAGAATGTTGACGTTGCGACCCATGGCCAGAACATGATCCAGACCGCCGTAGCCGATGTCATAGGCCCATCCGTCTCCTCCCACGATCCAGACGTTCTTTTTGACTAAGTAATCCGCGAGCAGCTCGAGCCTGCGGGCTGCCGAATCCTTGATGCCTGAAAGTCTCTCTTTGAGAGTTGCCACTCGCTTTCGTTGGGCCTTGATATTTGGCTCCGTCGACTGATTGTCCTCTAAGATTTCGTCGGCAAGATTCCCCCCTACCGGGCCCGCCAGCCCTTTGAGAAGTTCCCTGGCCTGTTCAATATGCTTGTCGAGGGCCAGACGCATGCCAAACCCAAACTCGGCATTGTCCTCAAAAAGAGAGTTGGACCAAGCGGGTCCGCGGCCTTCTTTATTAGCAGTATAAGGAGTAGTGGGGAGATTTCCCCCGTAAATGGACGAACATCCGGTGGCATTTGCGATAAAACTTCGGTCACCAAAAAGTTGTGTCAGAAGTTTTATATACTGGGTCTCGCCGCAGCCAGCACAACAGCCTGAAAACTCAAATAGAGGATCCAGGAGCTGAGAGTTTTTGACGTTCATTTTTATCTCAGTACGTTCGGCCTCGGGTTGTTCGAGGAAAAAAGCCCAATTGGCCTGCTCTTGCTCCTTAAGAGACAGCTGCGATTCCATGTTTATCGCCTTGAACTTCGGTTTCGCCTTGTTTATCCCCGGACAGGTCATCACGCACAGCCGGCATCCCGTGCAGTCTTCCGGTGCAACCTGAACCGTGAACTTTTTGCCCTTGAACTCTTTTCCTTTGGCATCAACGGACTTGAAGGCAGGCGGTGCACTTTCCAGTTGCTCGGGTCCATATACCTTGGTACGTATAGCGGCATGCGGACAGACGAATGCGCACTTGGCGCATTGAATGCAGACTGCAGGGTCCCAGGCGGGGATCTCCCGAGCGATATTTCGTTTTTCCCACTGGGTTGTTCCCACGGTCCAGGTACCATCCACGGGCAAGGCACTCACCGGCAGGGAGTCTCCCTTGCCTGCCATCATCACGGCTTCGACGCGTTGAACAAACTCCGGCGCTTTTGGCGAGACCGTCGGCGGGCGAGTGCGGCTGGAAGTAACCTGGTCGGGGACTGTGACTTGATGCAGGTTGGCCAGTGTTTCATCTACCGCTTCGAAGTTCTTCCGGACCATTTCACGGCCCTTTTTGCCGTAGGTCTTTTCAATGGCTCCTTTAATCCTGGCAATGGCTTCTTCTCTTTCAAGCACCCCCGAAATTGCAAAAAAACAGGTTTGCATAATGGTGTTGATGCGCGCCCCCATTCCAGTATCTTTGGCTACCTTGTAGGCATCGATGACGTAGAAAATAAGCCTCTTGTCGATGATCTGTTTCTGTACCTCGCGGGGCAGGTGATCCCATACCTCTTGCGGCCCATAATGAACGTTCAAAAGAAAGACGGCATTGGGTGCCGCGTAGTCAAGGACGTCATATTTGTCGAGAAATGTGAACTGGTGACAAGCGACAAAGCCAGCTTTTTTGATAAGGTAACTTGAGCGAATGATCCGCGGGCCAAAGCGCAGATGAGAGATAGTGACCCCTCCTGACTTCTTGGAGTCATAGACAAAATAGCCCTGGGCGTAGTCGGCAGTCTCCTCGCCGATAATCTTGATTGAATTCTTGTTGGCCCCAACGGTCCCGTCGGCACCCAGGCCAAAGAAGACTCCGCGCACCACATCGTCAGGCTCGATATCAAAATCCGGGTCGTAATCGAGTGAGGTATGGGTCACATCATCGACAATGCCCACAGTAAAATGATTTTTAGGCTGGTTTTTTTTGAGCTCGTCAAAAACGCCTTTCACCATGGCGGGGTTGAACTCCTTGGAAGAAAGACCATATCGGCCGCCGATCACATCGGGCTCCTGCAAGGGAAATATATCTTGATGTCTTGTTTCCCTGAGTGCGACGACAACATCCAGGTAAAGAGGCTCTCCTACAGCTCCCGGCTCCTTGGTGCGATCGAGGACGGCCAGTCTCTTTGTTGTCCGGGGCAGGGTGGCGACGAAATCCTTGATCGAGAACGGCCGGTAGAGACGTACCTTCACCAGCCCCACCTTTTCACCCTGATTCACCATCCACTCGACGGTCTCCTGAGCTGCCTCGGCTCCAGAGCCCATAAGGACCATGACCAACTCTGCATCGTGGTGACCTACATAGTCGAAGAGGTGATATTCCCGTCCAGTGAGCCGGGCGAACCGGTCCATGGTTTGCTGGACGATTTCGGGGCATGCCGTGTAATAGAGGTTTGCGGCTTCCCTGGCCTGAAAAAAAGTGTCAGGATTTTCAGCGGTACCCCGGATGACCGGACGGTCCGGAGTGAGTGCACGCTCTCTGTGGGCGACAATCTTGTCGTAATCGATCATGGCCAGGAGATCCTGGTCGACAAGTTCATCGATTTTGGCGACTTCGTGAGATGTGCGGAACCCATCGAAAAAATGAAGAAAAGGCAACCGCGATTGAAGACTCGCGGCATGGGCCACACAGGCGAGGTCGTGGGTTTCCTGGACCGATCCTGATGCCAGCATGGCGAAGCCGGTCTGCCGACACGCCATCACGTCCGAGTGATCACCAAATATCGACAGTGCATGAGTAGCCAGGGTTCTCGCTGCCACATGCATCGTGTAAGCGGTAAGCTCTCCGGCGATCTTATACATATTGGGAAGCATAAGGAGGAGGCCTTGGGACGACGTAAACGTAGTGGTGAGTGCCCCCGTCTGCAACGCGCCGTGCACTGCACCAATCGCCCCTGCCTCGGATTGCATTTCGGTGACCTGGGGTACAGTCCCCCAGACATTTTGCTTGCCGTATGCCGACCATTCGTCCGCAAATTCCCCCATAGGGGAAGCAGGTGTAATGGGATAGATAGCGATTACCTCGCTGAGGCGGTGGGCAATCGATGCCGCAGCCTCATTTCCATCGACCGTGATTTTACGTCGCTCGGACATGGCAATCCTCCTTTCTATAACTTCGGTTTACATACCACGAAAATGACAAAGAGATTCCGCGCTACCTTCACTTGGAAGCTATCAACTTGATCAGGTCGAGGTTGGAGACAACACCGAGAAGTTTGTTTTCTACGCCGGTAACGAGCAGGTGATTTATTCCTCCCGTGTACATGACTTTGAGCGCCGACATTACATCGTCATCTTCATCGAGTTGAGCGCATATCTTGTTTGTCGGATTTTTGTCATCAATCCTGCATCCGGTCATAAAGGTGGAAATTTTCGTTTTCTCAAGATCATAGTCATTAGCCAGGCCTTGCATCAAATCCGAGACAGTCATGATACCTGCCACTTCTCCTTCAACTTTCACGACAAGAACAGAAACGTCTTCCTGTGCCATAAGATTTACAGCTGCTCCCAGACTCGCATCACTGTCGATTGCTGGAAATTTCCGTTTTATTGCCTGTTTGATTTTTAAATACTCTCCCATTGGATACTCCTCTGTGTTGAAGACGACTGATGGATATATTCAAGGAAAACCTCGTTCATTTGTAGAATAATCATATTCTATGATTATTCAGCAAAAATGCATTGATACTATCAATCGTTTTAAAGGGTTACGGTATTTTTTCAAGTGTGTCCTTCTGTCTCGGCTTAGGACGGTTGTTTTTTGTCCTTTGTGTTGTGTTGTTTTGCTGCTGTAAGCAGATATTCTTTCAGTACAACAGCTTGATTATATTTGGTATCTCGAGCTGAAAATAAAAGCGTCAGTCGTTCTTTTCCCGCTTTTTCAAGGAGTGTCGTCACAATTTCCGGTTTATCATCAAGCTCTGCTGTGTAACGACTTTTGAAAATCTCCCATTTTGATTGATCGTGGTTAAACCATTTCCGTAGTGCTGTGCTTGGCGCTACTTCTTTCAACCACAGTCCGGTCTGAACTTGGTCTTTGGTCTTTCCCCGAGGCCACATCCGATCAACAAGAACTCGAAAACCATCCTGCAAATCGGCCGATTCGTATACTCTTTTGATTTGAATATCCATTGTCATGTTACGATTTTCTCGGAAAGAGAACCGACCACGATTCCTCGGAACCGGTCAACAAACTTAAACCGTCCGGACAGGGCTTATTGCAAGCGGTGGCATTGACTGCTTTTGCCACAATAACGGTGGCAGGAGAAAAGTAGACCTTGACTTCACAGTGCAGACGTCCTTCGGATTCGTGGCGAACGAATAAGGCATGGTCTTTTGAGATGTTGCCCGCCTCATACTCTGCCAGGAAAAGCTCTTTGATATGCTCTAAAGGTTCTCCTGCCAACATGGCATCGCCGAGATTACTTGTAAACCAGCAGTTCATCTATTACGAACTCCTTCTATTAAACAGCAGGGTGATTTTGACCATCTGTTGGTCAGAGACTAACAATCTGTTCTGCAACCAGTTTCTGGTAGAGAATTCTAACCATATTTTGTAGAATTTCAGCTGAAAGTTGGTATGCTGTAAGCAAATTGACCTCAGCTCGTGAAACACGGAATTTTTGGTGATGTCTACCGAAATACAATCTGTGCATTGATTCGTTGTCCCAAGGAGTCCAATGATCAACATCCTGGATGTCAGGCGTCTCGAAGGCGCTACAATTCTTGCCGTTTGCGCTGCAGCCGCCGGATGGATTGCCGTAACCGACTCGATACCAACTTCGTCTGAGCTGCTCCGGGCGATATTGCTCGCCGGTTTGTTTTTGCTGATCAGGTTCCTCTTTATGAAAGACATCCCCTCGCCGACCGGTTCAGGTGCGATCATCATGGGAATCGGCATTTTCATAAACGGAGCAATTATTCATTTTTCCTCGATCAACAATGCAATTGCCCGGCCTCTTACCCTGATCCTCTTTGTTCTCTTTCTCTTTATCGCCGGCTCCTACCTTATGGATGCGGTGAAGAGAAGGCTTTTCAAGATGCACTTTGCCAATCCTCTTGGCAGTTTTGCCGTCGGTACCTGGATTGCAGGTACCTCTGTCTGCAGTATCGCATTGTGCCAAAGGCTGCCGGACTGGAAACCGCTGGTACAATTGCTGGTATTGGGCAACATCGGCCTGTG